>JAFCZJ010000074.1 GCA_019314375.1 Deltaproteobacteria bacterium | reverse complement strand
TGCCGTCGCAGAAATCGTCCACATCGCAGTCGTCGGCGGCGACCCGGCACACCGTGCCATTTCCGGCCAAGACATCGGCGGGACAGCCCACGTTCACACCATCACAAACCTCAACCGGATCGCAGATCCCCGTCGACGCGTTGCACTCGGTGCTGTTCCCGGCCAGGACATCGCCAGGACAAGCCACGTTCACGCCATCGCAAACTTCGGCCGGATCGCAGACACCCAGAGAAGCGCGACACTCCGTGCTGTTCCCGGCCAGGACATCGCCGGGACAACCCACATTCACGCCATCGCAAACCTCGACTGGATCGCAGACGCCCAAAGAAGCGCGACACTCCGTGCTGTTCCCGGCCAGGACATCGCCGGGACAACCCACGTTCACGCCATCGCAAAGCTCGACCGGATCGCAGACACCCAAAGAAGCACGACACTCGGTGCCGGCCCCGGCCAAGTTGACCTCACATTGTCCATCCAGGCAGGTGTCCGGATCGTCACAAAGGCTATCCGTGGCATCGCCACAAGCCGTGCCGTCATCCAGGTTCGTCGTGTCGCAACCGCCGCTGCCGTCGCAGACGTCTACCTGGCATTCGCCGGCTCCACTGCAGACAGCCTGCGGGTCGACCTCACCCAAACCCACCCAGGTGCAAGTGACGGCATCGCAACAATTGTCACTTTGGGGTGCCGCTGGATCGCAATTTTCCGTGCCGGTGACCACGCCATCACCGCATCCGGAACCTACGCAAATGTCCGCCGCATCATCGCAGGATTCGGGTGGGTCACAGGGGTTGCCTTCGCTGGTGCATACCCCCGCCAGGCAGGTCTCGGCCCCGGTACAAAACAAGTCATCGTCATCACAGGCGGTTCCATCGGAAAGCGCCTGCCGGCCACAGACATTCCCATCCTCATCACAGATGCCCTCGTTGCAATCATCACCGGCCGCCGCACAGTCCATGGCATCACTCAGGCACATGCCGCCTTCACAGCGCTCGTTCACCGTACAGAAAAATTCGTCCTGGCATTCATCATTGCTCTCGCATCCGGCGGCCCGAATCTGCATCACATCCCGCCCTGACTCCATTTGCCCATCGGAGACCACCAGGGCCACCAAATAAGTCCCGGCCGCATCCAGTTGCATGGAAGTCTGTCGGCTGCCCGCGTCCACGGGCTGGGCCGTGGAATTCACCGGTCGGCTCAAGACTTGCCAGGCATAACTGAGGACGTCGCCATCCGGATCGTAGCTGGCGCTGCCATCCAAAGTCACGGAAGTCCCAAGTGCCGCCTCTGCGTCCGGACCCGCCACGGCCACCGGCGCGCGGTTGGGGCCCCCGACGTCCGAATCACAAGCGCCAAGGACAAATAGCGACAAGGAGAACAAGGCAACCAAGGACGACCAACGGAATATCGCGCGCGTCACGTCACACCTCTCTTAAGCATTAAACAAAAAAACAAAAAGGCAAGCCTCAAGTCTTTAACTCTTTCCAGGTTTCGCATTAGTTTAGCAGCTTTACGGATTTTTCGCCAAGGGGGCTTCACAAGTATATTGACCAACAAAGTTGCAATAAGGGCCAATCACTCAAAGTGCTGCAATCGGCTGCTTCCGCGCAATCGCCAAATCGCCGCAAAGCCGCCGGGCTCATGCAGGCCAGCAGGCCCATGTCCGGCAGCCCGTCAAGGTCACCCAGGCATCGGTCCAGGTAGCGATCCACCGGCGCGCCGCTGCAGGTCAGCCACTTGCGACACCAGGCATCGGCCAGGGCGTCCAATTCATCGGGCCTGGCACAGACCGTCTGCGCTTGCCGGCGACAGGCATCCACATCGCGCCTGCTGCATGAGTCCCCCAAGGACAGAAGGCATGTAGCCCAGTCTTCCAGATGGCTTTTTTGCAACCCACCCTTGGCGGTCATGCCCTGACATTCGCCCAGGCAATCCTGGTCTTCCGGCCAAGCCTGGCAACGACGCTCCACCGCACAAGCGGCCTCACAGTCCACGTCGTAAAGCACCCGCTCTGATTCAGGCAGGACCCAGTCCCCTTGCCCCTTTTCTCCCGACCCGCATGAACAGATCAGAAACAAGAGAGGCACAAGAAAAACGGGTCTGCCCCTTTGCCGCTCTTTGTCGAAAAGACTCATGGGCCCATTGTGAGCCGGATCACTATCTTTAGTCCAGTCCATCGCATAGGATTCGAATACTCAAGATGCTTTCATTCATCCACGAGGAGGGGAAAATGTTTCGACGAATCTCATTGGCGGCGGCTTTGCTCGGCACTCTGCTGAATGTCCCGACCACATCAGCGGACCCGGTGGAGCCCTACCTGGGCACCAAGGGCTACACCAGCCTGAACACCGACAGCCTGGTCTCTCTCGATCTGCACATCCCGACAGGAGAATACTTCAGTGGCGTGGTGCCCGAACTCGTGGGGCAGTTTGGCTTCGGGCCCGCGGCAGTGGGGCTTAACCTGGGTTTCTCCTATGCCAACCCGGACGCGGACGAGGCGGATAGTGGATTTTGGCTCGGCAACATCGACCTCTTCGCCAAAGGCAAACACTGCCTGGATCTACCCGGCGGCATTCGGGCCTGCTTCGGAGGCCAGTTGGAAATATCCATCGCGCCCATGGAGGCCGACGACGGGGAAGACATCGGAGCCATCAGCGTCGGCATGCTCAACCATCTGCGCTACAATCGCTTCGGCTCGGAGTTTCTGGTGGCCACGCCGACGCTGGGCTTCCAGCTAACGCACGACCTGTTCTTCGCCCAGTTCCACATCGGCCCCGAGATGCTGATTTACCTAAACGACGATGTCTCCGACGCCCGGGACGGTTATGACACCTTCATGGTCTACGGCCTGGCTGGTGGGGCAAACATCATGAACCTGGTGTCGGCGGGACTGGGTTTTCGCGGCATGAGCAGCCTGACCTTCGACGACAACAACAGTTTTTTTGCCCTCGACATCCTGGCACAAGTTCATCTGCCGATCATCAAGCCCTACCTCATGCTGAGCATCCCACTGGACGAAGACACCCGCGACATCCTGGATATGAGCATCACCATGGGAGCCGCTGCCGTGTTCTAGCGTCAGCCGCCCTTCAAAGTGTAGTCCACTTCAAAGCGCTTTTTTTGGCAGAGGGTTTCGGTGCAGAGGACGAAACTGAATTTGAGTTTCAGGTCGTAGGAGCCCGCGGCCTTGAGCTTGTATGGCAGGACGAATCGGGCTTGCTTGTTCTTGTCGAGTTTGGCCGCGTCGGCGTTCTTCCAGAGTTTCTTGCTCAACTCCACCCCGTCGGGTGCCGTGACGGTGATGCGCATGGGCGCATCGGTGGTTAGCTTCCAATCCTTGCCCTTCTTGATGATCAGCAGTTCCAATTCACCCGACAAGGATTTATCAGGCGAGGCCTTGGCCGTAGCCAGCACCTTGTAATTGTCACCGCTGCGAAGTTCGCTTTGGCCCCCGGAGGCATGAGCATGACACGCGGCCAAAAAGCCCAAAACCAAAATCAACAATCCGCAACGCTTGATGCACATCATGATGCTCTCCTCCGAATGCCTGTTTATCCCCGGTATTTCCCCGTCAGAAAGGGGTTGCTGCGTTTTTCCCGACCGATGCTGGTCACGGGTCCATGCCCGGAATAGAGCTTGGTGTCATCGGCATAAGTGAAGATCTTGGATTTCACGCTGTCGATGAGGGTGTCGAAGTCGCCCCCGGGCAAATCCGTCCGCCCGATGGAGCCCGCGAAAACCAAATCCCCCACCATGATCTTCTTTTGCCCCTCCACCACCAAGCAAACACTACCGGGGCTGTGGCCCGGCGTGTGATGTACCTTGAGCGTGATGCCATCGTCGCCCTTGCCCAATTTGATGATCTGGCCTTCTTCCAGATTGCCGTCCGCTGGCGGGGAATTTTCCACATGCACACCGAACATGCGGGCATGCTCGGTCAATTCACCGAGCCAAGCGGCTTCAGCCTTGTGGATCAGAATCTTGGCATCGGTGGCCTTTTTCAACTCTCCGTTGCCGCCCACGTGATCGAAATGAGCGTGGGTATTGATGATGTACTTGCAAGTCAGGCCCAGGGTATCCAGGGCTGACCGAATAGCCCCCACATGCCCCCCCGGATCCACCACGGCGGCCTGCTTGGTCTCGGAATCACCCACGATGTAGCAGTTAACCATCAAGGGGCCCGTTTCCAGCGAATCAAAAAGCAGCATGTGATCCTCACTTGTCGTCAATGGAAACCCAACATAGCCCTATCGGGCTGTCCGGACAAGCCCCCCATTGACCGCAAGCGGAGCCCCAAGTAGCATAACGAAAAGAACATTCCATGAGGTCATCCATGCTGAACCCAACCCAGCAAAACGAACTACTGAAACTGGCCCGCGAGAGCATCAAGCAACATCTGGCCGAACAAGACCTGCCCCCGCACCTTCAGGCCGACCAGGCTCTCCAGGCACTCGCCGGGGCTTTTGTCAGTCTGCACCAGGATGGGGAGCTGCGGGGCTGCATCGGCACCTTCAACGCGGAGCGCCCCCTGGCCGAGGTGGTCCAGGAGATGGCGCTCGCCGCCGCCACCGGGGACCCGCGATTCCCGTCCATGGAAGCCGAATCCTTAGACGCAGTCGACATCGAAATCTCGGTACTCAGCCCGCGCCGCCTCATCGAAGATCCCAAGCAGGTGGAGGTCGGCACCCATGGCATCTTCATCACGCGCGACTTCTATTCGGGCGTGCTCTTGCCCCAGGTGGCCACCGAGTACGGCTGGAATCGAGAGGAGTTCCTCGCCCAGACCTGCCTCAAGGCCGGCCTACCGCCCGAGGCCTGGAAAGACCCCAAAACAAGCATCGAGGTTTTCAGCGCCCAGGTCTTTGGAGAAAAAGAAACCCCTGACGCCGGGAATCCAGGGACCCGCTGAGTGGTTTAGTAATTGCGCTCCGCGCGGCTGAACTTGACACATGGGCCGCGATGGTCGATCTTGTCTAAGGGTTCCCAAGGCCCAATCGGTTCGTTGCGGAGGTTAAAACATGAATACGCGCGCGCTCACCCTGTTGCTGGCTGCGACCATCCTCTTTTCTGCATGTGGGGCCAAGCTCATCCCCAACTTGGATATCCAGTTGACCGACACCCCCGACCATCGGGCCCTGCTGGTCATCATGGCCAAGTACCGACAGGCCTACGAAGCAAAAGACATCGACACCCTGGTGTCTTTGACCTCCGAAAGGTTCTATGAGGATCTGGGCACGCCGGAGACCAAAGATGATTACAACTACAAGGGCCTGAAGTCCCACTTCAGCAAGCACTTCAAGCAGGTCAACGATCTGCAACTGAACATCACGCTCAAAGATGTAAGGGTCGACGGAGACAAAGCCCGAATGGACTACCACTACGTGACCCGCTACCTGATCAAGCTGCCCAGCGGCGAGCGTTGGCAGGTCACCGACGAGCTCAACCGCATGGAACTGGTCAAAGAAGGCGCAGACTGGAAAGTCATTAGTGGCTTTTAGGCCTGACCAAACCAATCCAGCCCAGGATCAGCCCAACAAGAAACCACAGGCCCGTTCCTGAACCCCTTGCCGCGGCGCAGCTCGCCGCCGGTGCGACCACCTGCAGGGCGGTGGCATGCCGAGCGAAGGCGCCTCGATCGTCTACAACCGTCAAACTGACCTCATAGCGCCCAATCTGCTCATAGCGATGGACCGGATTGGGTCCGCGCGTGCTGTGTCCGTCTCCGAAATCCCAAACATAGGACACGAGGGGACGACCCTCCGGATCCCGCGTTTGGGATAAATCGAAACGCACGGCTTGTCCGGTCGCTGGCAAGGCGGGCCGAGGAAAAAAATCCACCACGGGCACACGATTGCCCCTGGCCGGTCGCACCCGCAGGGTGGCCTGCACTTCTTTACCTGGAGGCGGGGGAACAGGTCCGCCGTCTACCCCCTCAAGCTCGACACGCACATAGTAAACAGCCATGCCCTCGGGCCCCCGGCCCACGTCGTCCAGGCCCACTTTACCAGGGCCGCCAAGCAAAAAATCATAGCCCTCCAAGCGCTCAGGCAAATACAGACGCAGTCGGCCCCGAACCCTCTCAGGCAAGCCGTTGTTCAGGCGATAGACGACGCCCTTGCTGTCTGGATGGCCATCGCCATCCAACCACAGATTGCCCGCCGGCACCGACGCCCATGCCGATTGGGGACGATACATCACCCCATGCAATTCGCCGTCCTCCCCCAGCTCGATCAAGCGATAGCCCCAGTAGCCCTTGTCGTCCAAAGGAGAAGCGGAAGCGCTGGTCACCCGACAAAACCGCAAAGGCCCGCGGGCCCGCAAACCCGAACCCTTGATGATCTCAGCGCCGGTCGGGACCACTTGATCCCGATCGGCATGCAAGTGCCCGGTGAAGACCGCGGCCACCCGCCCTGACAGCAAAGACAAAAAAGCCGTGGCGCTGTTTTCGGTCTGCCGCTCGCCCTTCCGCCCCCCTTCGTCGTCCAAGGCCCAATTCGGGTTGTTGTAATTCCACTCCTGAAAACGGCGCAGGCCGAGGGGCTCGGTAGGGAAAGGCAGGTTTGCGTGATAGCGGCGTCCCCAGACTTCGTCCTCGTTGCCACGAGGGTCATGATGCAAGGCCACGATGACCCGTCGGCCAGTGGCCTCCGCTCGCTTCAGTTCCGCATCAAACCAGGAAAGCTGAGCATCGCTCAAACTGCCCCCGTAATTGTCGACAGCGGCCACCCCCAGATCCAGGCCGACAAATCCCAGACCAAGCACAAAACCATGACGCCGCTCGGGAGAACCCGCGTAGGAGTTCAAGGCAATCAAATGCCAGTGATCGCCCAGGTCCACGGCTGCGTCGGTGGCCCCGAGATAGCGCCGCCAGTAGTCCAATCCATCCTGTTGCAAATCCTGGAAGAGTATTTTTCGGAGGTCGCCGTACACACAGCCCAAGGCCGTAAATATCTTGGAAGCGCTGAGATCTCCCCTCACCAAGGGCAAGGCACAGCGGACCGAGCCCAAAAGTTCAGCCCACCAACCCTCCTTCAGCGCCAATTCGTACAAAGCCATGGCGTCGTGATTGCCGGGCACCATGAAGGCGGCTGGGGCTTTGGACCAAAAACGTTGCAGGGTCTCGGGATACTCCGCCCGATAGTCGATACCGAAAAGCAAATCACCCAGGTACAACACGAAGTCCGGATCGAAAAAGTCCAGCTCGTCCAATTCCTGCAGAAACATGCGATCGGCATCGTTCTTGCCCCGTCGGGGAAACGAGCCGTTGTTGAAATGACCCCGTTGCAGGCGGGTGGAGGGATCGCGGAGTTGGCTGTCACCCATGACGGCGAAACGCATGGTGCCCAACCGGCGAGCCGAACCCAGCACCCTAACGGCGTTCGGACGCCTTGCGACCAGTCCTTCGGGACCCAGTACTTCCAAGTGATAGGTCTCCCTTGGGGCTCGGGCAGTCACCCGCGCCCAAAGTCTGACCAAGGAAGGCCGCTCCCCGACATCCAAAGCCTCAATGGAGAGCTCGTATCGCTGCAAAACCGGAGCGCCGACCAGGCCGCCGAAAGGTGCCCGAATCCGCGTAAGCAAAACCGCCTGCCAGGCGCTGGCCGGCCCCGGACTTCGCCCAGGCGGCATCTCCAAGGTCAGAGAAAAAAGCTCATCCCAGACTACCAATGCAGGTGCCGCGGAAGAAGGGGCCACCAGGGGATTGCTGGGCACCAGCGGCGGTTGACGCTGATCGGCGAGGGGGCCCATATGATCCCCCCAATCGGCGGGTTTGGGGGTTCCTGCCCAAACGACGGCGGCGCAGCCCAGGCCAAAAAAAAGCAGCACCAGCCGAAGAAGCTTCACGGGGCTTCTCCTCCAAAATCAAAATCCAATAGCTGCTGCGGATCGAAGTAAACGCCCTCAAGCTTGACGCTCAAGTGCAGATGGGGTCCGGTGGCCCGACCACTTCGACCGACGGTTCCGATCTTTTGCCCGGCCTTTACTTGCTGCCCCACCTTCACAAGCTTGCCCCGCAGATGAAAGTACAAGGAGAACAAGCGCAAGCCATGATCGATGACGACCGTGCCGCCGCTGTAATAGCGATCGGACACCATGACGACCGTACCGGAGCCGATGGCGCGCACCGGGCTGCCCCTGCGACCATCGATATCCAGACCCCGATGTCGGCTCTGCAGCTCCCCGTTGAAAACCCGGCGAAGCCCGAAACTCGAGGTGATGGTGTCCCGCCTGGGCCAAACAAAATTACCCTGCCATGCCCTGGCGGTCGGGGGCGCGTCCCATATCTTCTTGATGGCCTCACGGTCCTTGCGTATACGCGCATGCAGCCGTTTGGGCGGCTTGACATACTTGCGCCGGACCCGCAGTTCCTGGTCGTCGAAGCGCCCTTCACGAATGGTCACCACGGTTTCTTGAGAGATGGACGCGCCTTCGGGGGGCACCACCTGCAGCTGCAAAGGATGAGGGCCGGCGGGGCATTCCAACTTCACCGCCCCCAGGGCGCGCAGTCGACCTGAATCGTCCAAGAAAAAACGCAGCGGTCGGTCACGAAAAGAACCGCTGACCCGATCACCGGGCACGGCACCTTCGAGCTCCACCAAAATAAAAGAGCCCTGGATGGGTCGCTCGGGAATAACCCTTAGGCGTAAATCGCGCTGACTTGGGGGATTGGCCTCGGCGAGCCCTCCCCCCAACAAGAGCACTGCGCAAAACGCCGCAGCATAAGAGGCCCTACAAAAAAGGGCCTCTAACATCCAAATGACCAGGCCGCGGATCAAGATTTCTCAGCCTCAATCCAGCGACGCACGGCCTCGGCCGAAGCCTCCATCGGAATCACCTGTCGGTCCACGGCCGTGATGGCGGTGGTCACGTCTTTCAATCCGTTACCCGTCACCATACAGACCACGCGCTCGTCCTTGCCGATGGCCCCCTGCGCAACAAGCTTGGCCAAGCCGGCAAAACCCGTGGCGCCGGCGGGCTCGGCGAAAACACCGGCCTCTCGTGCCAATCGGCGCATGGACTCCAAAATGGCCTCGTCTTCCACGGCCACCATCGCGCCCGAAGTTTCGCGCACGGCCCTGAGCGCCTTGATGTGATCCCGTGGATGACCGACGTTGATGCTGTCGGCGCAAGTGGTCGTGCCCTCTTCCGGCTTGGCCTCCCGCCAGCCATGCTCGAAGGCCGTAACCAGGGGTGAACTGCCCTGGGCCTGCACGCCGTATATACGGGGAATGCGATCGATAAGCCCCAATCGCTTGAAATCCACAAAACCCTTATGGATTCCACCGATGATGCAACCGTCTCCGACGCTGACCACCACGGCGTCCGGCACTTCGAAGGCCAGCTGTTCGCAGATCTCCATGGCGGCCGTCTTCTTGCCCTCGCCCAAAAACGGATTGACCGCCGTGTTGCGACAGTACCAATTCTGCTCTTCGGCGGCCTGGGCACAGAGATCAAAGGCCTGGTCATAGCTGCCCTTGACGGCCAAGACTTCGGCCCCGAACATGAGCAATTGGGCCACCTTGGCCTCGGGCGCCGTCTCCGGCACGAAAATCACGCAACGCAAACGGGCACAGGCGGCAAAAAGAGAAACGCTGGAAGCAGCGTTCCCGGTAGAGGCCGCGGTGATCACACCCCTACCTGCTTCCATCGCCCTGGCCACGCCCACGGAAGAAGCCCGGTCCTTGAAGGAGGCCGATGGATTTTGCCCATCGTCTTTGATCCAAAGTTTACCCACGCCCAGGGAACGGGCCAAGCCGTCCAATTCATACAGCGGCGTCCAACCCACCCGTGGATGCAACTGGCTCGGGCGCGCACTCACCGGCAGGATCTCAAGATAACGCCAGTGGGACATCTCCCGGCGCTCAGCCAATACTTGCCGATTGAGTTTTTCGGCGACCTGTTCATAGGGGTAGTGAACCGTCAGCGTACCTTGATCCGGTCCGCAGTCGGGACAGGTCATCTCCACTTCGCCGGCCTCAAAACGACGCTCACAGGTATCGCAGATGAGGTGACTAAAGCGTTCTTTAACCATCATGAATTCTCCTTATCGCCCCCAAAACCTTTTGGCTTGCGAAGTCTATTCCAGCCTTCAGGTGCTTGCAAATCCAGCCAAGCCCGGCGATAATAGGGGGTCTTTCCACTCGATGCGCTGACGGGCCCTTGTAGCTCGCAGGAGGTATGGTGATGAAGCTTATGATCAAACGCTTGGGAACCTTATTGTTTTCCTTAATGATGGCGCTGACCATGGGCCTCGGCGGCTGTGGCTCCGATACCAACGGCAACGACGATGGGGGCTTCGACGGACAGGCAGGCCCGGACGGTTGCCAGGGTGCCGGTGAGCGCTTGTTGAGCGTGGTGGGCAACCCGGAAAACATCCTGCGCCCGGGAGAACAAGCCGATCTGAAAGTCTTCCTCTTCGAGCGCTGTTTGGGTGCCGTGGCGGGAGAAACCATCAACTTCCAGATCACGTCCAACCCAGGCGACAGCAACCTGTCGACCTCAAGCGCGCCCACCGCGGCCAGCGGCCTGGCCTCGGTGGTGTTCACCGCCGGTTCCACCGCCGGGCAGTACCAGGTTCACGCATCCAGCACTTCGGATCCCGAAGGTGTCTACTTTCACATCATCATCAAAAACGTCGTCCACGCCCTGAGCGCGGTCGGTGCCACGACACTCACCTGCCACACGGGTGAATCCCTGGATCTGACGGTCAAGGTCTTAGACGTGACCAACGCCGCCTCGCCCCTCGCCGTTCAGGGCGCTTCCGTGACCTTCACCATCGTCAACGGCCCCCCCGGCCGCGACGCCACCATCCCCAGCCCCACGGCCATCACCACCGCCTCGGGTCTGGCCACCGCCACCTTCGTGGCGGGCACGGTGGAAGGCGGCCCCTACGTGGTCAGCGTGGAAGAGCCGGGCAAGCCCAGCCGCGTGCAGTACAACATCACGGTCTCGCCGCGTCAGGGCTGCACGTCCAGCGCGGAATGCCCGGCCGGCCAGGTCTGTCTCAACGGTTCCTGCACCGAGACCTCGGGCGAGGACTGCACCAGCGACGACCAATGCCCCGAGGGCTATCATTGCGAAGATGGCTATTGTCGCCCCGATGGTTCTCTACCCGACTCTTGCGACGATCACCCGGACTGCCCGCCCGGCTACTATTGCGAAAATCACCGCTGCTACCCATGCGACGAGGGCTCGACCATCCCGGCTTGCCAGGACCCGAACAACGGCTGCGAGACCGACGCGGACTGCCCCCCCGGCTTCGAATGTAAAAACGGCTTTTGCGTGCCCAAAAACGACGACACGACGGTCATCCCCGAACTCTCCGGCACCTGGTACACCGAGCATTACTTCAACATCGGCGCGGCCCTGCCGGGCTTCGACGGCACGGTGCAAAGTGTCTTGGGCACCCTGGACCAGCTCCTCAATCATTGCCCGGACGGCTGCGAAGACTTCGTCTGCGACTATGTGCCGATCTTCTGCGAAACGGTGGCGGATGCGGCCTGTCCCACCTTCTGCGGCTTGCTGGACGAATACATCCCGAGTTGGGCCGGCAAGCTCATCAACATCCTGTACAACCTCTCCGAGATGCTGCGCGAGCTGCGCACCGAAGGCGAGATGGTCCTGTCCCATTCCAACCCTCGCTCGGTCATCAACGGCACGGAGGACTGGGACAAAATCCTCATCCGATACCCGGAGGCCTGCTGTCCCGATCTGAGCCAATGCAACTACCAGGCCCAACCGGGCTGGCCCGAATGCTCCTACATCGACATCAGCCGACAAGAACTGGATTGGGCCGACGTGGGCATCCGGGTTCACGCCTTCAACGGCGAAGTAGATGTGGACGATTCGGGCAACATCACGATCTACACCCTGGTCATCCCCGAGCGGGTGGCCGAGATCGAGTTCAAAAAATTCGTGGCCTTCTTGGTGGATTTCTTGGTGGAGATTTTCTTGGGCTACGACGATCTGGGCGCGGCCCTGGAAGATTTTATTGATTGTCCCGCCATCCAAAACACAATCGAAGACATCTTCGGTTCCTGGGTGCCTGATCTGACCGATCTTTGCGAGGACTTCAAGCCCAACGCCGGGGACATGATCGCCGGGCTCCTGAACCAAATCTCGGTGGACTGGAGCATCATGGAATTCGGCGGCTGGGCGACCATCACGGCGCCCTCCGGCAATCCCCCTTATGCTGTACAGTTGGGTGACTCCAACCATGAAAGCTCCGGTGACGGCTACTGGGAAGGCACTTTTAACGTCATCGTCAACGGCGACATCGACGGAAACTGGTTCGGAGAACGATAAGACCCGGATAAGACAGGGCTAATTTCGCAACAAAGCCATTGACAGTCCAGCCCGATACCCCTTAGTATCTCGCAAGCTATAAAACATAAGCCCCATTGAGGAAACGTCTCAAACCCCATCTCAAGAATTTGAAGGAGAAAAACATGCGAAAGAATCTCAAGTTTTTGGTCCCCATTTTTGCAATCCTGGCCATCGGCATGCTGGGCATGGCTTGTTCAAGCGGTGATGACTACGAATGCACCGGCCCGGACGAATGCACCGGGAACGAATACTGCGACATGACCACGCATACCTGCAAATGCAACCCGGACTGCACCGGTCACTGCGGCGGCGACGACGGCTGTGGCGGCTCCTGTGCGGACAACTGCACCGGCGGCCAGACTTGTTCCGGCACCCCGGACTACATCTGTGAAGGCTCCTGCACCCCCAGCTGCACAGGCAAATGCGGCGGCCCCGACGGCTGTGACAGCACCTGCCCGGACAACTGCACCGGCGGCCAGGTCTGCTCCGGTACCCCGAACTACGTTTGCGAAGATCCGGCCGGCTGCACCAACGGCACCGTCCAATGCTTCGGCACGATCGTCCAGACCTGCACCAACGAAGCATGGGTCAACGGCCTCGACTGCGCCAACAACGGCGAAATCTGCGTCAACGGTGTCTGCGAAGCCCAGGGCTCCTGCACCAACGGCGCCGTCCAATGCCTCGGCACGATCCCCCAGACCTGCGTCAGCGAAGCCTGGGTCAGCGGCACCGACTGCGCCAACGGCGGCCAAATCTGCGTGGCTGGTGCTTGCGAAGACGCCGGCAGCGGCGGCCTGGGCGATCCCTGCCCCAACGGCGACGGCGACTGTGACGCCGCCTACCCCACCTGCCTGAGCGACGGTGCTGACTTCTCCATGTGCTCTCTGGCCTGTTCGATTGACAGTGACTGCGGTGTCGACAATTGCTGCGAGGACCTGGGCGAAGTCGGCTCCTTTTGCCTCCCGACCGAGGCCTGTCCGGGCGAAAACGCTCTGGGTGCTCCCTGCGAATTCGACATGGACGGAAACGGCTCGCCAGTCAACGCAGGCACCGGCGCTTGCAGCGAAGGCCTGATCTGCTTGGGCTTGGATGAAGACCCAGAATACTCGTGTGCAGTTGATGGCGACTGCCTGGATACCTTCCTTGAAAGCTGGAACCCGGACTGCGTCGGCTCGGGTTGCGGTGCCAGCTTCTGCGCCCCCTCATGCGATACCGTCGACTGCCCGGAAGGCTGGGATCCACAAGAATTAACATCCGGTTGCGTATGTGTACCCGCCGCCCCTTCTGGCAACGCAGGTCCGGGCGAGGAATGCCAATCGGATCCAACCCCGAATGCGGACAACTGCCAGGCTGGCCTGACTTGCCTATTTGATGACACCGTCTCCTTCTGCTCCACGACATGCACAGGTACAACCGACACCAGTTGCGAGACGGATTTCCCAGGTGGCTGCTGCGTAGACATCGCAGCAGCGGGATCCCCCCCAGCTTACTACTGCCTGCCGGCGGCTTACTGCGGTTGATAAATCTAACAAATCGCCATACAGCCTAAACGAAAAGGGCCCCGAAAGGGGCCCTTTTTTTGTGGCTCTCAGTTCCCCTGTGATGGCAAGGGCGGCGGCTTGGGGCCGGTACCCTCGGGTTGCTCTTCCCCTTCCTCGGGGGTTTCTTTGATGACTTCTTTCATGCAGCCTGCCAAGACCAGACTCAGCGAAACGACGACGACGCTCAACAGAATCCAAAAACGACGCATGGTAATTCTCCCTTGCTCAATTGCCAAAATGACAGCAACCACTGTATCGCCGCATCTGGATGCCGTCAACCCGCTTGCGCGAATCCTTCGACTGTGTTAATTCCCAATCATGGACAATGATAATCTTGATGCGGGTCAGCTGGCGGATAAAATCCTTAAAATATTGGACAAGTTCGACGACAAGTCCGGCTTGCATCGCAAAGATGAGTCCTTTGTGGCCCTGGATGCCAATCGCTATGAACTGACCATCAAGCTCTTGAGCCCTTTTGGGCAAGGGCTGAGCCGCGAAATGGTGGAGTCGACCAACGAATTACAGCAGAGAGTGAACCACTGGATGGGCATGCAGCGCGCCCTCGCCCAACTGGGCTCCGTGAGACTGATCATCACACCCATCATAGAAGACAACGAATAAACTAAAAGCTCACAAACTGATGAGCCCATTGCGCAAGGCGATCACCACGGCTTCGGAACGAGAATTGGTGCCCAGCTTGCGGTAGATGTGCGTCAAATGAGTCCGCACCGTGCGCCGCTCAATATCGAGCACGCTGCCCGCTTCCTGGTTGGTCAGACCGCGAGCGATCATGTGCAAGACGTCCCGCTCCACATCGCTCAGAAGCGGCTTTGCCTGCGCTGGCTTTCTGCCCTTGACGCTCTGGAAATAATTCCAGAATCGCTTCGCCAACCTGGGCTCGATGACCGTTCCACCCTTGAGCACCTCATGGATGGCCTCCCGAATTTTCTGGGGTGCCATGCGTTTAACCAGATACCCGCTGGCCCCCGCCTGCATCGCCTGATAGACCTTCACTTCGTCCTCGAAGGACGTCAAGATGAGTATTTCGATTTCGGGATGCACAGCCTTGAGCTTAGAGGTCACCTGAATCCCGTCGATGCCTGGTAATTCGAGGTCCAAGACCACCACCTGGGGCATCCAGGCCGCGACGGTTTCGAGGGCAGCCTCCCCGGACAAAGCGCTGCCCACCACCTGAAAATCGTCGTAACCGTTCAACAAGCGCACCATATTCTTCATGGTGCGCGGATCATCTTCGACCACAACCACTTCGATGACGTCTTTCACTTTTTCACCCATTGAACAAGCCAATGATTCATCTCAACTTGCGCCTCTTGCGCTTTCGTCTGCTTCGGGTCTTTCTGGTTCGACGCCTGCGCTTTCTGACCCTGGGCTTGGCCTTCACCGCCGGCGGCTTGGCCAGGATGCTGTCCACCTGCTGCATCGTGTCGTCGATCGAATCCTTTTGTTCCACTTTGACCGGCACCGAATCTTCGGCCAACTTCACGATCTCGTGCTTACCGGCCTTGATCTCCAGCATGCGATCCAGCAATGGCCTGCCGTCCTCGGCCTTGACCACCAAACGATGCATGCCCGCCTTGACCACATGTCGCACCATCGGCATCGACCCAGGAACCAATTCTCCATCCAACGTCACCTGAGCCGCCTCCTCAACATCCAGAGACAAAAAACCGATAAAACTGGTGGCATCGCTGGGGGGGCCGGCGACCGTCACCCCAGGGCCCGAATCAAGGCCACCGAACAAGTAAAGCAAAAGGAAAAGGACGATGGCCGACAAAAGTCCGGCCGCCAACAAACTGCTTGGCCTGCGCCACAAGGGAGTTTCGACCGGCGCGACAACAGCCGGCATGACATCCGTATCTCGTTTGGGTGCTTTCTTCTTCGGTTTTTCGGGCCTGGCCCAATCCTCCAAAACAGCCGGGGTCTCAGCTGTGTCGGCGGGCTCTACACCCGCATCACCAATGTCCTGCAATTCCGGTCGAGCGTCCTCCTGCTCAACGCTCGGCGCAGCCGGCATGACCGCGATATCGGCTTGGAGACGAGACGTCACGGAAGCTTCGACCTCGACGCCCGAATCCTCATAGGTCCAGTTCGAGTCGTCGAGGTTGCTCGTGGAAGGAGGCGGAGACACCACAACCTTCGTCTCCGTGACCTCCTCAACCTGGGTGGGCTCGGTGGTTGAGCCTTCGAAAGTCCCAGGCCGTGTGGGCTGCGTGAACTCCGTATCAAAGCCGCCCAATAAAACATCTCCATCCAGAATCAGCGCTTCAGCCATGGCGGGCCGCTCGAGGCTGCCGGACATACCCATTACACTGGCCTCATTGGGAAAAAGATTCTCGATGAAATCTTTCACACCCGCCCGGCCCTCATCGAAGCCCTGTAACAAACTGCTCCGCAGACTCGCGATGGAGCTACCCAAAGATGCGGCATCAGCATGTCGACCAGAGGGTGCCACACCCAGGGCCTTGATGAAGACCGCATCGCAGGCATAGGGCAAGGTGCGCTCAATTTTGGAGGGGGGGGTGACGGCCACGTGTCGTGTGGACATGCCGCCCCCTCGCTGCTTTTCGCCGAGGGGGCTTCGCCCCGTCAGCAGCATGTACAAAAGGGCTGCGACGGAAAACACATCCGCCTGCGCCCCGACGGGTCGCCCCTGGACCACTTCCGGAGCCAAAGTGGCGGTCCTGCCACGGCGCGCCTTCTGCTTCAACTCCTTGTTGTCCAACAAGGCGGACTCGAACCCCAAGGCGTCCAGCCTGGCCACCCCATCCAAGCCCACAAGCACCTGACGCGGCCCCAGGCCCGAAAAAACCGCCTCCCGAGCATGCAGCGCGGCCAGAACCTCCAACAAATCCATACCAATTTGAAGGGTGCGCAGGGGGGTAATGCGCACCTCGCGGGAGGACAGACGCACCTGCGCAGCCTCCAGATCAAAACCAAGAGTCCTTGAGGTCAACCAGAAGTGATCACCTGCCACTTCAAAAAAACCCAGGTGGGGAAGCAACTGGGGATGCTGGAATTCCCTGGCCCACAGCGATGCCCTTCGCAATTCATCGAGCATCCCCGGGGAGTTCGTGGCCTGCCGAAGCAGCTTACGAACCGTCACCAGTTGAGGACCACCCGGCGCAAGCAATCGACCCACGTAGATTTCGGCCAGATTTTCATCGGCCAACTTGTCTAACAGTTCAAGTTTCAATGCGATTATCCGCCATCCGCCACATCCAGCAAGACCAAACAGTGAGGGCAGCGCTCCGCGGCCGGATTGGCCAACGGCGCGGCACAAGCGGGACAGCGCGGTCCTTCCATCTTCTTGCGCTTCCGCTTGGCGGCAGCCAACTCCTCGTGCCGCGCCTCAAGGTAGCGCTTGATTACACGACGATCCGCCGGCAACAGCCGTCCTCGCAACGAAGCCCGCAAGACCAGGTCCAACATCCCTTCCGCGCGCTCCAGGCGAACCCACAGTTCCGCATCCGATCTGCGTCGGCTTTGCTTGCGTTTGTCGGTGCTTCGCTTGGTCGTCGCCACGGATAATCCCTCATCGGCAGGTTGCCACAGCCACCCTGTCGCCGCAAGAATCTAGACGTTCTATAAAAGCGAAATCTTGGCACCTGAGTAAAATGACAAAACAAGCAGTCCAGTGCTAGAACGTCTTGTACCGTGTCGCAAAGCGACACGGTGCTAGACGTCTCAGCCCCCGATTCCACAAGGACCTCAATTCCCCGATTCCACAAGGACCTCAATTCCCCGATTTTCCCCGATTCTCCAAGGATCTTGATTTCCTGGATATCCAAGGATAGATTGTGTCCAGTTGGTCAATTTGTGCTCAAAGGGAACGAGGGAAAGGACTCATGCAACTCCGGCAACTCGTCATGATCTGTCTAACAGTCGGCCTCCTCGCCACTGGCCTAAATCCCGCCCGGGCAGTCCCTCCTCGGGTGCAACTATATGAAGAAGTAGAGAAAGGCCTTGAGGTGGGGGCCCAAATCGGTTTCGCCTGGGACTTCAACCCGCCGGTCGAGTCCCCGGGACCCGGGCTCTTGGTGGGTCTGGAGTTGGGCTATGACATAAACTGGCTGCTGCGCCTCAAGGCCGGCTTTTCCGATACGATTTATAGCGCCGAAGGCTCCAGCGGCAGCATACAGAACCTGGCCTTGGATTTCGAACAACGCATGGTGTGGGCGGGTGCTTCATTTTCCCTCTTTGCCACCCAGCGCCTTTATGCCTACGTGCAGGGGGGATTGGGCTACGCCTTCACCTCGCCCAAGCAAGTCGACGGCATGGACGTCGCCGGTGACGATGACCTGGCGCTCATGGCGGGTGCCGGCCTCGAGTACTACACCAGGCTGCGCCACTTCTCCATCGCCATCGAGGCCAACGCCATCATCATGCCCATGCGCGGCGACGTGAGCATGGCCGTTTTCCCGGTCGTCCGCTACACTTGGGGCTTTCCGAAAGATCAAATCCTCGAGCCCATTCGGGATCGAGACGGCGACGGCGTGCCGGACAAAGAAGACAAGTGTCCGGACGTTTTCGGACCTGAGTCCAACCGTGGCTGCCCGGAACCCGACCGCGACGGAGACGGTGTGATCGACCGGCTCGACCGCTGCCCTGATGATCCCGGGCCAGCCAGCAACGAAGGCTGCCCTGAAGACCGGGATCGTGACGGCGATGGCGTACCGGACCGTACCGACCGTTGTCCTGACGAACCGGGTCCGGCAAGCAACGATGGATGCCCCGAAGAAGATAGTGACCTTGACGGCGTGCCGGACCGAATTGATTTGTGCCCGACCAAACGAGGCTACAAGGAATTCGACGGCTGCAAGAAAAAATCGGACATCAAAATCCGAATCAAGAACAAGGCCATTGAGTTGCGGGAAAAGGTCCACTTTGAAACCAACAAGGCGGCCATCAAGTCCCGCTCCTTCCCCATCCTGGACCAGGTGGCCGCCACCCTCAGGCAGTACCCTGAGATCCGCAAACTCCAAATCCAGGGGCACACGGACAGCCAAGGGCCTGACAAATACAATCTGATTCTAAGCCAGCGAAGAGCTCAGGCGGTGGTGAACTACATTGTCAGCAAAGACATCGATAAAGATCGACTGGAAGCCAAGGGCTATGGAGAACGAGAGCCCATCGCCAACAACAAAACGAGGCAGGGGCGCGCCATGAACCGGCGGGTCGAGATGATCATCTTAGAGCGCGACTAGTCACCAACTACCTGACCACTAGATCCAAATCCTTACGCAACTGAAAATAGGGCTCCGTGTATGCAAAACGCAACAGGGCCAACATTTCCTGATCCCGCGTAACCAATGAAGCCCGATCGGGGATGAAGGCCAGATCTCGACCACCCGCAGCCTCACTGAAGCGAGTCATCACGGCCAAGGCCGCATTCAGATCACCGCAGCAGAGCAAGGCACCTCTGTCCGCCGTTCGCTGAACACCCTGTAGCCAAGCATCGAGATCGTGGGCTCGAGGCTCCAGGGCATAGCGACGCATCGCGGGCACAATTAGTTCCAGTTCATCAGCCGGCACCACCCGCTCTATGGCCTCCATGTACTGGGAGGCTGTGGGCGGCAACGGCACCACCGGCTCATGCTCGGGCTGAATCATTTTGGCCAAAATGGCCAAAAGTTGCTGCAGGTCCGTTCTTGAAAATTTTTCGGTCAGCACGCCACCCATGGCCACCCGGATCACTTGACGGGCAACGAAAAACGAATGCTCCGCTTCGGAGCCTTTTTCAAACACAACCTTAGACAAGAGGATGGTGGGCTTAATCCCGCTTTCCAGCCAGGCGCTATAAACACTTTCATCAACCAACTTCAAATCGAAGGGGCGCCCTGACAGCAAACCGCGAGCCCGTTCGGCCGCATCGACAACCTGGCTTGGCACCGTGTCCATCAACTTGAAACGGCTCAAGTTGGTGGGGAAGAGCCGCTCCAAATAGGGCGCCAGCGCAGAAAACACCCGCTGCAACAGACAATCCGCCTTGGGGTGAAGCACGATCCGATCCCATTCACTGCGCTGAAGCGGACGAACCGCTTCACGCGATGGCCCCAGGTGATCCAGCAAGCGCTTGGCCTCCGGGTCCATCGGCAGAAGGAACTTCAATCCAGCGTAGTAACAAGCAGAGCGATCCATTTCGCCGCGCGCAGCCTCCAGCCTGGCCAAATAGCGCAAAACATCCGGGTCCACCGGATCCATGCCCTGCAACTCCCGGAAGACCTCAATGGCCTCACGGTAAGTATCGAAATTACTTGCGTACAAGGTACCCAAGCGACGCAGCAACTCCTGGTCACGGGGATGCAGCTCCAAAGCACGACGGACGCAAGCGGCAGCCCGCTCCACGTCTGAGAGTTCATCCTGGAATACCTGGGCCAGACGGAGGTATCCCTCCATCGTCACCTCAGGATCCAAGTCCTCATCCAAGCCTTGCTCCAAAATCTGTCCCGCCAGCGCTGTGTACAACTCCCAACGACCCAACATGTAGGCCAACTCGGAGGTTTCCTCCACAAAGGCTCGATCCGTGACACCCAAGACCAAGGCCTGCTCGAAGTGATGCAAAGCCTGGGCGTTCTCGCCTTCGGTCATCAGGAGGGCTCGCCCCATGACCCGATGCACCTCAGCCTCATGCGCCTTCTCCAGACCCGCCTCCAGTAACTCGGGCCCCAATTCCCTGAGCGCATGCCAATCCCCACTGGAACGAAGGATCTGCCAAAGTTTCCACCGAGCGCTAAACAAGGATGGCTGCAACAGCAGAGCCTTTCGGTAGGCCTCCTCCACCTGCGCGCTTTCTTTGGCATGCAGCCTCAATAAATCGCCCAGTGCCTCCCATTGGCTTGCTTTCTTCGGAGAATCCGGTTCAATCGCCAAGGCCCGACGCGCGAAGTCGGAAGCCAGATTCCAATTCATGCCGTTTGTGTGATGCTCGGTCAAGATGCGCAAGGCAAGCAAATCATCAGGAGCCCTTTTGAGGACCGCCTCATAAGAAAGCGCCGCCTCATCGAAACGAAGCAATCGCCGCTGCGCATGAGCCATGCGCCGCCACAACTCCAATTCTTCTTCCTCGAAACCTTCATCGGGCAAAATATCCAGCAACCCCTGACTGCGCAGAATGGAGTCGGCGGGCAGATCCAGCTTGTCCAATATTTCCAGCAAAAGACGCTGCGCATCCAAAAAACTGGGATTGGCCTCAATGGAGATCTCACAAAAAGCCCGGGCGTCCCCCCAAGCCTCGAGTCTGCCGGCGATCTCGGCCCGCCTGAAAGCCACGAGAAAACGGCGACCACGCATGCCACGCTCTCCGAGCCGGGCGTAAAGCGCCTCAACCGCCTGGTCATCGCCCTGCTGATACCTCAGCTCGGCCAATTCCTCCAAGCAGCCGGCATGGTCTGGCTGAATCTGCAAACTGGCCTCAAAAAAACTGCCTGCGCGGTCCATGTCTCTTAAATGCTCTTGGGCCAAGGCGGCCATCTCGAACAGCAAGGCCACCTTTCGCTCATCATCATCCGCCTGATCAACCCTCCCCTGGAGCACAACAAGCAGTTCATCCCACCGCTGTTCCTGGCCCAGCATCAGGGCCAGATGCTCGTAAAGAGCTACTCGGCCAGGCTCAACTTGCAAGGCCGTCTGCAAAGCCTCGATGGCACGGCTCACATCCCCACCACGTTCGAACTGACGAGCTGCCGTCAACAAAAGTGTGGACTTTTTGTCTCCCGCCGCCGAACTGGCCGCCCAGCGAGCGTAAAATCGGCCCACCTTGCTTCGATCCGCCTCATCAGCCAAAAGCCACTCAAGGTGCTCATAGGCGGGCACCAAAGCCGGATTCATGGCCAAAGCCTGCTCGAAAGCCTCCCGAGCCTGCTCCTTCTGCTCCTGCTGCAAAAATATTTCGCCTAACTTTTGAGCCCAGGCTGCCCCTGTCTCGCCTTCTCCTTTTTCCAGCAGTCTGGTGATGGCCTTGCTCGCATCATCCAGTTGGTCGACGGAAAGATAACCTTGAGCCAATCGCTCTAAAATACTCTCTTCGTCCGGCTTACAAGCGGAGGCCACTTCCAGCGCGACAAGGCTACCCTCGACGTCTTGCAGAACATCTGCTTGCATGTCAGCCAGACGCAAGGCCACCTCGAAACGATGTGGCCCTGGCAACTCCATGGCTCGACCCAGAGACGCCGCAGCCTCTGCATCCTGCCCGGTCTTGACCAACAAATCCGCCCGCTCGATCCAAATTTCCGGACGAGGTTCATCAGTCAACTCGCCTTGCAAGGCCAACAGTCGGGCTCGCAGTCGCTCCCCACCAACCTTTGACATCAGCTTGGCGAGCAAATCACCCTTGTCCGCCCCAGCCCAAAGAACAAAGGCATCCAGCCCTTCGATGGCCTCCTCCCATTGCCCAAGTGCGTCGAGTTTGACCACCAGCATTTGCCTGACTTCCAAATCCTCCGGATCGTGCTCTAAGATGCGCCTGCACTGAACCACCACATCCTGGTCCTGTCCGAGGGCCACCGCCAAAGAAGCCAGCTTCCGCGCTATCTCGGGGCGATCAACAAGAACGTCCAAGCGGCCAAAAAGCGCAGCCGCCTCCTCAAAATTCTCTGCCTTTTGTGCACCTTCAGCCAAGGCCTCAAGTGCGCCGATGTGCGCTGCGTCCAACTCAAGACAAAGTCGCAACCTGGACTCCGCCAACTCAGGCTGACCCAAAACACCCCCGGCCAAAAGGGCTTGCTCATAGGCACAGGCCAAGCGCTCATCGTCATCCTGACTCAACTCC
>JAFCZJ010000017.1 GCA_019314375.1 Deltaproteobacteria bacterium | reverse complement strand
GCGAGGGTGAACGGCGCATAGGGGCGAGGCCCGGGATGAACCCTGCCGCAAGAAACGCGGCAGGAACCATCCAGGGCTCCCGTAAGGGTGCCACACGGAGGGTAGCTGTCGGATGAACCGGCAGCGCAAAGGTGCCAAAGATTCCACGATATGGTGCCATAAGGTCGGGTTGTGCCGGCGGTTTTGGCCGGCACGTTCCGGCCGCAATTAAGAGCCCCGCAAGGTTCTCGAGCCGTCAGGCGATGAGGTTCTTCCGGGGTGTACGCCGGTTGACGGACAAATCCATGATGCTTGGCATCCGTGGTGGACGCATCCGTGGTGGACGCATCGGTGGTGGACGCATCGGTGGTGGATGCATCCGGTGTGTACGCATCCGTTGTGGACGCATCGGGGCGAAACCTTCTTTGCGCGGGGGTCGTGAGTTTGCTAGGCTCAGTCCACTTATTTGAGATCATGACCCGAGGGGAATGCAAATGCCTCAAGATCCGCTTAAGAATCCATCTGATCCCATGGTCCGCGCAAAAGCTCTGGCCAAGGCTGTGCCGGTGTCGACTGCTTTGGGTGCTAGCTTGATGGGCATGAATTTCATTCAAATGCTTTCGGTGGGTTTGGCTCCCTTCAACAGGCAGGCCTTTCGGGCCGTCAATCGCTGGGCCGGGGACACCTGGTGGAGCTTGTGTGTGTCCGTGAGCGAGAAATTGAATGGCGTAGAGATTAAATACAGTGGTGACGAGATCCCCTATGGGGAGAACGTGATCCTGGTCTGCAACCACCAGGAAATGACCGACATCACCTTGCTCATGGATTTCGCCAAGAGCAAGGGGCGTCTGGGCGACATGAAATTTTTTGTTAAGGATGTCTTGAAATATGTGCCGGGGGTTGGCTGGGGCATGTTTTTCATGGGTCATTTTTTCGTCAAGCGCAACTGGAACGAGGACCGGGCGTCCATCGAGCAGACTTTCGCGGGCATTTTGCGTGACAACATTCCGGTTTGGCTTATCAGCTTTGTCGAGGGCACTCGCAGCACGCCGGACAAGATAGAACGTTCACAGGCCTATGCGCGAGAAAAGGGGCATCAAGAAACTAAGCATGTCTTGTTGCCGCGGACCAAGGGCTTCGTGGCCTCCATGGCGGGTTTGCGGGATTACGTGGACGCGGTTTACGATGTCACCATGGGCTATCCCGATGGTCTGCCCTCGCTCTGGCAGTTCGTCCAGGGTCACGCTCCCCTGGCGCATATCCACGTGCGCCGTTATCCCATCGCCGAGATGCCGACGGATGAAGCGGATCTGAGTCAGTGGCTTTTCGATCGTTTCGTCGAAAAGGATGAACTGCTCGATGGCTACTATCGGCAGGGACACTTTTAACCTCAGTTGACCTCAGTTTTCTTGTCGATTTTCCAAGGCATCCTTGTGTTTGCGGTACAGCCCACGGAACTGGTGATAGCTCAGGCCCAACAGGCCCGCGGCTTGTTTTTGCTGATGGTGGGCCTGGCGCAAAGCCTGGGCCAGGCGGGAGCGCTCCAATTCGCGGATTTCTTTTTGCAGCTTGCAGGGCAAAGTGGGCTCTATTGTCTGAGCTTTTGCCATTCCCTCCCGGGCCGGGCCCGTCGACTCAGGGAAGGGGTCGAAGACGATCTCGTCGATTTCCGTGACATCGGCCCGGTACAGGGCTCGCTCCACCACGTTCTTGAGTTCGCGCACGTTGCCGGGCCAGGGGTAGTCGAGTAAGCTTTGCTCGGCTCGATCCGAAAATCGACAAAGACCTTCCATGCCCAATTCCCGGGCCATCCGGCTTGCAAAGTGCTGGGCCAAAAGCATGATGTCTTCTCGTCGCTCTCTCAAAGGCGGCAGCAAGAGTACCTCAAAGCTCAGGCGGTCCAGTAGATCCCGCTTAAATTGGCCCGCCTCGGCCATGGCCCGCAGGTCGGCATTTGTGGCGCCCACGAGGCGCACATCCACTTCCACGGGCTGGGTGGAGCCCACACGCTCGAAGCTGCCGTATTCCACCGCCCGAAGTACCTTTTCCTGGGCCTCCATGGGCAGGTGTCCCAGTTCGTCCAAAAACAGGGTGCCTCGATGGGCGGCTTCGAAGCGACCGGTACGGCGGCGGTCGGCTCCGGTGTAGGCACCTGCTTCGGCGCCGAAGAGTTCCGAGGTGAGCAGGCTTTGCGTGATGGCCGCGCAGTTCATGGTGACCAGAGGTTCGTTCCATCGCTGAGACAGGAAATGAATGCGACGGGCGGCCAACTCCTTGCCGGTGCCTCGCTCGCCTTGCAATAGCACCGGCCGGTTGATTTTGGCCACGCGAGAAAGCTGCTGCTGAAAAGCCAAGAAAGGCTCGCTTCGACCCAGGGCTTCGTTTGTATCGGTTCTCATGTGTTGATAATGCCATAAAGTGGCGAAAAATACCAGAGTGAAGTTTATTGGACCACGTGGTTCGCCGGCTGATCTGGAGGTGAACCTTTGTTTTTCGGTGACTTGGCGAGTTCTGGGCTTCTTGGCCCGGATGATGCTCTAAGACCAGGTCAGAAGCCGAATGGCGGTAATCAACCAATGGAGGCGGTCATGGGTATTTTCAGTCGAGTGCGTGACATCGTAAATTCGAATTTGAACTCCATGCTGGAAAAAGCGGAAGATCCGGAAAAACTCATCAAGTTGATGATCATGGAGATGGAGGACACCCTGGTGGAGGTCAAGGCCTCGGCGGCCGGCATCATGGCCGACGCCAAGAACACGCGGCGAGCTCTGAACGCCTGTCAAGATCGGGCCTCGGGCTGGGCGGATAAGGCCCAGTTGGCTATGGACAAAGATCGGGAAGACCTGGCCCGGGAGGCGCTGCTTGAAAAGCGACGTTTTTCCAGGCAGGCCGAAGGCTTAGAGCAGGAGCTTTCGGACATGGACGCGCTCATCTCTCAGTACCATGAGGATTTGGGGCTTTTGGAGGCCAAGCTGGTCGAGGCCCAGGAAAAACACCGGGTTTTGGTGAAGCGGGCGATCCGGGCTCAGGACAAGAAGAAAGTCCACAGCCAGATCCGGAAGGCCGCCTCCCACGATGCCGTCCTGCGATTCGAGCAGTTCGAGCGGCGCATCGATCGCTCCGAGGCCGAGGCGGATCTGGTCAACATGCATCGCAAGGACAGCCTGGAAGATCGCTTCGAGGCCATGCAGGTGGAAGACGACATTGAGCGGGAAATGGCCGCGATGCGCGAAGGCAAGGACGCGGCAAAAAAGGCCGATTGATTTGAGTTGATGGATGGGACTGGGCTAGTCTCTTGGTACCAGTCCCTATGGGAGAACACTCCATGCCATACGAGCAAGCCTCAGATTTGTTTTGGATCTTGGCCTTTATGACGCCGGTTGTTTTGCTTGCGCTTATCGGCGGCATCATCCTGGGTGCCATCAAGATCATCAAGGGCGATACCAAACGCTCCAGGAAGAGCAGTGAAGAGGAGGCCCGCATGATCCAGGAGATTTACATGGGGCTTTCGAGCATGGAGCGCAGGGTGGAATCCTTGGAAACCTTGTTGTTCGATCGGGAGAGGGAAAGGGGTGTTTCAAATGAGCTATGAAGAACGCAAAACGAATCGTCGCGGGCCCTACCGCTCGCGCAGTGGCTTGGTGATGGGTGTTTGCCGAGGGCTGGCCGAGCATTTTGGTTTTTCGGTCAAGGTCTTTCGCATCGTGACCTTAATCGGCGTCATCGTGACCGGCTTTTGGCCCGGCGTGGCCATCTATCTGGTGGCGGCCTATCTGATGAAATTGGAGCCCCTCTTGCCTGTCAGCACGGACAGCGAAGAGGAGTTTTACAACTCTTATGCCCGGGACCGGCATCTGGCCCTGGCGCGCATCAAGCTCCAATATGACCGGATCAATCGCCGCATCGGGCGCATGGAAAACTCGGTCACCAACAAAGAGTATTCCTGGGAAGAGCGACTGAACGGGAAGCTTCCTTAGTCGGAAAAAAGCTCCAGAGTAAGCTGGATCTACCCAAAAGCAAGGCTGTCCAGGCCAGCTGTGGGGAGGAGACTCGGACATGAACATATTTGCAACCCTCATCTTCGTCTTGGGAGGCATGAGCGGCATGGGTACCACGGCCGCCATCAACCAACCTTTGCTGATCAAGCCCATACAGCATGTCTTCCAGGTCACGCCCTACCTGCTGTGTTTGCCTGGCGAGGTGGTGGAACGAGCCGGCACCGAAAAGAGTCAATAAACCAAAGCACCCCTCCTTAACGAAAAACTGATACCTACGAAGCCTATGCGCGGATTTTTGATGGAATCTTCGGCTTCGAGTTCTCCTATGTGACCGGGATCACAAGTGGCTTTCATTTGGCACGGGGGTTGCTTGAATCATAGCTCTGCAGGAGTTTGTCCTGCAATGGTCAGACATGGGGTCGACATGGCGACTCCGCGGGAGGCAGGCTATGAAGAAGATGAAGAGTGTCGGTTGCTTGATTTCGTTGGTTCTTGCTGTGTCTTTCGTGGGTTGTTTTGGCGAAGAGGAAAAGAGCGCCATTGAGGTCACGGAGCTTGCCGGTCTGCGCATTGACGAAGCGCGCATGAAGGCCTTGCCGGACGGCAGCCGTTTGGATTTCCAGATTGTCCTGGAACGCACGGAAGACAAGGTTTTCCAAGGAGTTTTAGAGGCTGAAGTCCGGGATCTGGATGGCCGGCAAATCGATCGGCAGGTCCGGACCTTTATATTAGACGAGTCCGAGCGCTCTTTTGCCCTGAACTTTGATGGCATTGAGGGTGGCTTGGGTCTGGAAGACCTGGCGCGCTACTTAGTGGATTATCGGGTGGAATGGGAAAATTACGCGCTTTTCGGTTCCCGCTCGGTCTACGCGGCCGCTGAAAAGTTGGAGACCCAGGTCTTGGCCCCATCCCGCATCTATGAAGGAGCGGGCAGCTTTTTGCGAGTCATGACCCGCAATCCCACCAGCGGAGAGGCCCGATCCGACGTGAACGTGGTCGTTGAGTTGCAACTCGAAGACACGACGGTGCCCTTGGGACAGGGACGCACCAACGAAAAGGGTACGGCTGAGATCTACTTGCAATCCCCTGCCGACCTGGTGGGTCAGGGCCAGATGGTCGTGACCATCCAACCGCCCCAGGGTGAAGTGGAAACCCTGAGCGGGGTCGTTGAGATCATGCGGGAGGAAAAAATCCTTCTGACCACCGACAAACCGATCTACCAGCCGGGCCAGACCATGCATCTGCGGTCTCTGTCTCTCAGGCGCCCCGCCTTGCGGCCCGTGGCCGATGAGGCCTTTGTGTTTGAAGTACGCGACGGCAAGGGCAACAAGGTCTTCAAGGAGCAGGGTCTGACCAACGCTTTCGGCATCGCCTCGGTCGACTTCAAGTTGGCCGGCGAAGTCAACATGGGTCCCTTTGAGATCATGTGCCGCGTGGGCACCACCGAGGCCGTCAAGACCGTGGAGGTCAAACGCTACGCCCTGCCCAAGTTCGGCGTGAGCTTCTCTCCCGATCGAGGCTACTACCTGCCCGGTCAGCGGGTGGCGGGCCAAGTGCAGGCCGCTTACTTCTTCGGTAAGCCCGTGGCCAATGCCGAAGTGCGCGTCAAGGTCTTGACCTTTGACGTCGGCCTGAACCAGATCGGCGAGGTCGTGGGCCAAACCGACGACGAAGGCTTCTTTTCTTTCAGTTACCAGTTGCCCACGGTCTTTGCCGGCATCGATCTATTGCAGGGCGACGCCTATCTTCAGTTTGACTTGGAGGTCACGGATTTGGCCGAGCACGTCGAGAAAGCAAGCGTGGTCAGCGTGGTCGCCGCGGAGCCCTTGAAGGTATCCTTGGTGCCCGAAAGCGGCGAATTGGTGCCCGGCCTGCCCAATCAGATTTTTGTGGTCACCGCCGATCCCACGGGAAGGCCTTTGAGCGCCGTGGTGCAGATCAGCGTGGCGGGCCAGATGCCGATGACCGTGGCCACCGACGCCCGAGGCTTTGGCCAGTTCACCATGACCCCGGCCATGGACTCAGACTCATTGACCCTGCACGTGCATGCCGCCGATGCCCTGGGCAACGAGTCGGAACGCGACCTGGTGTTGGCCGCGGGCCAGGGCCGTTCCACGGTTCTTTTGCGTGTGGACAAGCGCTTGGCCAAGGTGGGTGACACCATCAACTTGACCATCTGGGCGGATGACATCCAGGATCGCATCTATTTAGACGCCATCAAGGGCAACCAGACCCTGATGACCCATGCCCTGGATTTGGTGGATGGTCAGGCTGAATACGCCCTCGAATTGACCCCCGACATGGAAGGCAACGTCCAGTTCGATGCCTATTATCTGACCCCCACGTCGCAGATTGTTCGGGACCGGCAACTGGTCCTGGTCCAGGGGGCAAGACAACTACATGTCGAAATCAGCATGGACAAGGCCGAGTATCGCCCCGGCGAAGCGGCCGAGATCAACTTCCAGGTTACCGACCCGCAAGGCGTGGGCATGCCCGCGGCCTTGGGTTTGAGCATCGTGGATGAAGCCGTTTTCGCGCTGACCGAGTTTAGGCCCGGTTTGGCCGAGGTTTTTTTCGAAGTGGAACAAGAGATCCTGACCCCCAGCGTACAGATCGTTCGCTCCTCCAGCTTGGATGATTACTTGGAGTCCGATCGCCCCGATGAAGAGCGGGAGGCTTCGGCCCAGGTGGCCTTTGCCGCGGCCCAGGGCTTTGCCGATCCGGGCTTTTCAAAAAACACCTACGTAGAGGCTGCCGGTGCCGTGGCGGCCTTGATCAAGGATCGGGTCAACAGCGACACGGATCAGATCATCGAGGACTTGGCGGCCATGGCCGATCACGGCTTGATCACCAGCGAAAACTTCCGGGCTTGGCTCTCCCAAAACGACGAGCAATGGCGTGACCCCTTCGGTCGACCCTATCGCCTGGAACTGGTGGGAACGGATACCTGGAGCCAGACTTTGGTCGTGCATTCGGCCGGGCCCGATGAGCGCATCGGTTCTCCCGACGATGTGGCCGGCGACAGTCGGGCCGCATGGGAAATCTTCAACGGCTACGGTCGGGACGAGGGCATGTGGGGTTTTGAGGATGGTGACATAGCAGGCGGCATGGATCCGAACAACGACCAGGGCGGCGAGGTGCCGCCCGGCGATACCAGCGACAAAGAGGGAAGCGGCGAGGCGCCTCGTGTGCGCTCCTACTTCCCCGAAACCCTCTTGTTCGAGCCGGCCCTCATCACGGACGAATCGGGCCACGCCACGCTGGAACTGAACATGGCCGACAGCATCACGACCTGGCGCATGACTTCCTTGGCCAACAGCTTGGACGGGCGAATCGGTTCTCGCTCGGACGGCATTTTGGTCTTTCAGGATTTCTTCATCGACGTGGACTTCCCGGCCACCTTGACCCGCGGTGATCAGGTCAGCGTACCCGTGGCGGTTTACAATTATCTCGAGCTGCCCCAAACCGTGAGCTTGGAACTGCAGCAGGAAGACTGGTTTGTCCTGCAGGATTCGGCAACGAAGAGCATCTCATTGGATGCAAGCGGCGTGGGCGTGGTTTATTTTACCGTCACCGTCGAAGATGTGGGCTGGCATGGCCTGACGATCATGGGCTATGGCTCGGAACTCTCGGACGCCGTGCGTCGCACCGTTGAAGTGGTGCCCGACGGCAAGGAGTTCCGCGAGGGTCGTTCCGACCGCTTGACCGGCAGCATCACCCGCAGCCTGCACGTGCCCGCCGAGTCCATCGACGGCGGCAGCCGGATTTTCGTCAAGGTCTACCCCGGTCTGATGAGTCAGACGGTGGAGGGCTTAGACAGCCTGCTGCGCATCCCCACCGGCTGCTTTGAGCAGACCACCACCACGGCCTGGCCCAACATCCTGGTGCTTAACTACTTCCAGGCTTCCGGTCAGCTCACGCCTGAGCTTGAGCTCAAAACCCGGGATTTCGTCAACCAGAGCTACCAGCGCATCGTGACTTTCGAATGCCCCTCCGGTGGATTCAACTGGTGGGTGGGGGATGATCCGGGCAACGCCATCCTTTCGGCCATGGCCCTGATGATGTTCGCCGACGCGAAACAAAGCGTGGACCTGGATCAGGACGTAGTGGCCCGGACGGAAGACTTTCTGGTCTCGTCCCAGCAGGCCGACGGCTCCTGGAGCGGTGAATCGCATCTGCACGCGGGCAACGAGGTTTATGGCGAGTCCCAGCTTCGGGCCAGCGCTTTTTGTACCTGGGGCCTGGCGATGAGCACTTACAACGGTCCCGCCTTGGCTTCGGCCATCAACTACCTGCGCTCGGCCTTGCCGGGCAACGACGACATGTACACTCAGGCTTTGGTGGCGAACGCTCTGGCATGGGTGGACGCGAATGATCCCGTCTTGAGCAATTTGCTCAATGAGCTGGCGGCCGCAAGGCAAGAGGGCGAAGAGGGCGTGGTTTATTGGCAAGCCACCAGCGCCACGGCCAGCGGCGGTTCCGGTACCAACGGCGACGTCGAGACCACGGCCATGATCGTTCAGGCTTTGCTCAAGACCGGCATGCATCCGGACCTGGTGCAGGGCGCCATCACCTGGTTGATCCAGAAGAAAGACACCTTCGGCACCTGGTACACCACCCAGCCGACAGTGCAAACCCTGCGCGCCATGACCATGGCCTTGAGTCAGAACACCAGCCAGGATGTCAACGGCACGGTGCGTGTTTCCATCAATGGTGCCGACGACGTCTGCACCTTCGTCTTGACCCCTGAAAATTCAGACGTGAGCCGCATCTGCGAGCTGGACAACTACACGGTTGAAGGCGACAACGCGGTCACCGTGACCCTGGACGGCGAAGGCACCTTCCTCTATCATGCGGTGGCGGTTTATTACCTGCCTTGGGAGTTGGTGGCCGACAGCCCGGAGGGGCCCTTGAGCATCGATGTCAGCTATGACCGCACGCAGTTGGCCGTCGATGAAACCGTGGATGTCCTGGTGACGGTCAGCTACAACGTGCCCGGTGAGCGGGCCAGCATGATCATGATTGATCTGGGCATCCCGCCGGGCTTCGAATTGGAAACCGAGGCCTTGGCCGCCCTGGTGACCGAGGAAGAGCACATCACGCGGACCGAGATCCGGGGCCGACAGCTTTCCATTTACGTGGATGAGCTGGCCTACGGCGAGCCCTTGAGCTTCTCGTACCCGATGAAGGCCAAGTACCCCATCGAGGGCAGTTGCCCCGAGAGCACGGTCTGGGCCTATTACAACCCCGAGCAGAGTTCCGTCTCGCGGCCCGTGGTTTTCCAGGTGGTGCCCTGATTCGACCTGTTCTCAGGAATCCTCCATGCGCGTTTGCCTGAACCTCATCTTGCTCTTTGTCTCCGCATGCCTCTTCGGGGCATGCGGAGCCGAGGGCGATACGAATTTCGGCTTGGGCGACACCAACGCCGTGGTCTCAGGCACAGGCGACCAACTGCATCCCTATCTGGACGGCCAAACCCTCGTTTGGTTCGACCTGAGTCTGGATCCGGAAGGCCGCTGTTACGGAGAAAATTTGGATGGTACTTGGGACAACACTTGCCTGGGCCAGGTGCGCAGCCTGGAGCTGAGCACCGGCCTTAAGCATAGCTGGACCGAAGTCATGGAAGGCGAAGTGGTGCCGGCGACAAGCGATGGCCTCGTGGTCTGGCGTTGCCTGGAGTCGGGCGAGCGGGGTCTTTGCATCGTGGCGGAGGGCAGTTCGAAGACCTTCCGGCCCGGCCTGGGGTGGTCGTTCAATAGCTGGTACGTAAACGGCCGACCGCCCGCGGTGGACCGGGGCGAGGTTTTCTGGGTGGGTTACGACAACGAGCAAGGCGGCTACCGCATCATGGGCGGCGACCTGAGAAGCGGCGAGGTCTGGCCGATTTTGGAGATGGACGAGTACCCCTATGAGTTGGTGGCCTTTGGGGGCTATTTGGCCTGGACCGTGGGTCGCAATGAGAACGGCCTCTATCGATATCATTTGGAAATGATGGACCGGGCTTCGGGGGCCCGCACCGGGGTGGTCGATGCCGAAGAGCAAGTATTCGGCCTGGGGGGCTACGGCGATCGGCTAGGCTGGAAGCAGGGCTGGGTGGATTACGAGAGCGAGGAGTCAACCCTGCACGTCTACCTGCGCTCCGAAGACGGCTCAGTCGAGCGAGTGGACTCGGACGAGTCCTGGGTTTCCGCCGAAACGCCCGTGGCCGTGGGTTCAGACAGCCTAATCTGGATCGACTACCGAAGAGGCGGATACTCTGTTGCCGCCTACCGTGACGGGGACGATGCAGAAACGCTCTTGTCATCCGAGCAGGCCATGATAGGCGCGAGCACGCCGCCGGTCGTCAGCGGCAATCGGGTGGTCTGGAGTGACAGGCAGCTCGGCGATTGGGATCTGGTGCTGCATCGTTTGTGATGTTGACGTGCCCCCAGCCCTGAATAATTTGCCCAAGAAAGCACAAGCTGCTATGAGAAATGTCTGTATTCTTACAAACAAGCATTGGAGACAAATACTATGAAAAAGATCCTTCTAATTGTTTCTGTCGTTCTTCTCGCCGGTTTGGGAATCTTTGCCGCAGCTTGCGGCGCCGACGTGTGTGATGAAGAAGGTGCAGCGAATTGTGGCGCTACTTATAATACTTGCTTGACGGGTTGCGTGGCTGACGAGACCTGTCAGCAGGATTGCACAACAACCTACTGCAACTGCCTCGACGATACCAACTGCAGCGATACCACTGGTGAATGCGACTAATCTCCTCATAGTACAAGGCGACTGCGTATGACCTTGCCTCCACTCCTGGGCCCAACTTCAATGAGAGTCCTTTGTCGTTGATCAGCTGTTCTTTGTTTGCAACAGCAGTTCAGGGTAGCTTGGGCCAATGCCAATGTCTTGGACGGGAATCGAAGAGGACTTCGCCCCAGAGATACATTTGGCCTGGTTCGATGATGGGCGGGATGGCGTCGCCGTGCTTTTGGTAGATGTGGTAAATGTGCATGGCCAGTTCCGAGCAGTAGAATCGATTGGGGTCGTTTAGGCCCACCGTGCCCAGGTAGTCATAGGATTTGCCGACCAAACGTAAGGCGTGGCGCACCGCCTCCTCGCCTCGGTCTTCCGTGGACCAGACTGGGCGGATGAGCAGGATGCGGTGGGACTTGTGGACGAAGTCGGCCAGGGGCGTTGTGTGCACGCCTTGGCTTTCGGCTTCGATGACCTGTAGGCCGCCCAGATCCAAGACCGCCACGTGGCTTAATGGGGTGGCCGTGACCGTGACCACCAGGTGGTCCGTGCCGTGGTAGCCCCGGCTGACCAGCCAGTCGCCGTCTTGGCCCAGGGCCTGGAGGCGTTCCATCAGATAGACGTTTTGTCGAGCCCGCATCGCGTCGTCCGGTGGCCTGATTGTGGCCGGCGGCAGGCAGCCCAGCAGGAGCAGGCTGGAGGCCAAAAGGATCGCTTTGGCGAGTGGTCGGTGCATGCTTCCCCCGGGTTTAAGCCGCGGCTTGGATGGTGATGTCTTCCTTGCGGAAGGCGGTCAGGGTCCTGTCGGAGACGTCCGACTCGAAGGCCTCTTCGAAGCGGGTGTCGTAGACGTAGGCCTTGGCGGTTAATTCCAGCAAGACCTGGCCTTGCTCGGTCAGGTGCTGCCTCATGATCACGGTGAAGGGTTTTTCCAGGTAGAGGTATTGGGAGGCCAAGACCGCTTCCTGCATGATTTCTTTTGCGCGGCGGTGGTCTGCCGCAAGGGCGATGTAGGCCTTGATGACCACCATGCTGTCTAACTCGCCCGCGTTGGCGCTGGCCACCGGATCGGTCAGGAATTTGTTGGAGGGAATGGTCACCAATTGGTCGTCCAGGGTGACCAATTTGACGGTCCTGAGGCCGATTTCCTTGACCTCTCCATAGTAGCCATCGAAGTGAATGCGGTCGCCCACCTGGAAGGGCTTGGTGATCAGGATGGAAATCCCGGCCATGAAGGAAGCGGCCACGTCCTTTAAGGCAAAACCCACGGTGACGGCGATGGTGCCTGAGAGGGCGAAGATCGCTTCGGAGCTCAGCGTAAAAAGCTTGTTCGCGGTCACGATGCTCATCACGACATAGGCTGTGAAGGCCAGCAAGGTGTTGACTTGCTTGATGAGCAAGCGGCGTGGGGTGATTCGCTCGCTCAAGCGCTGCATGAGTCGGTTGAGCAAACGCACGGTCAGCACCGTGCCCAGCAACAAGAGCAGGGCCAAGGGGACTGCCTCGGGATTGAATGCCTGCATCCAGCCGCTTTCGCCGGATGCCGCGGGTGCTAGATTCGGCATCGATTCACTCCTTAAGCAGGTGCTTGGACCTGAGCCGTCGAAGGACCTGAGGATAATACTTGGCCGACAAGGTGATGCGATTCGGGTCGGTGTGCTTGGGCTCGAAAAAGCCCCCCTCGCTCAGATAGCGCACGGCGAAGCCTGCAAAATCCTGTGAGCAGTTGAGCACTTGCCGAAGTTCGTCCACCGAAAGGTTTTCGTGCTGACAGACCGCGGCCAGGGCGAAGAGGAGATCGTTCTCCATGGCCTTGGAGGCTTCCAGCTTGGGTTGGCGCAGCAGGCCGACCCCCAGGGTGTCTTCGTTTTCTTTTCGCAAGGAGCGCAGCCATAGCCAGGTGGCCACCCGCGGGTTGCCGCAGGAGGATTCCTTGAGCAGGCGGAAGTAACCCTCCGCGCTCTCGATGAGTTGGAAATCTTCGGCGCCACGCTCGTCGTGCAGCAAAACTTCGTCGAAACGAAGCTTCATGCCGGCCCGCATGCTTCGTCGGGCCACCAGATCCTGCAACTCGGCGGTGGACCAGTTCGGCAACTTCAGCAAGCGCCTGAAGTAATGGGCCCGGCTGCGGCTTTGGTTCAGGAAGTCCCAGGCGAAGTTGTTGAAGGACAAGATCCAAAAGACGTGCTCGGAGGTGTAGTTGACCAATCGCACCAGGGCGTCGTAGGCCTTGTAGCCGTCCACGGTGCGCAAGAACAGATTGTGGGTTTCATCCAGGACGATGACGCGATCGGCTTCTTTGTTGAGTCGGCTGGTGAGCACCCCCATGCTGCCCGCGTCGGCCGCGCCCAAAGCCGGCCCCAATTCGTCCAAAAGCGCCTTCTCGTCGAGCAACTTGCGGCTGAAGGTGTGACGCAGCACGGGGTAACTCGTGATGCTGCGTTCCACCAGGCTCAGGAAAGTGGTTTTGCCCATGCCCTTTTCACCAAGCAGCACCAGGGAGCCGTCTGTCCGATTGACTTGCCAGTGCTGCAATTGATCCAAGACTTGTTTGAGTTGCTCGTCGCGATCCAGAAGCACCGGGCCATCTTCGCCCTGGATGGGGTGGAGAGGGAATTCAGTCAAGTAGCGTTCGGGCAGATCTTCTGCTTTGGCGTCGTCCTGCTTGTCATCTTCTTTGCGCGCCAGGCGCTTCAGAGCGCGGGCCCTGAAGTAGCTGAATACGCCGCCGCCGATAAGCGCTCGTTTGATCAGGCGGAAGCCGGCGAGGCAGATGAGCCAAAGAAGGGCCAGGGGACTGAGTAAGGCGCCGGCTCGGTGGGTGCTCATCCAGGCCGCGAGGCGACCCATTTGGCTTTGTTTGCCCGAGCCCTCGAGCCAGATTTCGGCCAGGGTTCGACGCCAGGCGAATGCCGCCCAGAGCATCCAGCCGCCCAGCCAGATCCAGACCAGATAGGAGACCAGGGCGCTCAGGCTGCCCGTGCCCAGCCAATCACGACTCCAGGTGCCGATGATGGCGGCCAAGGCCATGACCAGACCCAGACGGCCGTAAGTCAGTCGAAGCAAGGTCACCGATTCGCTCTTCACAGCGATGAAGGCCGGTCGGCCGCGGGATACCTGCCGTGTCAGGCCCAAGAGAATCTGCCGGCCCAGGACGTAAAGCAGAATCCACCGAAAGGCCACCTCGAAGATGCGCACTTCCGGATGGTAGAAACCCACCAGGGCCATGGCGGCATAAGTGGCGGCCATGACCGCGGCCGGGGGCAGGGTGGCTTGAAAAAAGCCGGCCAATCGCACCATGAGGCCGATTCGCTTGGCGAAAAAGGGCCAGGCTTTGAGTCGCCGAATGATCCTTGAGGGCAGGCCGCTGATGCGTTTTCTCACCAATACGATGCCGATGATCAAGGCCACGGCCAGGGCCAAGCGCAGCTGGAAACCGGTGCCCTCCGTGGAACCCGGCCACGCTCCGGGTTGACTCAAATCCTGCCAGCGCTGCCCGGCCCAGTCGGCCAGTTTCTCGCTCACCAACCGCAAGTCGTTGGACAGATTTTGCCAATACTCAGCAGACAAAGCCCAGGTCGCGAAAAGAATAGATAAAATTTTCAAGCGCTCTTGCTCCGTGCGGGTTTGGGGTCAGGCAGCATCCAAGCGTCGAAGCGCAGGGTCAGCTCTTTTTCGTCATCGAAGCGCAGCTCCAGGTAGTTGCGATAACCGGGGGCGAGCTTGTGGGGATCGGCCTCGGTGATGGGGGCCCAGGTGCCTGTGTCGACGAAGACCAGATCGCGGCTTAAGGGGATGAGTCTGGGTACATGGCTGTGACCGAAGGCGACGACTTGAACGGGCACGAGCGCGCCGATGGAGCGGGCCACCTGCGGCAAGCGGGATTCGATGGTGAAGATGCTTTCGCCTTCAATCGCCTTTTCGTAAATGAACAGCAGCAAGGGAAAGCTGGTCAAGGGCACCATCAGTTTGATCCACAAGGGGATGGGCACCAGGGCCAGGGCGATGGTGCCACCGCCCCAGAAAATCATGAAGATGACCCGATCGATCCAGAACTCGCGCACGATGCGGAAGAATCGGCTGGTGATGGGGACCTGTTGCAGTTTTTGTAAGGCTTGCGCGGTCGCAGGCTCCATGCCGAAACGATCGGCCACCTCTCCCAAGAGCTTGTCTTGATCGACATGCTTTTTGAGCAAGCGCTTGCGGATGCGCAGCAGCTTGCCCATGACCACCAGGCTGCCCCAGAACCAGACGAAGGCCAAAGAGCGCCTGCTGAAGGCGTAATGGCTAAGCCAATGCCAGAAATAGGCAAAAGCGCTGAGAATGTAGTCCGAGGCAAAGGGGTTAAAAAAGCCCATCTTCGTCATGAGATAGCGGTTGGACAGGTTGCCCATGGGCAGGGCGATTCGTTCCTCTCCCGAAATTTGCACCGTGGGGTCCAGAAGGTGGCGAAAGGAGGTGTAATGATCGTATTGCTGCCCATGCTCGATGTAGACCTCGCCGGGTTCCAGATAAAACCAGGGCTCGAAGCGAATGCAGTCGTCTTTCAGCGTTTCATTCAACTTGCTCGCTTCGGCCTGCAAGGCCGAGATCAGGGTGCTGCGTACTTTGGGGAAGTGAAATTCCTGATCGTGGTTGCCCAGGACATAGATCAGTCGATGGCCGGCCAAAAGAAAGCGCGTGAGGCTTTCCACGAAGAGGGGGTGGTCCGCTAAGACTCGCTCGAGCTTCCAAGCGGACTTTTCCTCCGTGGCGTTCAAACCACGACGGCGCTCAGAGCGGGTGACGGGCCAGGGGGCCGGCTCGGGGCAGGTCGCCACCAGGTCGAAATCCACCAGGTCCCCGTTGAACACCAGCACCCGCTCGTCGCCGTCGGATTCGGCGTCTTCGGTGAATCGCCGAAGGAGTGCCGCCACTTCCTTGTCGAACACAAAGCGACTGGACTTGTAGGCCATCCAGTCGTCTGCATGGTCTTCCACGTCGCAAAGATGGAGATCGCTGAGTACGAGAAAACGTCTACCCACGGGATTATCCTGCCCTGCGAAATCGGCGAAAGAGGCTTCGCCCGATGGAGGCCAGCAGATAACCCGCGCCCGCAAGCAGAATGATGGTGGCACCTGGGGGTAGGCTGGGGCCGTAGCTGATGACCAGGCCGCCGAAAGAGAAGATCAAAGACAGCAACATGGCAACCCAGATCATTTGGCCCATGCTGCGGGTGAACTGCCCGGCCGTGGCCGCGGGTAAGGTCAAAAGCGCAATGACCATGACGATGCCGACCACGGTGGTCAAGAGCACGACGGTTAAAGCGGTCAGGACCAGCAAGAATAAGTAAAACAAATCTACTTTGACTCCGCGTAGGCGGGTGAATTCTTCGTCGAAGCAGATGGCCAGAAATTGATTGTAAAACAAAAAGCCCCCGATGAGGATGATGCCGTCCAGGACGAGGAGAAGAATGAGATCCGTATCGCTGACGAAGAGGATGTTGCCGAAGAGATAGCTCATGAGATCTTCGTCGTAGCCCGGGGTTTGGGAGATGAAGAGGATGCCCAAGGCCATGCCGATGGCCCACAGGGCGCCGATGACCGTGTCCTCGCGTTCGCGGGCCTTCAGAGTCACCAGGCCGATGAGGAGGGCGGCCGCCATGGCCGCGATCACCGCGCCGATCAGGGGATGCATCCAGGTCACGCCATGGACGGAGCGCAGGTACAGCGCCGCCCCCATGCCGCCCAGGACGCAGTGGGCGATGCCGCCCGCGATGTAAGTGATGCGGCGCACGACGACGAAGGAGCCGATGGCGCCGCAGGCTACGCTGGCAAGCAAAGAGGCCCAGAGCGCGTTGCGCAAAAATTCGTGCGCCAGGAGATCGTTTAAGAATCCTGACATTGATGTCCCTGCTCGCTGCAGCGATGGTCATGGCGCACCAGGCGAACGTCCGAGCCGTAAATGTCTCTGATGCACTGGCCCATGATGTCGCTGGTGGGATGAAAATGTACTTGATGATTGACGCAGAGCACCGACTGTACCTTCGAGGACACAAACCCCATGTCGTGGGAGACGATGACGATGGTCATGCGCTGATGAAGTTTTGACAGCAATTCGTAAAAATCGTCCACGGCTTTTACGTCGATGTTGGAGGTGGGTTCGTCCAACATGAGCAATTCGGGTTGGGAGGCCAAGGCTCGGGCGATCAAGGCACGTTGGCGCTGGCCGCCGGAGAGATCGGAAAGTGATCTTTTGGCCTGGTCCGCCAAGCCTACTTCTTCCAGGGCCGCCATAGCCTGTTGTCTGTCGCCACGGGCAAAGGGGCCCCAGCCCCGGCTGCGGCCCAAGCGACCCATGAGCACCACTTCCAAGACCGTGGCCGGAAAGCGCTTGTCGTGATCGACGTGCTGGGGCATGTAGCCGATGCGGGGACGTGCCTTCTCCGGCGTCTGGTCGAAGATGCGTACCTGTCCCTGTTGGGGTTTCAACAGACCCAAAAGCAGTTTAAGCAAAGTGGACTTGCCCCCGCCGTTCGGTCCCACGATGCTGACGAATTCGCCGGCCTTGATGCCGAAGGAAACCTGGCTTAAGACATTGCTGGCACCGTAGGCGAAAGACACATCCTTAAGCTGGATGACCGGGGCGGGGCTTTCGCTCATGGTTGCTCCGCGGTTTGTTTCATGGCGGAAGCGATTTTTTTGGCCATGCTCTCTAAGTTGCCGAGCAGGTCTTTGGCCAGGGGATCTAAGGGCACGACCTTGCCCCCGATGGCTTTGGCCACCAGTTCGGCCGAGGATTTGGAGAACTGGGGTTGGACGAAGATGACCCGCAGCCCTTCGTGCTTGGCGTGCTCGATGAGTTCCGCCATGTCCTTGGCGTGGGGATGCTTGCCCCCGTGCTCCACCGCCACCTGGACCAGCTTGTAACGCTTGGCGAAATAGGTATAGGCGGGATGGTGCACCATGAAGCGTCTGCCCGCAAAAGGAGCAAGACGCTTGGCGATGCGCTGATCGGTAACATCGATAGCTTTTTCCAGGGAAGCCAGTCGGGTCTGGTAGAACGATGCGCCCTCGGGATCCTTTTCGGCAAGGGCGGCAACGATGGCTCGGGCTTGAAGCTTGAGGTTCTGGGGATCCAGCCAAAGGTGATGATCCGCTTGATCCTTGTCGGCACCTTTGGCTAGGGCCTGGCCGGTTTTGGTCAGCAAGGGCACCACGTCACGCATGTCCAGCAGCTTCAGCGTTGGATGTCGTTCGGCCAGCTTGCCGACGAAGCCCCGCTCAAAAGGGGCGCCGGCCCGCACATACAGCCAAGCCGCGCCCAGACGACTCATCTGTCGAGGGCTGGGCTCATAGGTGGCAGGCGACTGCCCGGGCGAGACCAGCACCATCACCTCGGCCCGCTCACTCACCAGGGCCTCAACCAAGCCAGCCTGAGGCAAAACGCTGACGGCGACCACGGGTTTGGACGATTGAGCAGGCGGGGTTTTGCAGCTCAAGAGACCAAAGAGACCCAAGAGACCGACAAAGAGGGGAAGCAGGATAGATATTCGAATGCTCAAAACTCATCCTCCAAATGGCCTAGGGCCGAATGATACATGGGCTAGGTGCGCATGCCAACGAATTGGAGTGATTCTGACGAAATGCTGTATTGTCAGGATGAGGGCAAGGCGTTTTATCTGAGCATCGAGGCGGCAAAAGAAGCGCTGGAACAACAAGGGAGATGCAGTGAATAAGAAATTCTTGATTGTTCTGATATTGTTTCTGGCAGCTTGTCAGGAAGAGAACAAAACGGTGGTTTTCTTCTGCCCGCAGGGCGAGGATCTGACCCAATACGTGGATCCCATGATCGGCACAAGCGGTCCCGGCAACGTGGTTGTTGGTCCCAGTCTTCCGCACGGCATGGTGAAGCTAAGCCCTGACAGCGTGGTCGAGCCCGGCGACGTGGATGCCTACGAGTACGACAGCGACCGAATCGAAGGTTTTTCCCACACCCATCGACAGGGCCCCGGCGGGGATCATAACGGATACTGCAACATCCTGTTCATGCCGGTCACGGGACCGCTTTTGACCGAAGAGGAGGACTATGCCTCGGTTTTTTCGCATGACGACGAGCAGGCCCAGGTGGGTTACTACTCGGTGTTGCTTTCCGACTACGGCGTGCGGGCGGAATTGACCGCCACTGCTCACGCGGGCTACCACCGTTACACCTATCCCGCCTCCGATCAGGCCCGTATTCTCATTGACTTGGGTCACTCCCGGGGGGGCTCGAAGGGTGGGGGGGTTGAAATCGTCGACGACAGAACGGTCCAGGGTTTCGGGCACTACGGCGTTTTTCCGTACTTGGATGTGGCCCTGAGTACGGATACCCAAACCACCGGGGATAGTTGGATTTACTTCTACGCTGTTTTTTCCAGGCCATTCGCTTCATACGGAACCTTTACCCAGGATGGAGTTTCGGAAGGCGCAACAACCGGAACCGGGCCCAATATGGGTGCCTTTGTGAACTTCGTGACCGCCGACGCCGAAGTCGTCGAGGTGAAGGTGGGCATTTCACTCGTGAGTGAAGCGCAGGCCCGCCGCAATCTGGAAGTCGAAATGCTGGAGAAGACCTTCGATGAAGTGCGCGAGGAAGCCGTGGCCGCTTGGAACTGTCGGCTCAACCGCGTTCGACTTGAGGGCGGGAGCGAAGATCAAATGAAGATTTTCTATACGGCTTTCTACCATCTGATGATGGTGCCCTCCGATTACACCGAAGTGGACGGGGCTTTCTTCTCCGGTGCCGATGGGGTTGGCAAAGTGCTCACCGCAAAGGACTGGCGCTACTACACCGACGACTGGTGTGCCTGGGATACCTTTCGCACCTCGCGGCCGCTTGCCACCATCCTGGAGCCCGAGATCGTCGATGACGTCGTGGCTTCGTACCTTCACATTTTCGAGCAAGGCGGCTGGTTGCCCAAGTGCACCTGGCATGCCACGGGAACTTCCCGGATGATGACCGGCAACCACGGGGTTTCCATCGTGGCCGATGCTTTCGTTAAGGGTTTTCAAGACTACGATTTGGATCTTCTGTGGAAGGCCCTGTACAAGAGCGCCACCGAGGATGACGAAGAGTATCTCTACGAGGGCATCTGCGGCATTTTGAACATCGGTACGCCACCGGAATATGTAGAAAACGGCTACGTTTCTCATCAATGCGACATGTTCGAGTCCGCCTCCATGACCCTGGAATACGCATACAACGACTGGTGCATCGCCCGGGTGGCCGAGGGCCTGGACAAGGCCGACATGCTTGCTCTTTTTGAGCAGCGGGCGAAAAACTACAGGAACGTCTTTAACCCCTTCGTGGGTTTCATGCAGGGCAAGAACCGGGACGGGACCTGGGTGGAGCCCTTCGACCCGGCCAACAGCGAGCGGGTCAACGACTTTTGCGAGGGCAATAGCTGGATTTACTCCTTTTTCGTGCCCCACGACGTCGAGGGCCTTGCGGACTTGTTCGGCGGCCGATCGGTCCTTGAGGGCCAGCTGGATGCATTTTTCGCCGGCGGCTACTTCGAGCCCGACAACGAACCCAGCTTCCATATCCCCTGGCTGTATAACTATGTAGGCGCGGCCAGCAAAACCCAGGCGCTCGTGCGTGACACCCTGGAAGTGGAGTTCGCCGCCGCCCCTCCGGGTCTTCCCGGAAACGACGATGCCGGAGCAACCAGCGCCTGGTACATGTTCGGGGCCATGGGCTTTTATCCGGTGGCCCCAGGTGAATCCAAGTACCAGATTAACAGCCCCCTTTTCAATCGCATCACCATACTTTTGGATCCAGGCTATTACAAAGGTGAAACTTTTGTCATAGAAGCCGCGGACAACAGCTCGGTGAATCTATACATACAGTCGGCCGAGCTTAACGGTCAGCCACTGGACAGAACATGGATCACCCACGAGGAAATCGCCAAAGGAGGCACGCTCCACTTGCAAATGGGCCCAGAACCCTCGTCCTGGGGCGGCTAAGCGGTTATCCCGCAGCAATATTCATGGCGTTCCGCGTGGCCCCAACATTCTGGGTGCCAGGCGAACAGTTTTCGGCCCAACATTCTGGGTGCCAGGCGAACAGTTTTCGGGGCGAACAGTTTTCGGCCGGGCAGGTTGAGAATTTGGAGGGATGCCAGTTTCGTGCTAGGATCGTTTTTCGAGGAAATGGCTTGTGTTGAACGTATTTCGTGAAAAGGATTCGTTTTTCATGAATATCAGGAAAAAAGATCGTTTTTCAGGACCTATGATCGTTTTTCAAGAAAGACGCCTTCCTGAGAAAGCAACTCTGGCCGGGTACAGTGCCTTAATCGACGATTACGGCTTGGCCGTACCCCTTCCGCGTACCCTGTCCGCAATTGGAGAGCACCACCGTCTTATCGAGGAAGGCGGCTGGCGGATTATGACGCCCCGCCATGCCCCGCGTAAAACACTCGAAGGCCACCTGACCTTTGCCCTCAAATATGAGGGCCTTGATCTTGCCGTCCTCAAGCGCCTTTTTTTGACGACGGGTTCCGACCCGATTGAGGCGATTGTCAGCAGCAACTTTTTTTGACGACGGGTTCCGACCCGATTGAGGCGATTGTCAGCAGCAAGCCTACCGGCAGCTACGCGCGGCGCATCTGGTTCCTCTATGAATGGCTGACCGGCACAACACTCAAGCTACCGGACGCCAAAGGCGGTCGCTATGTCCCGGTACTCGACCCCAAGTTGCAAGTTGCGCCTGAAGGCAAGCGCGCACCGCGTTACCGGGTCAGGAACAATCTGCCCGGTTCTCCTGAGTTCTGCCCGCTGGTCTTTCGCACCGAAAAGCTTGAGCACTTCATCGACATGAATCTTCCACGGCGCGCACAGGAGATCGTGGCCGACGTGCCGCGCGACCTGCTCGCCCGCACGGCGGCTTTCCTTCTGCTCAATGACTCGAGATCAAGCTTTTCGATTGAGGGCGAGAGTCCGCCCCACGACCGCATCCAACGATGGGGCCGTGCGATTGGCGAAGCCGGCCGTCGGCCCCTAGATCACGAGGACCTGCTACGCTTGCAGGGAATCGTCATCGGAGATGAGCGCTTCGTGACGCTCGGCTATCGAAAGGAAGGCGGCTTCATCGGTGAACATGACCGGGCCACCCGCATGCCGCTACCTGAGCATATCAGCGCCCGTCCCGAGGATTTGCCATCTCTCACCGAGGGCATGATCGACTTTGACCAGGGCTCGGCCCAGGCCATCGACCCCGTTATCGCGGCTGCCATTCTCGCCTTCGGATTTGTCTATATCCATCCATTCGAGGACGGGAACGGTCGTCTTCATCGCTACCTGATTCACCACGTTCTGGCCGAGCGAGGCTTTAGTCCACCAGGCATTGTCTTCCCGGTATCGACCGCCATTCTCGAACAAGTCGACGACTATCGGAGGATCCTGGAGAGTTATTCTAAACGCCTGGTGCCCTTGATCGAGTGGGAACCGACCGAGCTGTTCAATGTCCGGGTCCTGAACGACACCGGTGATTTCTATCGATTTTTCGATGCCACACCCCACGCGGAATTTCTTTATGCCTGCGTCGAAAAAACGATCAAGCAGCACCTGCCCGAAGAAACGAACTTCCTGCGTCGCTACGATCAATTTCGACTGCGGATCGATGCAATGGTCGACATGCCCAATCGTCTGATCGACCGTCTCTTCCACTTCCTGCACCAAAATGATGGACAGCTGTCGAAGCGCGCGCGAGAGAAGGAGTTTGGCGCTTTGACCGAAAAAGAGACAGAGCGCATCGAAGCCACCTACCGTGAATCTTTCCCCAAAGAACAAGCCTGAGTCCCCGAATGATCTTTTCCTCCCACCTCTTTCTTTTTGTCTTCTTGCCGGCCGCTCTGGCTTTGTACTTTCTTGTGCCCCGCTGGGCCAAGCACCTGATGCTGACCCTGCTGTCCTATGCGTTTTATGGCTGGGCCAATCCGCTCTTCGTTGTGCTGATGTTCAGCTCGACCTTGATCGACTATTCGGCCGGCCTGAGCATCGCCGAGGCCTGGGGAAAGAAGGGGCCGATCCAGGCGCTCGCGCCGGGCGCGCGCAGTCGCCGCCAGAAAACAGCCCTGTTAATTTCGATCCTGTCTAATCTGAGCTTGCTCGGCTTTTTCAAGTACTTCAACTTCGGGGTGGAAAGTTACGATACCCTGGTCCAGACCATGGGCTGGGAGGCCGCCCGGCTCGACCTTTGGATCCGCATCACGCTGCCGGTGGGCATCAGTTTTTATACGCTGCAGTCGATGAGCTACTCCATCGACGTCTATCGGGGCCAGGCCCGCGCCATGCGCTCCTTTGTCGACTTCGCCTGCTTTGTCTCCATGTTTCCCCAGCTGGTGGCCGGGCCCATCGTGCGTTTTCAGGAAGTGAGCGAGCAGCTCGCCGAGCGTCGTCACAGCTTGGAAAAGTTCAGCCGCGGCGTGGCCTTCATCTGTATGGGCATGGCCAAAAAGATCCTCTTGGCCAACACCTGCGGCAAGATAGCGGATACGGTCTTTGATGCAGGCTTGGTTGGGGCCGCCGACGCCTGGAGCGGGGCTGTCGCCGTAACCTTGCAGTACTATTTCGACTTCTCGGGTTATTCAGACATGGCCATCGGCCTGGGCCTGATACTTGGTTTTACTTTTCCGAAGAATTTCGACTCCCCGCTCATCGCCCAGTCCTTCACCGAGTATTGGCGCCGCAACCATTTGAGTTTGTCGACCTTCCTGCGCGACTACCTCTATATCCCGATGGGTGGAAGTCGCCATGGACCGACGCGCACCTCAGCCAACCTGTGGACGGTCATGCTCGTGGGCGGGCTGTGGCACGGCGCTGCATGGCACTTCGTGATCTGGGGCGCCCTGCACGGGTTGATGCTGAGCATCGAGCGCCTGTTGGGCAGGACCACCGTCTACCGTGGCTTGCCCCGGCCTTTGCGCATCGGTCTTACCTTCGCCTTGCTGGTCTTCACTTTCGTGGCCTTCAGGGTCGACAACTTCGGTGAGCTGGGACAGTTTTGGGCCGCCATGCTCGGCTTCGGCTCGGCGCAAGCGGGCGCCGTGCTCCTGGGCGGGCTGATTTACGGCCGCTTCTACCTGGGCTGGCTGCTGATTGCCCTGGCGGTCACCTTTTTCGGCGTGCAGACCTGGGATTTCACCAAGCACATTACCTGGCCCCGGGTGGGCCTGGTGCTTGGCGCCTTTGCCGCCTCGGTGCTTTTGCTCATGACCCAGGCTTACAACCCATTTCTCTATTTCATGTTCTGACCGGGAGGCCGAGCTGAAACCAAAGAGCACAAAGAAGGCCTTTCCTTCCTACTCGCTGAACGAGCGAGCCGCCGTGGCCGCTCGCGAGATCGGCCATACCCGCATCGCCAAAGGACCCAAGCTGGCGCTGGCCATGGGCTTTTTGCTGATTGTTTTCGGCGTGCCGACAGTCCAGCTCGTCTTCGAGATGCGCCACGACCGTCCATCCGCCGGCCTGAGACTGGCCAAAGACGCGGTCCAGGCCGCGTCCATCTGGATGCTGGCTGAGCCGCCCGACAGCGTTTCGCACCCGGACTTCTCGGCCGAAACACTCGCCGCGGACAGCTTTTTCGACCGGCTTTTTAAAGCCAACCGCTTCATGCTTCGCTCCATGGATGCTTACGAGAAGGACCTCGCCGACGAATCTTTGTTGACCGGGGCCATGCTGCCGCTGAGCCAGCAAGTCCAGACCGAGGTTTTCGGGGTGGGCAACGAGAAGACGCTGGTGGGCGAGGCTGGCTGGCTTTTTTTCCATCGAAGCATCAGTCACCTGAGCGGTCCGGGTTTTCTTCAGCCCGAGCGTTTGATCGCCCGTCGCCAGAGTGGTTCCGAGTGGCGGGCTCCGCCCCAGCCCGATCCGGTGCCCGCCATCTTGCACTTCCAGCTCGCCCTGGCGCGGCGGGGCATTCGTCTGGTGATCGTGCCGGTGCCCAACAAACCGGCTCTGTATCCGGGTCGATTCGCTCCCAAGGCGGATGCCTGTCGAGACGGCGCGCTTCGAAATCCCGACAGCGATCAGATGCTGGCGGAGCTTGCTGATCCGCTCCTCTTTTTGGATGGGCGCCTGGCCGACTACGCAAGCGTGGTCCGGGATCCAGCCTTCGAGGCCATGGCTCCCTTGCTCGAGGAGCTCAAACGCGATCGCGACTTGCTTTTGTCCCTGCCCAGCCTGGTTTACGATCCGAGCGCGGATTTGCTACGGGCGCGATGCCGGGACAAAACCCCCGTCTACCTCAAGGCCGATTTGCATTGGCATCCGGAGGCGGTCGAGCTGTGCGCCAAGGGCCTGGCCGCCTTGATTACCCGAGAGGTCGAGTTTTCCACCCCCGCCGCCGCCGAGCCCACCCGGCTGAGCCCAGTTCGAGTGAGCGCCATTGGCGACATCGCCCGCATGCTCGAATTGCCTGCCACCTCCGCCGAGGCTTTTCGCGAAGAGATCCGGCTGAATCAGGTGCTGCAAGGCGAGGGCTTGTGGCGTCCCGATCCGACGGCCCAGGTTCTCTTGTTGGGCGACAGCTTCACCAACATCTTTTCGGTCGAAGCCATGGGTTGGGGCGAGGCCGCCGGTCTGGCTGAGCACTTGGCTCACGCGCTGGGCCGCGGGGTCGACGCGATCGCGCGCAACGACAAGGGTGCCTTCAACTCCCGCGCTGCCTTGGCTCGCGAGCTGGCCCGCGGTCGGGATCGGCTCGCCGGCAAGCGGGTGGTCATTTGGCAGTTCGCCGCCCATGAGCTCTCATACGGGGACTGGCGCATGCTCCCCATGGCGAGGGGCCTGCCGCGGCCCTCGAGTCTGTGGGTGCCCGGGCCCGACGAGTCGATCGAGGCCTGGGCCACGGTGGCCGCCGTCAGCCCCACCCCGCGGCCCATGTCGGTGCTCTACAAGGATCACCTCAGCGCCGTTCACCTGGTCGACTTGGAGGCGGTCGGGCCGCGCGCGCTACCGGCCGAGGCCACGGTGGCCTACATGTTTTCCATGCGGGACCAGCGCTGGACCCGGGTGCCGCGCCTGCGTCTGGGCGAACGCGTCCACCTGCGCCTTGCTGCCTGGGATGCCGATCGCCTCGGCAGGCTGAACCGCTCCGACCTGTCGGCCTTTGAGCTCGAGGAGCACAGCTTCGCTGAGCTCATGGACGAAGGGCCCGAAAAGCCGCAGCCGGGGCTTGCGTCCACCCAGGCTCGAGTCGGCTGGCCCGAGCTTGTCGCTTTTGTGCTGTTGGCCCTTCTCCTTGGCGCTATACTGGTTCTCATTCAGCGCAACGAACAAGGTCGCCGCTGTTGAGGTGTCTTTTATGCGTGCATGCATCGCAACGATTCTGGGCCTGATCTTTCTCATGGGCCCGGGCCGAGCCGTCGGTGGGGAAGCGCCAAGCCTGGATCGGGCCGTCGAGTTTTTGCGCAAGACCTGCAAGAAGAAAGCCCAGGGGGTGAGTTTGTGGTCGCTGGCCGGTAGCGATGGTTGGTTGTTCATGGACGACGAGCTTTTGCACGTGGCCGCCGGGCCTTTTTGGGGCGAGCAGGCCCGCAAGATCTCCCCGGCCCGGCCTGCCGCCGAGCGCGATCCCCTCCCGGCCATCCTGAACTACCGCGACCGCCTGGCCGCGCAAGGCATCGCGCTGATCCTGGTGCCGATCCCGCCCAAGGCCATCATCTACGCAGACAAACTCATCGACCCTGCCGCCATCCCCCTCAGGCCCGATGGCAGCTTCTCGCGATTGGACCCGGCGCACCAGACCTTCTATGCCTTGCTTCGTTCCAAGGGGGTCGAGGTGCTTGATCCGACTGAGCTGTTTTTGGCCGGGCGGCGTGGCGGAGATACCTACTGCAAGCAGGACCACCACTACTCGGGCCGGGCCATCGGTTTACTGGCCAAGAAGCTGGCCGAGCGGATCAAGGCCGAGCCCTGGTACCAAGCCTTGCCCGAATCAGCCCGCTCGAATTCTTATCTCAGCGAGCGGCGAAGTGTGACGATCTCAGGCGATCTCTGGCAGACCTACCGGCTCAAGGTCAAAAAGCCCCCTGAGCGCGAGGTGCTCGATCTCGATTTCGTGGGTACCCGAGCGGCCGACGGCAGCCTGAGCCCCGTGGCCTGCGATCCGAAGAGCCCCGTACTGATCTTTGGCGGCAGCCACGCTCTGATCTTCCACGAGGGCGGTGACATGCAGGCCCGAGGTGCCGGGCTGCCGGATGCCCTGGCCTTAAACTTGGGTTTTCCCGTGGACCTGATGGCCACCCGCGGGGACATGGTGCACAACCCGCGCATCTCCATCTACCAACGTGCCAAAAAACGCCCGGAAACCATCCTGGGCAAGAAAATCTTCATCTGGGTCTTCGCGGCGCGAGGCTTCACCGAACATCGCTGGAGCCAAAAAATCCCCCTGCTGCCTTCAGGCACCGGCAAAAAGTAGGCGCGAGGCCACCAGCCTTCAGGCACCGGCAAAAAGTAGGCGCGAGGCCACCAGGCCTGAGTGCCACCAGGCCTGAGTGCCAGGTGAATAGTTGGGGGTGAATAGTTGGGCCTACTCTTCGCCCTTCCATGGATCCCCGGGCAGTTGAGATACCAGGCTTTCGAGAACCGCGTCCAGGGCCACGTCGAAATCCCAGGAGAAATTGGGCCGAAGGAGTGGCCCTACGTCGTCGCGGAAGTCGGGTTGATTTCGTTTCCCGGCCAGATTCGCTTCGAACTGCGCTCGAGTGACGCTGCGTCCGTCCTCGGTTATGTATCGATCGAAGCAGGCGAGAAGCGTCGCTGGGTCGATGCGGCCCATGTCCAGGGCGTGCCAGACGTCGAAGAGATCCCGCCCCTTCTTTCGCTGATAGAGCGCGCGTAGCTTGGTGCAGAGCAGCTCGTTGATCGCGTAGGTCGAGACGTCTGCCTCACCGTTAAACCAGGGGTTCACGACCTCGAAGGGTACGCGCATCACGCCGAGTTCGGTGAAATGCTCGCGGGTGTTAATCTCTACCTTGAGCCGCAGCTTCAGCGGGGGCGTGTCCTCGGACTTGAAGCGGTACACCAGATTGACTCGCCCCTCCTTGAAAACACGACGCGGTTCCCCGAGCCACGGGTCCAGCACCGCACGCGCTCGATCGAGGGTCTCGCCGATGGGTTCTGCCCGGACCTGCACCAGATCGATGTCCTCGGAGTACCTCGCCGGAGGAGTGAGGTAGATCTTGTACAAGGCGGTGCCTCCACGAAAGACGAGACTGCTCGCCACCTCGGGAACTGAAAAGAGATCGACGATGGCGCGGCTGATAACAAGGTCTTGCTCGACCTGTGCATCGAGACGCCATGGTGCCTGCGCTCTCCAGGCTGTGATGTAATCCTTGGGGATCATTCGTCTGGCTCCACTTCAACGTTGACGATGAGCTTCCAACGCGGGTTTTTTTTTCCGCCCGTGATGCTCGCAGCACGACGTAGCGGCGCATAGCTCTTGGCGTTCTCCAACACGAAGGGCGCAAGCACTTGTGCAAACTTTTTTTGCCCGACCAACTCCAGAATGTGGCCCAAGCGTTGCGACCAACTCAAGGGACAGAGCTTCGCGGCTTCGAGCAGCTTGTCGGCGGCCATCTCCTCGGAGAGTTCGGACAGGACCGTGGCCACGTTGTTCAATCCACCCGCATGGTGGGGATAGCCGACCAACTCTAGCGCTGTTATCTCTGGGGTGGAGTACCGCAGCACACCGCGCGGCGTATTGAGTTTGGTGACCGGCATCTCATCGAGGTCACCGCGGGCGATGAACTCGACGCGAATTTGTCCGCACGCGACCGCCGGGCGGTTCTTGCGCACCATGACCTGGGTTGCCTGGGGGCGCTGATGAGCCGCGCCGTGCCGTTCGGCGGCGCTCAACAGACCCACGTAGTAGTGCGCTCCCCAAACCTGCATCAGCTGGTCGATGAAGTGCTCTGCTGGCAGACAACCCAGACGCTTATACTCGGGCGGGACGATGACGTGGAAGCTGCGCACGGGTTCCGCGATCAGCTCCTGCTGTTTGAGTCGTCGCAGCTGTGCACGCACCGCCGGAAGCTTGCCCTCGACCGCCTTGACCGCGTCGGCTGTGCTAAAGTGGTATTTCCCATTCGCCGCCAGATTCCGTATGTATTGACTGGCCCGCATAACGATACGATTCTCCATAGAAACAATGTCATTCATTAGGTTCCAAAGGAATCGTCTCGCAAGGGCGTTACGATTCTTGTAAAAGATAAACTAATGCGTGACATTTGGCAAGAATCGTATCTGATGGGCCCGCTTGGGTGCTAGCCGTGAGATTACTCGTCGTCGTCTGAGATTGCGTCTTCGGGGAAAAGCAGGTGGCCTTCAAATACGGTGATGATTTTGATGGCGTCGTCGCATACTCGGTACACAATTCTGTAGTTTCGGACCAGGATTTCTCGTAATTCGGGCTGTGAATACTCCGGTACGATGCGACCGGCTTTTGGAGATTTTGTGGCCAGGGCTGCTTTTTGTCTGAGGCGCTCGACCCAAATTCGCGCCGCCACGGGGTTGTCCCTGGCGATGTAGCGGCCAATCCTCAGCATGTCCTGTTGTGCTCGCCGCGACCAGAGCAGTTTCATTCTTCTTCCAGCAAGCCAAACTCGGCGTCGAGTTGCTCCCGCATTTCCTCGTCGTCAATCACCCGCCCAGCCTTTACGTTAGCCAGCCCCTGAGCCATCGCCACCAGAAAAGCCTCCCGTTCTCTCATGCGGTCAAATTCAACAGGAGACATCACAACAAAGGCGGGCCGTCCATTTTGCGTAATGACGAGCGCGTTCCCCCGGTCGGCGAGGTCCTTGATGATGCCCGAAGCGCGAGCCTTAAATTGGCCCAAGGGAATGATGTCGTCCGAGACGCTCAATGGTTTCATTCTGTGACCTCACGATAGAAAGTCTAAATATGTTCTAATTATAGTTCAAATTAAGTCAGAGATCAACCAGGCCTGGGTGCAACCAGGCCTGGGTGCCAGGTGAATAGTTGGGTGAATAGTTGGAGGTGAATAGTTGGAAGCTCTTCAGGGGGCAATCTTGAGGCCGTGGCCCTGGGAGAAGGCTGTGAACTCGGGGGCGTACATGGATTGTAAGGTGGCTGGGGATACCTTGAAGGAGCCGGCCATGGCCGCCCGGATACGGTACTTGAAGGTGTATTGGCCTTTGGGCAGGCGCTCGAAGAAGAAGTTGGTGCCGCTGTCGCGGATTTCTTCGTACCAGCTGATGCCGAGGTCCCATCTGTGCCGGGAGACTTGCTTGGTGGGCTCCATGCCGGCGGCCCTTGGATCCCTGAGGTGGACGTATTCCATGGGGCTTTTGGCCCGGATGGACAACTGCACCTCGATTTCGTCGCCTATCTTGATTTGGGCACCTTCGGTCAGCGGATCCAGGACCGCGCCGTCGGCGGTTTTGATGCGCTTGAAGAAGCTGCGCTCGACATGGAGGACGTCGCCCCGGGCCTCGGTGGGCATTTTTTCGGTGGAGTAATGCCAGGTGGCGGAGGCGAAGAGGTAGCCTTTGGTTTTCTTCTCCACGATGACCTTGGCGGTTTTTTCAGGGACGATCTCTTTGCCGGGAATGACCCATTGTTGGCCTTTGCCTGTGAATTCGTCGGGCTTGAACACGTAGTCGCGACTTTCATCGCCGGCCGTGACGTGGATGCGTTCTTCTACGCCTAAGGCCCCCTCGGCCTTCAGGTAGTGGGCCAGGGAATAAATGACTTCGGCCGTGGCCCGGGTGGATTTCCAGTGGTTCATTTTCTTGTTCAAGAGCAGCCACAAAACCAGGCCGTCGGATTGGGTGTTTTTGGGTTCCAGTTCCATCAGGGTGCGCAGGGCAAAGGCGTGGGTTTCGATGGTGTCGTTGTACCAGAGCCAAGCCCGGTCCTCGGGCGCCCAGAAGGTGCCCTGATCTTTTTTCGTCTGGGCCGAATCCATCACGCTTGCCCAAACCAGCTTGGCGTGTTTTGCCCGCTTGGCACGATGCAGGGTGAGCGCCAATTGGCCCTTCAGGTAGGGCGCGTGCTGCTTCCAATGCTTGAAGCTGAAGTTCAGCATTTCCTTGCGTTCGGCTTCGGAAAACCCGTGCCAGGAGGCATCCGGGTAATTGGAAAGCACGTAGTTGAGGAAGGTCACCGCTTCCCAGCAACAGTCGTGCTTGCGCATGTTGACCAGGATCTCGCGCAGGAAGTGGCTGTGCAGGTAGCCGAAAGCACGCCGCACCACGTTTTTGGGTACGTCCACGCCGAACTCCATGGCTTTGGCGAATCCATGCAACAGATAAGTCGTCATGTAGACCGAGGGCGGGCCGCCGGAGAACCAGGGGAATGAGCCGTTGGAATTTTGCATTTTTTTCAAGCGGGCCAAGGAGGCATATCTCTGCGCCCGGGCGATGCGCGGGTCTAAGACCTTGATCAGGTCACCGATGTCCTCTCCGCCGCCTTTGGCTGTGCGCAGCCAGGGGGTTTCTTCCAGGGCCATCTTGCGGTTGGCATCGTCGGCTTTCCAGGCTTCGTTGCGTGTGTCGCGGGCCGATAATTTTTTGGCCATGCGGGCCACGGCGGGAAAATCCTTGTACATGGAAGAGAGAATGCCTGTGGACACGAAGCGGTTCAGGGTTTGCTCGGTGCATTCATAAGGATAGTTGATCATGTAGGGCAGGGCGGAGAGGACCTGGTAGAAGAGCTGCCCGTCCAAAGTCACCACCATTTGTTCGTCGACGCGACTGGGATCGTCGTTTTTGGCCAGGTCTTCAAAGAACAGCTCTCGTCGTTCGGCGTCTTTTAAGGTCACGAAGCGAGATTGGAAAAGGTGCATGCGACCGGGCAAGAGGGGAATGGGGCGCAATTCGCCGTCTGAAAACTCGCCGGAGCGAGCCTGTACCCGGATGGCCACCTGGCCCACCCGAGCCGGGGCGTGGACGATGAATTCCAAATTCGTGCCGGCACCCGCTTCCACCGAGAAGGGCTGTCCCTGCGCCTTGTCCGAAGAAAGTCCGAATTCGGCGAGCAGGCTCTTTTTGCTTTCCGGGTCGATGATGTCGAAGTCCAGCTTGCCTTCGATTTTGCGCTTGGATGCGTTGTTGACCACCACCTTGATGCGAGCCTCGTCACCTTCTCGCAGAAAGCGGGGCAGGTAGGGCCGCACCATGAGTTCCTTGACGCTTTGCGCTTCTTTCATCAACGAGCCCGAGGCCATGTCCTTGGTGATGGCATGCAGCCATACCTTCCAGGAGGTGACGCTGTCGGGCACGGTGAAAACAATGCGGGCCTCGCCATTGGGATCGGTGCGAAGCTGGGGTTGCCAGAAGGCGGTCTCTGAGAAGTTGGTGCGCATGGTTTGGGCCGGGGCTTCGGGGGCATGACTGCCGGTGCTTGGAGATTCAAGCAAGCCCGAGGCTTCCCGAGCCCGACGGGCACCGCCGCCGCCCTTGCCCTTGCTGCGCTTGTCCGCGATTCCGGCCCGACCCACGCCCGCGGAGATGTCTTCATCGTCGCTCAGCGCATCTTTCGATTCGGCGGGTTCTGCTGCCGCCGCCAGCGGCGCGTCAACCATGTCGCCGGCAAGGCGATTGTTTCCAAGGGGTCCGCGCACCATGCGTTGATGGCGTGATCCTGGGCCCCCCAAGGCATAGCCCGAGATGGTCTTCAGGGCGTCGATCTGCAGGTTGGGATAGGAACCGGGCCCCTTGAATCCCAGACTTTCGATCCAGATTCGCCGGGCGGTTCGCAGCGTGCTCACGCACTGGGCCGCGCCTGAGCGATTGGGGTAGAGGCGGATTGGATCAAATGGGTTGTGCGGCGTGAAGCTGTCCAGGGAGCGATCGTACATGTAGGCGAGGATTTCGGCTGCCGGCACGGTCGCGTCTGTTCCCGTGGTCTTGCTGACCTTGATCGTCCATTCCTCGGTCTGGCCGGGCTTGAGCTTGTCGCGGAAGGTGGAAAACTCGATCTTCAGCTTTTTTTCATCCCAGGGAACGAAGACGCTTCGCTGCATGGAGATGAACTGGTGGTCGCGCACCAGCCAGAGCATGACCGTGAAGCCGCCTCGATGCTCTGCCTTGATGGGGATCTCGATGAGAGCCGGATCCTTGCCTGCCGTGTATTGATGACGCTCAATGTGGGCGCCATTTCGGTGGATTTCGTAGAATAGGGGCTGATCGTCGAGGCCCGAGGTGGCCAGCACGCGGGCTGTTCCACCCACCGAGACCTTGGGTGATTCGATAAGCAGCATGGCGGGCAGGGCCGGGGCGAAGTCGCGGTCGCCGACTAAGAATTCGGTCTGGGCATCGAAAGGGCTGCCGTAGTCGTCTTTTGTCTCATAGCGCAGTCGATAGACGCCTGCGGGCAGGCTTGCAAGTTCGATTTCAGCCTTGCCTTCCGCATCGTGCTTGAGTTTTCCGCGGGCCAACTCTTTGCCGTCGGCCCAGCTTCGCAGCACGGCCTGGGCATTGTATCCAGGGCTGTGTCGTTTGCGTTTCAGATCGTCAGGACTCATGTATTTTTTGAAGGTCTCGTCCAAGCCCTGCGGATTCTGGGGTTGGTCGGCCGGCAAAAGACAGTGTTTTGCTTGCTTGAGCGCAAGAAGGCGCCAATTTCCATCGCCCGCGGCCGGACTGCCGTCTAAGTCGGAGCGATGCATGGTCCAGGCGCTGGGCTTTCCTGCCAAGGCGAAGCCCTTTTTGGCTTCGAAGCGGGCTTCGACTGCCACAAAGCCCAGCCTGAAAGAGCGATCCGCGACGCGGGTCTCGCCGCCTTCATCGGTGACGTCGGCGTGTACGGCGTAGCGGTAACTCAAATGCTTGTCGTCGGCCAGGCGCTTGTCTGCTTCCGGCTTGAATTGGATGGTGAACTTGCCTTCGTCGTCCAGGGTGGAGGTGCCCTGGGCCACCATTTGGTTTCGGTTGGGGGAGGAAATGCCGCCCCACCAATACCACCATGAGGGATAGACCGGATTTCGACGTACCTGCCAAACCACCTGTCCTTCGGTGACGGGCAGACCAAAGTAATAGCGGGCCTCCCCCTGGATTTCGGCCGGCTGGTTTAACCGCAGGGCCTGCTCGGGCTCTAAGAGTTTGGTCTCAAAGGTGGGGCGTTTGTATTCCTCGACTCGGATGGACTGGCTGTGGTTGATGGCGCGCAGGCTCCAGGCACCCAGGGCGCGGCCTGTCGGGATTCGAAAGGAGCCGGCCGCCGTGCCGAATTCGTTGCTGGTCAGAACTATTTTGTCCACTTCCTGGTAGTTGGCGTCCATCAGTCGAACGCGCAGCTTTCGTTTCGGGCTGATTGAAAGCTTGCCCAGATCGGCCCGGCCCGAATAGACCACGGCCTTGAAGTGAATTTTTTGGCCCGGCCGATAGATGCTTCGGTCCGTGTAGAGGAGAGCCGAGGTGGTCTTTCTCGGTCTGTCGCGACCCCAGCCATAGACGTAGTTCGGATCGATCGCCATCTGCGCGCCTTTGGAGGCGAAGACGAACTGTGAATGATTTTGGCTCAACTTGAAGCGAGCATGACCGTTTTTGCAGTGGTGCAGGGTTTTCGTCGGACGGTGTCCATGGCGCCAGTCGGTGCGATAAAGGACCATCTTGGCGCCGGGGACGGGCAGGCCGGTCTCGCCGGAGACGAGCATGGCGTCTAAGGTGTTGCCCTCACGTTGGGTGACCAAGACCAGATCGCTGACTAAGATGTGTACGGCCTGAAGGAGATTGTCGGTGCGGCCGAATTTTTCTTGCCCCGATGCGACGATGATCCAGGCGCCGGGTTTCATCTTTGGAGGCGTGATGATGCGTCGATGCATGCTGAAGTCAGGGGTGGCTTTCAAATCCACCTGCCAGCTATGCCCGGCTTTGCGCTTTTTCATCCAGCTTCGGATCTCCCGGTAATCCGGCAGCAGGTTGGAGTCCTTGCTTTTTCTGAGTTGGGCGGGGAGATCATAGACATAGGCGCGGAAATAGATGCGCTTCAGGTTTTTGTAGCTCAGCTCGATGGAGGGCTTGTTTGGGGCGTCGGCGGCCATGGCCGATAGTTGGTAGCCCGGTCGTTCGATGTTTTTGATCAAGTACTCGCAACGTTTGCCGCCCAGGCTTTCCGGGAAAGCCTCCAGTCCTTCGGCTGCAATGGCTCGCGCCCGGATGTTTTTCTCTGCGTCTTGTTCGGCCAGGGTGAACTGGGCAAGCTGGTGCATGCCCAAAGACCACCAGGGAAGCTTCTTGAGTCCCTGTAGGTTCTTTTTCAGTTCGACGCGGATGGCCCCGCGATCCTCATCCATGCTCAGGTGGCGGTGCAGAGCACGAAGGCGCTCCAAACGGGCTTCGAAGGCTGCCTCGGGTCGATTCTCTTGTCGATGCCAGTTTTCCAGGTCGGCGGTGATGGCGGCGATGCGCTGCAAGGGGTGGATCGGGTGCAATGGATTGCCCAAATCCTGGTTTGCAAAGAGGGATTTCAAGTCCAAGTTGTACACGCTGTTGGACTCGGTCGGGCTCCATCCTTGGCTGTCGTTGAGCAGGCTCACCCAGAGATAGGCCGTGGTGTCTCTCAGGCTGCCGCGAATGTCTCTGGGGTAGTTGTTGAGGCGCAGGTACTCTTCCAATTGTTTGGCCGGGATTTTGCCCAATTGCTCGCGGTGTTGCCAGGCTCTCCCCAAGGCCCGATGGGCTTCGGCGTATATTTGTCCCATGGTCCAGGCCTTGAGATCCACGGGTCCTTTGCTCCGAACCTGCTCGCGTTTTCGGATCTCCCAGGAATAGGCGCGGGTGTATTGAATGAGCCCCTGGGCGTGGTAGAGGTTCAGCGCGGTTTGGCTCAGGAGGTCTTTTGGCCATTCCTGCTCCAGCAAGAAACGCACGGCCTTTTCATAGCCGTGGAGGCCTGAGCGCATCTGCACCAGATTGAGCAGGCAACGGGTTTGTTCTTCTCCGTCGTTTTTCGTCTTGGCCTCGGCCAGCATGACTTCGACTTTTTTGAGCGCGGCTTGGACTTTTTGTTCGCCGAGCAGCTTTTTTACTTCTTTCCAGGACTCGGACTTCTGGCCTGTCCAGGCCTTGAGCGGCCAGGGCTTTGGGGGCTCGATTTTGGGCAGGGTTTTTTGGGTTTTTTTTGGGGGGGCTGCTTTGGCCGCGAGCTTGCTCACCGGCTCCTGGACCGCCACCTGGGCGTCTCTTGCTTCCTGCTTTGCGCTGCAAGCCATAGCCATCATGGCGAAAATGCTCAATAAACAGATAGACATCCGGCGCATGTCCAACCTCCGCGTGGGTTCGAGATTGCTATGGACGCATGAAGCATCCATTTAGTCTACGGATTGTTTTTTAAGACTCTATGACAGGCGGGGATGCAAAGAAAGGGAGGGTGGGGCTAAAATGCTTGGGCCGTGTAGCCGTCGGTCAGGCCTCGGGGATCACAGCAGAACTTCACCCCGTCTTTGTCGATGCAGGTGTACTGGCTGGGCTCTTCGAGCACCGGATCATTTTCGCCTGCGCGACAGTCGCCTTCAACTTCGCAGCCGAGCATGCACATTTTAGAGTCGATGGTGGCGCTTTGACCCATGACCTCGATGGTCTGGCTGTCGGAAACCATGACCGTGCCGGCCGGGCAGGTCGTCATGCCGACGTAGTCGCCGAAGGTCGCCGAATCGCAGATGAAGCTGGCCCCTTCGCAGGCCGTGGCCATCAAGCCGCAGTAACCGTTGGCGAAGTAAGTGGCCGTGGCCAAACCGCCGGGGTAAGAGCGCATGCAGACAAGCACGGCACCGGTCCAGTCCGTGGGTACCTCATCGCAGTCGATGATGGTACCGCCGGCCGGCTGGGGAACCGTCATTTGTTCGCAGCCTTCACCCTCGCAGGTGCAAGACGAACCCACCCATTGCTCTGGATCCACGGTGCTTCCACCGTCTTCCGTACCCGCGTCTTCTTCGGTACCTGCGTCATCCTGGGTACCGGCGTCATCCTGAGTACCGGCGTCATCCTGGGTACCGGCGTCATCCTGGGTACCGGCGTCATCCTGAGTACCGGCGTCATCCTGAGTACCGGCGTCATCCTGGGTACCGGCGTCATCCGTGGCGGCATCTTCCTGGTTGCCGGCGTCAGTGCCTTCATTGTCGCCATCGCCACAGGCCACCGATAGGCTCAGGGCCAGAATCAAGCTACTGCTTATCGCGAGAAATTTCTTCATGGTGAGTGAATCCTTCCGTGTGAAGATAGTAAGTTCAGTTGGCGCTTATACGCAAGATCTGTACCAGCCATCGAGCAAAGGAATGCCTTGGAATTATGACGATTGTTTTTTCGGTATTTGGTTTTCCCTGTGCGGATTCGCACAGTCCGTGCGGACATGCTCGGGAAGAGACCTTAATGGTTGAGTCCGAAGAGGGCCACGCCGATGGGGATTCGGATCTTGGCTGCAAAGAGCCAGTCGTCGGCACGATGAGGGGATTGCATGAACTCGATGCCCACGATGCTCCAGCCGAAACCGAAGCCGGCCTGGAGTTCGCTTCGTTCATTGCCCTCCAGGCTGAGTTGTCCCCAAAATCCCGTCCACAGATGCGTCAGTTCCACCTGCATGCCGCCTGCAAATTCCCCAAGGCCGCCGGTGGTCAGCACGCCGCCCACGGCGAAGTACCAGGGCTCGTGTACCCAGAGTCCGCCCAGGCGTAGTCGACCGAAAAGGGCGGGGTCCCAGGCTGGGTTGCCCAAAGGGGCGTAGCCGGCTTCGAATTGCAGGTCCCAACCGAAGCCCTTTCGCGCCGATTTGTCCTCAATGGTGCCTAAGTCCAATCCTTGGGCCGCGCTCGCGGCCGGCAGGCAGAGGACGAGCAAGAGGCAAAAAATCAAGCGGCGCATGGAGGATACCTCTTACTGGGTTTGAGCCCAGCGCAATTGGAGATCGACTTCGCGTTTGTTCGGCTTGAGCGTGGGCAGAAGCTTGTCGTGCAACTGTTCGTAGAGGCAGGTCTTGAGTGCTTCATTTGGCTTGGCATCGAAAGACGCCGCTACTTTGCCCTCTTCAACCCAAAAGGAAAGACTGAGGGTTTTGCCCGGGCTGAGCTTCGTCAATTGGCTCCGGCAGGCCTTCAAGGAAACCCCAAGCAGGCTTGACATGGGGCCCACCACCGCGGCGTCCTTGGCTGCGGGCCGGATGAGCAGCGCCGCTTCCATGGGTTTGAGTCCTTCGACTTCCAGTCGAAGACCCAGTGGAGCGGAGGCGGATTCTTCGGATGTGCCTTTTGTGCCGGTCTGCTCGCAGGCCGACACAAAGAGCAAAGCCATCAGAACAAAACCCCAGGTCCCATAAGGGACCCGGGGCCTTGAATGCACAATAAGTGCAACCATCAAATCGCGTTACGGGGATTCGTTGGTCTGGCAGTCGGACACGCCGCTGTCGGCCACTTTGCAGACGTAGACCTTACGGAGCACGCCGAACAAGAAAGCGTCATTGCGGGTGATAACGACCTTGTCGCCCACGCCAGCCACGCCACCGTACGCACAACCGCCGAACATGGCGGCCATCAGGATCACAGCACCGATTTTTTGCAACGTCTTCATGGTTTTTCCTCCAGTGTGAGTCAGAAAACGAAAACTACTCTTGCCAATGCGCGAAGCATAAGACAATCAGGGTGGACCCTGTCAACCAAATTATTTTTGTTGAAGCCGGTTTTGTCCGATGGCCCGAATTCCATGGGTCATCCGGCTTGCGAGTAAGAAGTGTCGATGGTAAGCAGAGGCCATGTCCAAGGCTGATCTGAAGCCCAGTTTGTCCATCGTGGTGCCCGCTTACAACGAGGCCCGACGGTTGCCTTCCTTTTTGGAGGAATTGATAGCCTGGGCTCGGGCGCATCCGGACCCGGTGGAAATCATCGTGGTGGATGATGGTTCGCGGGATGAAACGGCCGAGGTGGTTCGGCGAAGCGCCCAGGATTTTTCCGGATTGCGGCTTGTCATCAACGAGAAGAACGAGGGCAAAGGCTACGCGGTCAAGCGGGGCTTGCTGGCCAGTCGGGGTGCCATCGCCTTGTTCATGGATGCGGACGGCTCCGTGGCGCCCGAAGAGATCGATCGCAACCTGCCCTTGTTGGAAAATGGAGAGGCTGATCTTTTCATCGGCTCCAGGGTGCGTGGTGCCGGGGAGAGACCGCTTCAGGTCAAATGGTATCGCAAGCTTTTGGGGCAGGTTTACAACGAACTGGTGCATCGTTTTCTTTTCGAGCAGGTGGCAGATCCCCAATGTGGGTTCAAGATGTTTCGTCGGGAGATCATCCAGCCCCTGTTTTCAAGGTCCTACCTGAACGGGTATAGCTTCGATTTGGAAATTCTCTATTTGGCCCACAAGATGGGTTATCGAGCGGAGGAAGGGCCTGTGGCATGGCGCCATATGTCCGGCTCCAAGGTGAATCTGGTCACCGACTCGGCCCGTTTGTTCGTCGATATTTTGCGTATCCGCAATTGGCACTGTACCCCGGTGCAGCGGCATTCCGACCTCATGGGCCCCGACGAATACCGATTCATGTACGAGATGGAGACCAGCCACTGGTGGTTTCAAAGCAAGTTCGCCCTGGCCCGCAAGCTGGTCGAGTCGATCGGTGTTTCCAAACCCAGGATTTTGGACTTGGGTTGTGGCACCGGTGGATTTTTGTCTTTCATCGAGGACTTAGGTGAAGTCTATGGGGTCGACGGGTCCAAGCAGGCTGTGGCTTTTTGCCGCGCCCGGGGTTTGTCGCGAGTTGAGCATTGCGCCGCCGAGGCCGTCGATCACCCGGATGCGATTTTCGATTTGGTGACGAGTCTTGATTTGCTCGAACATCTTCCCGAACCCGAGTTGGCTTTGCAGGAGGCGCATCGCGTACTTCGTCCCGGGGGCCATTTGGTGATCACCGTACCCGCCCACAAGTTGCTCTGGAGCCAGCACGACGAGGCGCTTGGGCATCTGAGGCGCTATGATGCCAAAAGCCTGCGGCGTGAGCTTGAGGTGGCTGGATTCCGCGTGGAGCGCATGGGTCACTATTTTCACAGCTCGGTTTACGCCGTGGCACCGATTCGCTTTCTGCGTCGATTTCGCGTGAAGCCCGGTCAACGATCCAGCGACACCACCACCATGCCGCCCGAGCCTTTTAACGGCTGGCTAAAAAGAGTATTCGATTTCGAGCGCGCCATGCTGGACCGGGTGAATTTTCCTGTCGGCACCACGCTGTTTGCCGTGGCCGCCAAGACCTGAGGTGGTCTGCTCCTTGGCTTCATGCTAGCATGGTGCCCATGGTGGTGTTTCGTCTTTTCAGGTTGGCCCTCCTTGTGATGGTCGTTTTCGGGCCCTCTGCTTGCGCGGATTACAGCATCTTGGAGGGGAAATCTTGCGATGAGCAGGATCGCTGTGCTCAGGGCTATGTCTGCGATCTGGCAAGCCACATCTGTGTGAGCGAGCTTGTTTCTTTGCCTGTCGTGACCTACTCTTTTGAGGAGATCCCTCCATCAGCCCTGGTGCGCGACCGATCCAACCAGGAGCCCAACGTGGCCTTGCGTCCCGATGACAGCCGCGATCCATTGGGAGTGCGTTACGAATCCGGGCGGGTGTTTTTTTCTGGCGGCCGCTTGGAGGCCAGCGAACAGGCCAGTCAGCAGTTGTCCGAAGCCCTGGTGGGTGCCGGTTCTTTTAGTCTGGAGATTTGGTGCGGCAGCGACGAGCGTATTCAGTCAGGCCCGGCCCGTATCCTCACCTTGTCTTCCGGGGTGAACCGGCGCTCTTTGACTTTCAGCCAAGAGGGCGAAGACCTGCTCGTTTGGTTGAGGAGTACGGCGACGGATGAAAATGGGCAGAGCTTGGAACTTCGTTATCCAATCTTCCGAGAGAACAAACTCCGGCATTTGATGTTGGTTTATGATGGTGCTTCTGGTCAGGAGAGCTTGTATGTCGATGGATCGCCCGTGGCGGCGGCTTCCCATGTCGATGGGCAAGGGGTCTCGGCGGAGTTGGGTTGGGATGTGGAGCGAGAGTTTTTCGGCATGGGGGATGAGTTCGGTGTTTCCCGACCCTGGCATGGTTTTGTGGAACAGCTTCGGATTTGGGAGTGCGCTTTGAATTCAGACCAGGTCAGTGCTGCATTCTCACAAGCCCTGATAGAGTAATCCTCACTTGACGATACGCGAGACCTGCTTGAAGACTTCGCCTTCGGCCTGACCCAATAATTCAAACAGGGCCATCTCCACCGAACTCATCTGCACCCCGGCCGTCGCCATGCGTTTTAGTCCCACTTCCTTGTTCGCCAGGTTTCGGGAACCCACCGCATCCGAAAGGACGTGAACCTCCAGCCCTTCGTTACGCAAATCCAAAGCGGTTTGGGTCACGCAGACGTGGGTCTCGATGCCCACCAGCAACCACTGGTCTTTGTCCGTGGCCTGCATGGCGGCTCGGATATCTTCATGGGCCCAGCAGCTGAAGGTTTTCTTGTCGATGGGCGAAAGCTTCGGTGCGAGCAGGCCCTTGATGGCAGGAATGGTCGGACCCATGCCGTTGGCGTATTGCTCGGCCCAGACCATGGGCATGCCGAAGGCATGGGCACCCTCAATCGCCCTGATCAGGTTGTCTTCCAGTGCGTCTTTTTCATGCATGAGCCGAAAGAGTTTTTCTTGCACGTCGATGACCAGCATGGCCGTGCGTTTGGCATCCAACATGTCGCCTCCTTGGCGTTGATGAAAAAAAGCGGGTGACCCGTAGGCCACCCGCTCATCGGTCAATCGATATGCTCTCAGCTTACAAAATTAGGATAGCTCCCAATAGAGGTCCAGGTTGGTGTTGGTGGCATCGTCGCCGGTGTGAAACATGGCCCGTACTTTGTCACCGATTTTGATTTTCTTGTCACGGTTGACCAGGTAGCCCTTGACGATGGTGGCCACGCCTTCCAACTTGACGTCGATTTGATAGTAGGGGCATTCGATCTCAAGGCCGAAACCGCCGCGTTCGACGAAGGTGTAAGCAAAGACGTAGCCCTTGGGATCCTTTACTTCTTCCCATTTCATGGGCTGGTGGCAGTCCGGGCAGTCGGCCCGTGGCGGGATCCAAAGCTCGCCTTCGCCTTTGTAAATGGGGCAATTCGGGTTGGTGCATTTGGTGCCCATCAACTTGCCTTCTGTAAGACCCTTGAAGTAGGGCGTCAGCAGACCGTAAGTGTGGTGGTGATTTCCACCCGGGGTCGATGCGCGTGGCCATTCGATGACCCACGCATCATTGCGGACTTTGACCTCGGTGGCTGTCGTTTTCAGCTTTACGCGATCACTCATGGCTTTCTCCTTACCAGGCCTTCTCAATGACGCCGCAGGTGACATGGGAACCCACGCCGGCGTGGGAAACGTACAGGCCTCGCCGGGGATCCTTGACCTGCAGGCTTTCCCAGTCCGCGGGCTTCGTCTTGCCATAGCGCTCCCACATCTTTGCATCGCCATGGAACTTGTCGTATTTGCCTTGCAGTTGCCAGAAGACTTCGGAGGCCGAGAAGATGCCTGTGCAGCCCACGGCGTGCATGGTGCCCAGCAGGCCGCCGGACAGGTTGGACGGGCAACGGCCTGGCTTACCGGTCTTGGGATTATTCAGGTAGCAATCACCGGACTTGATGTATTCCTGCTCTTCGCCGTAGAGCGTCAAGCCCACGTCGCCGTAAGTCTGCAAGTCGCTGATGGTGAAGGCGTCGTGGGTCTCCACCAGATCCAGATCCTCCATGGGATCCTTGATGCCCGCCATGCCGTAAGTCAGGTAGGCTGCGAAACGGGCGGCGGCGAAGCTTTCGAAACCAGGCCAGCGACCGTCATTTTCCTTCATCTCGGCGTAAAACTTTTCGTAGTCCGAGGCCTTTTCGTTGGGCAGCAAGGGAATTTCCATGTGCCTTCGGTCGCCGGTCCTGAGGGTGTGGCTGCCGCCCGCGGTAAAGAGCTTGGCGGGTTTGTCGGAAAGCTTGTAGGCCAGTTCTTCGTTGCACAAAAGAACCGCGGCCGAACCCACGCTCATCGCGCAGCATTCCAGGAAACGCAGAGGATCGGAGACGATTTTGCCTTCCAATACCTCTTCGATGGTGTGCTTGCCGGGCTGCTGGGCAAAGGGCGACATGTAGGCATTGTAGCGATTCTTGACCGCGATTTCAGCCCGGACGCGTTCGTCGACATTGTACATTTCCTGGAAACGACGCGCCATGGGCGCGTAGTAACTCGCGTAGTTGCGAGCCAGGCGCGTTTCGAAGTCTTTGCAGGCCGCGGAGGCTATGTAGTAATTGCCAACCCATGTATCCACTTCGTCCATGCGCTCCCAGCCCAGAGCCAGGGTGCAGTCGGAGAGTCCGGATGCTACAGTGGAGGCCGCCACGAGGATGTTGGAACCGCCTGTGGCACCGCCGGTTTTGACGCCGACGTTGAACAGGGGATCCAGCCCCAGATAGTCGTGGACCTTGGATTCGCAAAGCAGCTGGTCTTGGAAGTGATCGGCAAATTCACCGTAAGCTGCGAAGTTGATGAGCCCCTTGACCTCCAGGGGATCCATCTTAAGATCGTTTTCTTCCAGCAGCATGCGGAAGGCCATCATGGTCAGCTCTTCGATTTTCTTCTCTGGATAATGCTTACGGAAATCCGACATGCCGGCCGCGACCACATAGACATCTCGTTCCCACTTGGGAATCCGCAGGTTGCCCTTGCCAAACTTTATCATGGTTCCTCCTCTTGGAGCACCTCGGCCAATTGTTGGCAGGTGCCTTGGGTGATTGAACCTTTACCACTTTGGAACGCGAATCGAATATCAAAGGCCGCCGGTCAAATCAACTGGAAACGGTAAGTGATTGGAAAGAAAGGTCAAAATCCTCAATACGGGTGTTCTACTTGAAAAATACAGGAAATTCCCAGTCTTTATCCATACTTACCCAGAGAACGAAGTCCCAGGGCTTCTCCATGAGGCTGCGGAATTCCAAAAGGCGGCTGATGGCCACCTGCAGGCGCAGTTCGACCTTTTGTCGCTTTGTTTGACCGGCCGCCACTTGGATCTGGCCCATGTTCGCTGTGGCGAAATAGCGGTGGTCGTTTTGGATCTCTAAGCGACTGTCTTCGATTCGTACGTTCACCTCGGTGGGGTTGGTGATTTCCACGTCGAAGGACAGCCCTAAGCTGAGGTCGGAAAAGGATGGTAGTTCGTAGTCTAAACTGGACCAATCTACCCGGTATTGGCATTTGAGGATTTGGCTTTTGGCGTGGGCTGAATCCGCCAAACGGGCGAAGACCACCGAGGAGACGATCATGATGGCGATCATGCCGCCTACGCCCAGGAATCTGGAGATTGCGTGTGTCGGGCGCAGGGCCTTGGCGGTGGGCAAGAGACGGGCCGCCAACCAAGTGCCGGCCGAGGCCGCCATGGGCACGGTCAGGACGTGGATGCCTAAGAGGACCGCGGCCACCGTGGACCAGTCTTGTCCTTCCATCAGGTGGATTGCGATGAGGGCCGGTGCCAAGAACCAGCCGGCGAATCCAAAAGCGGCCAGGGGCCTGGCAAAGAATGTCCGCACCATGCGCCCATAGCCGATGCGATGACGGAGCAGCAATGGGCACATGAAGGTGATGTCAAAGAAGACGAAGAGGGTCAGGTAACTCAAGCCCAAGGCAAGCCACCGCAGCCACTCATGGGGCGGATAGCCGATCCAGAAGATCAAATTGTAGGCCACGAGATACAGGAAGGCGAACTTGCTTTCTTCGATGGCCTGCCGCCACAGGGGCCAAGGTGCGTGGGCCTCATCGACTAGCTTGTTTTGGTGCTCGATGCGTCGCGACAGGATTTCCTTGATGGCGAAGCAAAAGAGGCTGATGGTCGCCATGCCGCCGTTGATGATGAAATTGGCCACCACTTTCGGCCCCAGCCTGCCCAAAAGCCTGTCCAAAAGCATGCGGCCTGCCACAAGCCAGTGATCAGGAAAAATATATTCTAAGAATGATTGCCTGAGTTCCGGGCCGAAGCTGGCGGCCAAGAGGGCGAAGAGAGCCACCACCGAGCCGGCCACCAGCAGGTAGAGAAAGAACAAGAACCAGGCGCGAGCGTCCAGCAGGCGCCAGAAGGCAAAGAAAGATCGAGGACCATGGAGGGGCCCTGAGAAGAAGTGTTTGGGCACGAAGATGGTTTTAGCGGGATCGAAGCCCCAGGTCAATCGGACTCAGGCTCCACCGGCTCCAGCAGCGTGGCCTTGGGACGGCCGCCATAACCTTCGGTCAGGCTGATCACCCGGACCCTTAACCCCACCTTGGGGCGCAGGTAGCCGCAGGCGGTCAAAGTAAACCGGATCTCAAGTCCATCGTCCGTTTGGATGAGTCCCAGGCCGTCCGCGGCGTCATAGGATGTGATGGTTCCAATCTTCATTCTTTTGGGAGGATATCCCAACAAGCGCCTCTGATCCAGTTTGACGATTGCATGCGTCACCAGACTCGTGGCAAGCTCTCGGGCGACATCTACAGGAGGGGCCCATGCAGGATGTGAAAATTCGAAATTTTTTGGAAATCTCCTACGAGGAGTTGGAGACCCTGAATTTGGAGGCCAAGCACCGCATGGTGGAGGGGCACGATCAGGAGGAGCTCAAAGAGCATTACTTGCGCTATCTGAAGGACGAGCGCTATTGCAAGGCGGTGGCCCTGGCTTTCTCCGATTTGGAGGGCCGCTTTCACATGTTGGATTTTGACAAGAAGTACTTGCTCAAGGCCCACGAGCATCTGACCTTCGACGGCTCCTCCATTCGAGGGTTTTCTGAACAGCGAGAGTCGGATCTTCGCCTGGAGATCGACTGGGCATCTTTCCGCTGGCTGCCCTCGGATGTTTTCGGTCCAGGCAGGGTGTTGATCTACACCTTCATCCGGGACCGGGAGGGTCGACCCTATCATGCGGATATGCGAGGGCGGTTGCAGGCTTTTACCAAAGAGTTAAAGACTCGCCGCGATTGGGTGGCTCAGGCCGCCTTCGAGATCGAGGGTTTTTTGTTCAAGGGTTTGGACGCCGAGCAGCGATTCAGACCCCATGAAGGTTTTCAGTTTGTGTCCGAGGGTGGCTATTTTCATTCTTTGCCCTTAACCCCATTGAAGCAGTTCATCGACCGCCTGGCCGAGGCCCAGCGGGCTTTGGGTTTTGAAAACGAGAAGGATCACCCCGAGGTGGCCCCCAGCCAATTTGAGCTCAACTACTCCTATTGCGACGCCCTGGTGGCGGCTGACCAGGCGCAGCTATACAAGTTGGTGGCTCGTCAAATCGCAGCCTCCATGGGTGCCACGGCCAGTTTTCTGCCCAAGCCGCGCACCAACATCAACGGCAGCGGCATGCACACCAACATCAGTTTATCCAAGGGGGAACAAAACCTGCTACACGACGCCGCCGACGGAGACGGCTTGAGCCCCCTGGCCCGCGAAATGATCAGTCGCTTGCTGGCCTCGGCCGAAGACCTTTGTCTGATCATGAACCCTTCGGTCAATGCCTACCGTCGCTTGGACCCGGCCTTTGAGGCACCCAATCAGATCCGGGTTTCTTCTGTAGACCGCTCGGCCATGATTCGAATCCCTTTGTGCACTGAGAGATCAGCACGCTTCGAGCTGCGCTCGGTGGGTCCGGACGCCAACCCCTACCTGCTTCTGTTCTCCTTATTCCACACGGCTCTTTCCGGCAAAGAGGATGAAGCGCCCAACGCCGAACGAGTTCTCCCGAACAACATCCATGACGCCATCTCGGATTTTTCCAACAGCCAGCCCATGCTCGATTTGTTGGGTGCGGAATGCCGCGACAAATATGCGTCATTAAAGATGGACTCAGCCAACCGCTGTCCCAAGGACTTAGGACGCAAGATCAAAAGCGGAGAGGTGCTATTTCACCACGAGGTAACAAACCAGCATCTTTGGGGCCAATTTTGACTACAGGGGCTTTTCTGCGGGCAGCGGGGGGGCTTTCAGTATTTTATCGATGGCTTCCTTGAATTTCTCAAAGGGCTGAGCGCCCACCATCCGATAACCGTTAACAAAGCAACTGGGCGTGCCACTCACGCCCAACTGTTTGCCTTCCGCGATGTCCGCGTCCACCTCGGCCTGATGTTTGCCTTCTTCCAGGTCCCGCATGAACATGTGCATGTCCAAACCCAGTTTCTGGGCCAGATTTTCCAGCTTGTCCCGATTGAGCCCGCGCTGGTTGGCGAAGATGGCGTCGTGCATGGCCCAGAATTTGCCCTGGCTGCCGGCCGCCAGAGCGGCTTGGCTTGCCAGGTGGGCTTGCTTGTGAAAGGGCAGGGGGAAGTGCTTGAAGACGACCCGCACTTTCGGTCCATAATGTTCCAAGACCTTGGTCAGGTTTTGGGCCATGCGGGAACAGTAGGGACATTGGAAATCGGAGTAGACGATGATCTCCACCGGGGCTGTCTTGCCGCCGATCCAATACGCCTGGCCCGCATTCACGGGATAGACTTTTTCAAGATCCAGCGTGGGCCTCTTGTTGGCCTTGTTGGCTCTACTGGGTCGTTTGAGGGCCTGGGTGTGGCCGCAGGCCACCAACTCTTCGTAAAGTCCCTGGCCGGTTCCCGGGAATTGGCGTGCATGGGCCAGGGCTTCTTCCACGGCGGCTTCGAATTTTTCGTAGGGCTGGGAGCCGCGAAGCTCTCGTCCATTGATATAGAACGTGGGCACGCCGTTCGCGCCCAATTGTTTCGCCTCCGCCTGGTCGGCTGCAATTTCCGCCTTCAGTTCAGGCGAGCGGAAATCGGCATCAAATCGCTGCATGTTCAGACCCAGTTCATTGGCGTAACCGAAGAGCGAGTCATCATCCAGCTTCTTGCGATTCTCGAACAAGAGATCATGCATTTCCCAGAAGCGTCCTTGTCGACCGGCTGCCGCTGAGGCCAAGGCCGCGGCCATGGCGTTTTTGTGAAAGCCCAAGGGGTTTTGCCTGAAGACCCAGCGCAATTGACCTTCATAGCGATTCACAAGCTTGATCAGGGTGGGGGAGACTTTGGCGCAGAAGGGACATTGGAACTCGGAGAACTCGACGATGGTGACCTTGGCACCGGCATCGGCACCCCTGACGTGGGCATGGCCCGGGACGCTGACTTTGAAAATCGGCCGCTTGTCATCTTGCCGGCAGACCTGGCCCATTGGGACTTCGACCACCTGGTGCAGTGCCGGCTTCTCAGCCGTTTGGGCACCGGGACCCGAGGCGCAGGCCAGGCCGATCCAGTTTGTCAAAAGGATAAAGCCGGCCATGTAGCGCATCGTTATTGCCATGCGGTTCTCCTCTGAAAATGGATGGATTACTTTATGATTGCGTTGATTTGATCGACGACTTCCTGGTTTTCGGGAAAGCGACCCATCGAAAACTTGTCGAAGACCACCTTGCCGTCCAGGCTTACCTCGAAAATCCCACCACCACCTGCGATGAGCTTCGCTTTGACGCCAAATTTCTCTTTGAGCGCGGCCAACAAACTGCTGGCCTGGGGCAGGTAGTTTCACTCCGCGCAGTACTTGATTCGGATATCCATGACGCCTCCTTCAATGATGCAGGCATCATAGATACCCCACCCATCGTCGTCAATCCCGGCTCTGATCTTACTGTTTGAGCAGTTCTTCGATGGCCCGGAGCACGGCCTTGGCTTCGGATCGCAGTTCGGCCGAGAGCTCGGCGAAGGCCTGGTCCGGTTTGAAGTCCCAGGCGGCGAAGAGTTGGGCGGCCTTGTCGCGGCCCTCTGATCCACCCTCGCGTATTGCCCGGCGCAACTTGTCATACATGATGACGACGTCTTTGGGTGGACCGTTGAGGGTGCCTCGCTGTATCAGATCGAGGAATTCCCGGGTGACCCCTTGGCGACGGAGTACAAAATCATCAGCCATATCGGTCAGGCCTTCACCTGCTCCGCTGGTCTCGGTCACCAGGGTTTGCTTGGTGTCGGCTATGGGCTCGTCAGCTTTTTTTTTTTCAGGGGCGGGCTCGGGTTCGGCGCTTTTTTTTTCTTCCTGCTTGTCATGCCCTTGCTTGGCCTCCGCCTCCGCCTTGGCCATCTGAGCTCTGACGTCGTCCATGTCCAAGTCTTTAACTTTGTTGATGATTTCTTCCAGGCCCGCGGGCGGCAGAGCGCCGGGCTGGATGAAGATCAATGCTTTTTCCCGGAAAATGGCCAGGGTGGGGATGGATTGGACGCCGAAAAGACCGGCCACCTCGGGTTCTTTCTCGGTGTTGCATTTGGCGAAGGCGATATCCGGGTATTTTTCCGAAGCTTTCTCGAAAGTTGGACCGAAACTTTTGCAGGGACCGCACCATTCCGCCCAAAAATCGATCAGCAGGATGTCATTGTTTTCTATGGAGGATTCGATGTTTCCCTTGTTCATTTCAAATATGGCCATATGTCGCTCCCTGTAATCCTATGAGTATTTGTCTGCCTTCACGGCGATAAGATAATACGTATGTCACGGATGACAAGGGCATGGGCAAAACTGGGGGAAAAGGAATCAGACTAGATCAGGGTACCGGCTCTCCGTCGACGATGCCATATTCGCAGCCGCAGGGGTTATCGGTCTCGCTTGCGTCACATGTGCCGGCCAGGGATGACCGACCGTAGTTTTCAACGCACCAGTCCTGGCAGTCGTGATCGGTGAAGCTCCAGGCATTTTCGTCACATACCTGCAGGGTGTCGTCGTTCAAGCAGTGGATGTCGCCTGGGGTGCATTCGGCCATGACGCCCAGCATGATGTCGTATTCGCATTGGCAAGGATCCTGGGCGTTCGTGTCGCAACCTTCGGACCAGGCGTCCATGCCGTACATGTCTTGGCAGAAGCCGTCGCAGTTTTGGCCGGTCCATCCCTCGCCGTCCTCATCGCAGATCATCAGCGCTTCGGTGTCGCAGCGCATTTGATCCGGCTCGCAGTTGTCATCGGGCCCCACGCATTTTCCGTTAACCGGCGTGGAATCACTCGGGCATTGATCGATTTTGTAGTCCGAAAAGCAGCCGATGAGCCCCATGGAAAGCCCCATGACCAGCATCAAGCAGAAGAGGAACTTCCAAAAATTCTTGCCGGGGGATTCCTCCTCCTGAATGGCCGTTGTGGCGCCCGGGTAGATGGCACCCTTATAGGACTTGAGCGGCTGCACTTGGAATTTTTCATTTGGCATCTTGGGTCCCTTCTTTAGTCAAAGGCATAGGGAAATCGATTCTCGTAGTCTTTGTAATGCTTGTGCAGGAAGGTCTTGTTTTTTTCCGCCCATAGCTCATTGCCGATTTCGTCTGCGATGGGGATGAGCATGCGCTCATGGGCGCATAGCAAGCCGGGTACCTTGAGGATGGAGCCCGTGGTTTGCCAATTCAGGCAACCGCAGAAATTTGAGCAACGTCCGTTCAGTGCGCAGTCGACGCATTGCGCCCTGGGTTGTTGGTTTTTGGCCACCAGGTGCTCCCGTCGGCTGTCCATGCCTCGCTCCACATGGCCAATGCAGAAGTCTTTTGCGTCCGGGCGGTCCGAGACGAACTGCACGCATGGGAAAATGTGTCCATCAGGTGCCACCGATACTTTCTTGGCACCGAAGTCGCAGACTTTTCCCGGCGCGAAGGGAGAGTGCGCATGGCTTTTGATTTTGTCATCGAAGAGACTGAAGTGGAAGGCCTGGCCTGCGCGGATTTTTTCAAGGTAAAACCCGGCCAAATCCAGGTATGAATCCTCCAGGCGCTGCAGGTCTTCGATCCCCCAGTCCGGATGGGTGTAGTCCGGTTGCATGACGAAATAGCGGATGCCGCGAGACCACATGCTTTCGACTGAGCTCAAGAGGCGGGAAGCGGTCGGCGGCGTGATCACGCTGGTGAAGACCGCGTGGGGATTGTACTCCAGGATCATGTCCAATTTGGCATCCAGGGCATCGTAAGAACCGGTCCCGTCGGCGAAGATCCGTTGGGCGTCGTGGGCAAGCTTGTCGCCGTCTAAGGAGATTGCGTAGAGGATGTTGTGCTCGCGGCAAAAGGCCAGACTTGTCTGGTCGAAGAGAATGCCGTTGGTGGACATGCGAAAGTGCATGTCTTTGTCCAGGGACTTGGCCTGCGCCAAGGCGTATGCTGTCAGCTCCCGGATCCGATCAAAGTGAAGCAGGGGTTCTCCGCCGAAATAGGAGACGCAAGCCGAACGCTCGCCAAGCTCCAGAGCCATGTCGATGGCCTTTTTTGCCGTGGCGACAGACATGTTTTTGGCCGTCTTGGCCGGCGCATAGCAATAGCGGCAGCGCAGGTTGCAATCTGAAGTCAGGTGCAGGATGACCTTCATGGGCCAATAGATAAGCAAGGCCCGTGCCGGAATGTAAGTTGTTGAAATAAAAGAGAACGCCATGGGCTTTGGGGTAATCATTTGTCAGATTTTTGAGCTTGGCTGATGTTTTTTGGATGAGGAATTAGATGCATCCCAGCTTGCCTGGGCCGCAAGAAGGTGTTTTTCTGTAGGTATGGTCCTTGAGCAGGAACAGAACTCCCTGGTTTTGGTGGTGGACGACGACGAAAATATGCGCACCACGGTTAAGCGCATGCTGCGCGGACTGGGTTTGGAATTTGTGCTTTGTGAGGGGCCCGAGCAGGCACTGGAGGTTTTCGAAGAGCGAGAGGTCGCTCTCCTGATCACCGACTTCATGATGCCCTTGATGGACGGCATCGAATTGCTGGCTTTGGTTCGGCAAACTTGGCCCGGTACCCGCACCATCATGATGACCGGAACCCAGGACATGCGGGTGGCAGCCGACGCGGTCAACAGGCGCCTGGTGGACTATTTTGTTACCAAACCCTGGCAGGACGAACAGTTTCGACACTTGGTGAGCCAGGCCCTGGATGCCTATGGGAAGCGAGAAAAGTCGACTTCTCCGGGCGAGGGGCAGCGCTTCGGCCGATATCAGCTCATCGAACGGATTGCCACCGGCGGTATGGCCGAATTGTGGCGGGCGCGCATGAGGGGCAGTGACGGATTTGAGCGAGAGGTGGCCATCAAGAAGATGCTCTCCCACATGGCCGGGGACTCCAATTTTACAGCCATGTTTCTCGATGAGGCACACATCCTGGCTCGACTTAATCATGGCAACATCGTTTCGGTTTTGGACTTTGGGCGCATCGAAGATGAATTCTTCATGGCGCTTGATTTGGTGGATGGTCCTGATCTGCGCACTCTCTTGAAGGATGAGCAGCCTTTGCCCACCCAACTGGCTTGTTATGTGGCCTGGCAGTGTTGCCAGGCCTTGGCCCATGCCCATCAGGCCAAGGATGCCGAGGGCCTGCCTTTGAATCTGGTCCACCGGGACATCGCGCCCCAGAATTTGCTTTTGACCATGGATGGCCAAGTGCGCATCGCGGATTTCGGTATCGCCCGGGTGGAGCGCAAACTCTCGCGCACCGAGACCGGCATCGCCAAGGGTACCCTGGACTACATGAGTCCGGAGCAATTGGCTGCTGAAGCGGTGGACGCCCGGGCCGACATATACAGTCTGGGCGTGGTGCTCTACGAGATGCTCTGTGGCCGGCGGCCCTTCACGGGGCACACCTTTACAGAGACCCTTGGGCGGATCACGGCAGGCAAGTACAAGCCCATACACCGCGTCAACGACAAGGTGGACCGCGGTCTCTCCGCCATTGTCACCCAGGCCCTGCGCAAGCAAAGAGATCGCCGCTACCCCGATGCGGCCAGCATGGCGGCTGATTTGGATGCCCACATGAGCCTTGGCGGACGTCGACCCGAGGCATCGCAACTGGCTGAGTGGCTGGCTGGTCGTCTTGCCGAGCTGGCCAAGAAGGAAGAGTCTTGAGCATGGCTCGGCGAGAAGTGGACACCCTGCGCATCGCACACCTGTCGGATCTGCACTTGCCTCTGACTCAATCCGCGCCGGTCTGGTCCTTGATGGGCAAGCGGGCCCTTGGCTGGTTCAACTTGAAGATGTTGCGCGGCAATACCCATCGTTTGGATGTTTTCCTTGCCCTGCTGGCCGATTTGGCCGAGCAGAGTCCGGACGTGGTGGTCATCACCGGGGACCTGGTGAATCTGGCCTACGACTTTGAGTTTGCCGAGGTGGCCAGATTGCTGGAGGAGGCTGGTCTGGATCCGGCGCGTTGCGTATTGGTGCCGGGTAACCACGATCGATATACGGCAGGGGCCGACCGGGGCGCTGCTTTCGAAAAAGGCATGAGCGATTGGCTGCCGCCAGGGCTTGCGCGACGTGATGGCTATCCTTGGTTGCGGAAGTTGGGCCCGATATGCGTGCTGGCCCTGGACTCGGCTGTTTGGCGGGGGCCGGCGCGGGCGGCGGGACGTTTGGCCGATGGGCAATTGGAGCGACTGGCGGGTTTGTTGGATGGTCTGGACGATTCCTGTCATCCGGTCTTGGCCATGCACCATCCGCCCATCCGTTTGCGCGGGCCGGCCTTGCGTGACTACCGTGCGGGCCTTTCGGGTTTCGAGGGGCTGTTTCGCGTCCTGGGGCGGCGTCCGGCCACGGTGCTTCACGGTCACTTGCATCGCATCGGCCGTAGTCGTCGCGGGGCGGTCGAAATCCTGGGTGCACCCTCGGCCTCCAATGACTGCGGCCGGTCTGAAGATCAAGCCGCCTATCATTTGCTGACCTTTTCCTCGCGGGGGCTGCTTTCGGCTCAGGCGCGTCGTTTTTGGCCTGGAAGGGTCGAGGTCCAGGATCTGCCCGATGAGGCGCTGTTGCGTTGAGCCACGATTGAGCATATAGAAAAAGCACCATGCCTCTTCGAGAAATAATAGCCATGACTGTCGATCGTCACATCACCCCGGAAGGCCTGAAAAACCTGCAACAAGAGATAGAGGACCTTTGGGCCGAGCGCAGGAAAGTCTGCGCCGCGGTTTCCGCGGCTGCCGAAGAGGGTGATCGTTCGGAAAACGCCGAGTACATTTACGGCAAGAAACGCATGCGGCAGATTGATGGACGCATCCGATATTTGTCCAAGACACTCGATACCCTGATTGTGGTCGAGCAGCGCCATGAAGGGGACCGAGTTTACTTTGGTGCCTGGGTGACGGTGATGGACGAAGAGGGGAAAGAGGCAACCTACCGCATCGTGGGTCCGGATGAATCAGATTCCCGGGTCGGTCGCATCAGTTCGGAGAGCCCCATGGCCAAGGCCTTGTTGGGCAAGAAGGAAGGTGTTTGGGTGACGGTGAAGCGCCCCGCGGGCGTTGCTGATTTCGAGATTTTGAAGATCGAGTATCGTCTCCCGGCAGATTGACTACCAACCCATCAGAGTCAAGGCCACGCCCGGCGCGGGCTGGCCGGCTGAATCGGCGAAGACAGTCGGGCTGATGGCAAGTTGGGTGCTCGTCTCCGTCTTTTCCGGCAGGTTGGAAGCCCAAATGGTGAGGCTGAGATCCAGTACACCGATGACCAGATGGGGTATGGCGAAATAGGCAAGCTTCACGTCGTCGTTCTCGTTGATGGCGGTCACCATCCACAAGGTGCCCACCACCAGATTCAAGCCGCCCGTGACCAGGCCCCCGTATTTCCAGCCGGAGCTGTTCTTGCTTCCTTTGATGACGTAGGTCAGGGCACCCCCGGTGAAGACCACGCCGGGCACGCCGATGAAGGTGAAGCTCAACAGTCCACCGATGGCTTCGCCCAAATCGATCATTCCGGTGCTCTCCTCCGCGTGGAGGGCAGGGTTCAAAGTCAGCAAGCAACACAGAGTCAAAAGTGTTAGGGCTTTTTGGTGGATGCGCATGGTGGTTCCTTTCTTTCCTGGTTTCATGTGGTGCGATGCGCCACGGTGCTATTCGGATTCGACGGCTTGTTCCATATAGGCTTTTTCGAGGCGATGCCAATTGGCCCGGGCCCCCAGTCGAGCCAAGACCGACATCAGCCCAAAACGGATTCGTGACAAAAAGAGAAATTCCCCCGGGAAATCCAGCTTCAATAGTTGTTTTTTGGCGCGCATGAGTTGGCCCAGCTCCAGGGCCGCATCTTCACTGATGATCTGCTCTTTGTCCTCCAGCATGGGTCCTTGAAAAGCGCGCACCAGGCGCCGAGCGATCTGGAAGTCTTCTTCCCGATCCCTGCGCAACAAACCCAGGCGGTTGAAGGAGGCGAGCAGGGCCTCCCGATCGTCAGCGTGGACGGCCAAGCCCATTTTCGCCAGCTCGTCCACGAAGCTTGGCGGGAAGCTCCGGGTACAGCCGTGATCGAGAAGGGCCAGGCGTCCCTCGGGCAGAAACAGGTAATTGCCCGGATGGGGATCGCAGTTGTACAGCCCATGAATGAAGAGGCTGCCCAGGTAGAAGTCGAACAGGGCCACGCCCATCTTGTCCCGCATGGCCTGTTTTGGTTCTGTTGCCAAGAAAGCGTCGAGGCCCAGTCCGTCGATCCACGCCGTGCACAGTACCTCGCGTCCGCTGTATTCGTGGATCACCTCGGGTACGCTCAGGATGGGATGCTCGGAGTAAAGATCGAAGAAGCGCTGCTGAGCCCGGGCTTCGTGCAGGTAGTCGCATTCTTCCAGAAAGCGGGCCTTGGCTTCTTCGATGAAACCCTCGACGCGAGCGCCCGGCACCAGAAGCCGGGCAAGCTTCGTACCCACGGCGGCCGGTTTGAAGTCGGCCAGGATAGCGCGCTCCATTTCGGGATACTGGACCTTGATCGCAACGATCCTGCCGTCGGGCAGGCGGCTCTTGTGGACCTGGCCAATGGAGGCGGCCGCCACCGGCTTGGGATCCATTTGCGCCAAGACATCCTCGGCTTTTCCCCCGAGGGATTGACGGACTTGCTTGGTGAGTTCATCAAAATCCATGGGGGGTGCGCTGGTTTGCAGAGCGCTCAAGGCAGCCCGCAGTTCATCGGGCAGGGCCACGTCGATGTAGCTCATGATCTGGCCCATCTTCATGGCGATGCCCTTGAGTTGACCCAAGGAGGTCACCAGTTTGAGCAGCTGTTCTACATTGGCGGGGGCGCCCGGCTTTTTTTTCCGACCCTTGCGAATCAGGCGGCCGGTGCGCAGGGCGACCAGGGCCGATCGGCCCATACGCCCCAAGGTGGATGTGGGTAGTTTGGCTTTTTTCTCCATGACCCCCTCGGTCATGGCCCGTCGCAGTTCCTCTCGCTTTGGGTCAACTTTTTTGGCCAAAAATTCCTCCCAGGATGCACAGCTTGCGTGGGCCGGAGCCCATCTGTCAAGCCGTAAGCCTTGAAGCGTTTATGGAATCATCTATGATGCCGGCAATGAACGACGCGACTCGCCAGACACGACCCACCAAAGGTGTCGAGATCCTTCAAGGAGATCCCAAAGTCGCGATCCGTCGCCTGGCTTTGCCCACGGTGGTGGCCATGTCCGCCCAGATCATCTACAACCTGGCCGACGCCTATTGGGTGGCAGGCTTGGGGTCAGACGCCTTGGCCGCCGTGGGTCTGTTTTTTCCTTTCTTTTTCGTGGCGATGGCTTTGGCCACTGGCGTGGGCGTGGGCGGGGGCTCGGCTGTGTCTCGGTTTGTTGGTGCCAAGGACCGTGAAGGTGCAGGTTTGGTCGCCACCCACACCTTCGTGATCATGGTGGTAGCGGCGGTGGCATTCATCGCACCCATGCTGGCCTTCACGCGCCCAATCTTCGCGGGTTTTAGCTCTGGTCACACCTTGGAGCTCACGGTGGACTACGCTCGCATCATGTTTGGTGGGAGCTTTGTGCTTTTTTTCTCCCACGTGGCCTTGTCCCTTTTGCGGGGAGAAGGCGACGTCAAGCGGCCCATGGTGGCCATGATGGCCGGCTCGGTGTTGAATATCGTGTTGGACCCCCTGTTTATTTTCGACTCTTTGGGTCCGATGCCCGGCTTGGGTCTCGGCGTGGCTGGTGCGGCCTGGGCTTCATTGTTGTCCATGCTCGTGACGGCCTTTCTTTTGTTCTATTGGTTGTTCTTTCGTAAGAACACCTGGATCAGCTTGCGCTTTCGTGGTTTTCGCTTTCGTCGGGACGTTTTGAAGGACATCCTCCGGGTCGGCCTGCCCTCCTCGGTGCAGCACACGGCCATGGCCGTGATGATGATGTTACTCAACGCCATGCTGGTCTTGGTAGGGGGCACCGACGCGGTGGCGGTTTTCACAACTGGCTGGCGCGTCATCATGATCGCGACCCTGCCTGTCATGGGCCTGACCACGGCTCTGGTGGCGGTCAGTGGGGCGGCCACCGGTATGGGGGACCCGGACCGCTTGGACAAAGCTTATATGTATGCCATCAAGCTGGGCGTTTCGTTGGAGATTTTGAGCCTCGTGGCTTTGCAGTGGCTGGCTGAGCCCATCGCCGCCTTCTTCACTTCATCACCAGAAAGCCTTCAGATTAGGCCCGATTTGGTGGTCTTCCTATCCACCGTCAGCTTTTTTCTGCCCGCCGTGCCTTTGGGTATGTGTACTTCGGGCCTGTTCCAGGGCGCGGGCAGGGGCAGCTATGCCTTGATCGTCACCCTGATCAGAACTTTGCTGTTGGCGGTTCCTGCTGTCTATATGATCGGCGTACTGTGGTTTGGTGATATGCAGGGCATTTGTTTGGGTTTGGTGGTCGCCAACTTGACGGGAGGCAGCATCGGCTTCATCTGGGCCCGTCTCTTCATCCGCGGCCTGAAGACCGATGCTGCTCGGGTTGACAAATTGCCTGAATAACCTATACAAATTCATCATGTCCCTACTGAAATCTCGTTCTTTGCGCTTGGCTGCATCCGCCAAGGCCGTGGCTTTTTCGATGGCCTTGTTGATGCCCTTGACCCTGCTTCAGGTCGGCTGCGCCTCTATTCAGTTCAACTCCAGATACACTTCGGGCATTCGGCACGATCCATTGCCGCTCAAGGCTTCGGTCAACGTGGTCTTGACTCCTGAATTGCGCAAGGAATGGGAAGATAGAAAAGGGCGCATCGAATCCATTCGCCAGTCCTTCCAGGATGCCCTGAAGGCCGACCTTTTGGAGAACGGCCCCTTTACCCCCAATACGGCCGCTCCAGAGGCCCGTCTTGTTATCAAGTTGCGAGAAGTCAAATTCACAGACACCAAGTTGTGGGTCATGATGTGGTTTTTGGCACCCCTTTGGCTCTTCGCCGTGCCCATGACCAAACTCTCCCTTCACATCCATGCCGAGTTGGAGATGAAGACAGCCGTTTCGGGAGATGTACTCTATTTCAGCGATCAGTCGGCCGACTGCAGCATGTTCCAGGGGGTGTATTATGGGCACAAAGATTTGAGCTTCGGTTGCGCGGTCAAAAAGATCACAGAGCGCATGCGGGACCAGATGTCCATGGATCGGGCCGACATCATGGCCAAGGTGGAGCGCATGCGGCCTTCGCCGGTTGCCAAACCCGTGGTGGCCGAGGGCGATCGCCCCATCGCCGTGGTTTTTCAGATTCAGGACATGTCGGGCAAGTTCGAAGGTAACTTGGTGGCGCAGTTGACCGAGTACTTGAGCGCTCAGGTGGGCCAAAAATTGAGGTACAAGGTGGCCCCGCGGGAGCAACTGCGAGAGCGACTTGGTGCGACCAAAAAGGAAAGTTACAAGCAATGCTACGATCGCAGCTGTCAGATCGAGATGGGCAAAGCACTGGCTGCCAACAAGACCGTGTCGACTACCTTGATCCGCATCGGCTCCAATTGTGTCTTCAACTCCACAGTAATTGACTTGAAGACCGAGGCTGCTGAACTATCGGCCTCCTTTTCGGGCAAATGCGATGAGGATTTCCTGTTGGTAAGCTTGGATGAGGTGGTCAAGATTCTGGCGAGGGGAGTTAAATAAAAAAAAGCCAGGCACAAGGCCTGGCTTCTTCTTATTTTTTTTTGATTCAGATTTTACTGAATTTTGACGTTCTGAGCTTGCAGGCCCTTGGGACCCTGGGTGACTTCGAATTCAACCGCGTCGCCCTCTTTCAGGCTCTTGAAGCCGTCGCCCGTGATGGCCGAGAAATGCACGAAGACATCTTCGCCGCCATCTTGCTCGATGAAGCCAAACCCCTTGGAATCGTTAAACCATTTTACGCGTCCGTTTGCCACAATTCTACTCCTCATTCTCACGCCGCTGCGAACTCCGAAAACCATTTCCGGTTGTCACAACAGCAAAACAATTTGCCGCTTGAGATTCCGTTTTGTCTCTATTCTTTATGTTTTGTCAGGTTTGTTATCCAGAATAGAGGCTCATGGAAGGTCAAACGTTGAGCCATCATTGCAAAGACATGGGCCCATGTCAACAACTTTCTTCCTGTTTTTCCATTTTCTTTTTTGCCGTATGATGCGGAGAGTGACCATACCTCTGGAGGTGTTCTCCATGCGAACTTTTTTTCTGACTCTGTTGTTTTTTTGCGTTCAGCCATTTTGGGCGGCAGAAGGTGCAGAGCATGCCCAGATGCTCAAGCTCGTCGAGAGTCGACTTGCAGAGGAGCTTGCGGAGGGAGACTTTCCCAGTTTGGTCGTGGGCATTGTGCGTGGGGATGAGTTGGTTTTTGCCAAAGCCCTGGGCTGGGCGGACCGTCAGGCCAAGCGTCCAGCTCGGGTGAATACCCTTTACCGCATCGGTTCCGTGACCAAGGTTTTTACAGCCAGCCTTTTGGTGAAGTTTCGAGACAGGAGCCTTCTTCGCCTGGATGATCCCTTGGCGGATTTTTTGCCTGGTTCCATCCCTGTGCCCACGAACGCGAAAGGTGCCGCCGAGATCACGCTGCGACATTTGCTGACCCATAGCTCGGGGCTGCCGCCTATGCCCGTTAACCTCAAGCGAGCCACCCCGGAGCAGCCCTATGGCGCCACGACTCGGGAGGAGTTGATGGCCGGCTTGAAGCAGACCCATCTGGACAATCCCGTGGGCGCGGTCTACGCATACTCCAATCTGGGTTTTTCCTTGTTGGGTCTCGTCGTCGAAAATGTGGGGCGTGCGCCCTACGCTGCATTACTCGAAGAGCACCTGCTTGGGCCTCTTGGCATGAAACGTACGGGGATTGACCTCGATGCGGAGCTCAAGAAAGACTTGGCCACCCCCTATGCCGCTCGAGACACCTCACGGGTGGTGACCGACTGGAAGCTGGGCGCGGCTGCGCCCGCCGGTGCCATCGCTTCGGATCTGGGCGACATGGCGCGTTTCATCTCATGGCAGTTTTCGGCTGAAACCGATGAGAAAAAGGTACTTGGAATGGCAAGCCTGGCGGAGATGCATCGCCCCCAGCGTTTGACCGGATCTTGGCGGAGCGCAATCGGTCTTGGATGGCATGTCTCGCCATCCCAGGTTGGCGGGGATGTGGTTTGGCATAATGGGGGCATGCAGGGCTTTCGCAGCTGGGTGGGTTTTGTCGCATCCGCCAAGGTGGGGGTGATTGTGCTGAGTAATTGCGGTAAGTCGGTCGATGAACTGGGTCGCTGGCTGCTGGATGAGGCGGTCATCGGCTTCGGCGCCAAGGAAGATTCTTTGGGGGACTCGGTGGTTTTGGCGGTGGCCAAGCGTTTGGTCGGGAAGATGGCGGCTCCCCCAGGCGACGATCTTCAGGAGATGTTTCATCCGGGCTTTCTCAAAGCGGTGCCAGCCGAAAAGATTAAGGCTATTTTCTCTTCTTTGCATGGTTCCCACGGCGCTTGCCGGATCAGAGACTCGCGGCTTGGCAAGGTACCGCGTAGCCTGAAGGTCAACTTGAGCTGTGAAGGCGGGAAAACCTTGCGTTTGGCGCTTCAGGTCGACGGCAGCGCCGAGGCCAGGATCGTCTTCATGAAGCTGAATTGAGCGTATCTCGGGGCAGAGCAACAGTGAATGCAACAGGCGCAACATTCCAGGCAACAGTTGGTCTTTTGGTCTTTCTTTATTTTACAGTGGCTTACGACTTTTTGGGATGGCACGCTTTCTGCTTTTCTGATTCGTGATTCGCAGGTTTGAATTCTCATCTAAGGAGCGAACATGAGCGGCTGGGCAATTTTCGGGATCGTGATTGGAAGTATCGTGGCATTGTTTGTGGGCATGAGGCTTTTGATGGTCTACAAAATCAAAAAGCTCAAGGGCAAGCGCGCGCCTGATTTGGGCGGCAAAATGGGCAAGTCGGTGCGCAAGGGCCAGCCAACCTTGTTTTATTTCTACAGCCCGCAATGCGGTGCCTGCAAAACCATGACGCCGGTCATCAAGGGCATGAAGGGTGTGGGCAAGAACGTCTTCGCCGTGGACATTTCCCAGGACATGGGTACGGCTCGGCTCTTCGGCATCATGGCCACCCCAACCACCGTGCAGGTAAACAAGGGCATCATTCAGGACGTGATCATCGGCCCCCGGCCGAAAGAGGCGCTGGAGCAGTTGGTGGCTTAGTCCGGTGGACCTTCGGAGGGTCTCCGTAGTACAAAGGAGTTCTTTTTGGAGGTAAACATGCGCAAATCATGGATTTTGTTGTCGACATTGGCTGTGTTGTTGGTGCCCCGGGTTTGGGCGGCGGCGCCGGCGGAATACGTGCTGGTCTGGAAGAACGCTTGCTTACACCAGGGGCCGGACGCCAAGTCTCCTCGTGTTCGGGAGTTGGCGTTTTCGGACAAGGAGCGGCCGGAGCGCTTGGAGCAGGTTCGCGTCTTCCGTCTTGTGGCTTGGCAGGGAGATTGGGTCCAGATTGAGACCATGCAGGATTCCAATTATGAGCATTGCATGGCTCCTCTCTATGATTTGGCTGATTACCGGCTGAACTTGTTTGTGCGTAAACAGGATGTTGTTTTAGTGTTGCGCGAAGAAGTTCGCGAGCAATATGCCGACGGCACCAGCTTGCGTCTGCGGCCGGGCCTGCCCCTGCTGTTCAATCAGTCCGACAAGCGATATCGGGTCGCCCATGCGGGTCTGGCCCTTGCCGCCAAGTTCTCCGCGGACAAAGTGGCCAAAAGCTATCGACCGGCGGGGCGCTTGGTTTTCGGATGCGAGCACAAGTGGGACGCAAGTCGAAGTCGTTTGCGCTTTGCCAAGGGACGCAAGGTCCGGCTGAACTCAAATCATGCGGCCTGTGTAGAGGTCGCCAGGCGGGAAAAAGGCAGCAGCCTTTGGCGCCTGCGCACGGCCTGTGTAGACATGCAGGTGAAGGCGGACCCGCCGCCTCAGGTGATTGAAGGTCCGGGGAGAGGTGCGCTGGCCGGTCTGTTCGGCGCGATGAATAAAGGGGACTGGCTGAAGGTGGGGCGAGGCGCGACTGTTTACTGGGCGGATGGCCGACAGGCGGGTAAGGCGCGAGCGGACCTTTGGTTCGAGATTAAGTCGGTGAAGAAGGGGGACTTGACTTGCGTTGAGAAGACCTTGTTGGCCGGCGTCAAGGATCTGGCCGCGCCGGAGACCGAGCGCAAGATGCGTCTCTGCTTCCGTTCCGAAGACATGATGAAGGCGAAACGCCCGAATCCTTTCGAGGGTTTGGGTGTGGCCGGCGTGAAGGGGGTGGGATTGGCCCCGACCGGCAGGAAAACGGGTGAAGTGAGAATCAGCGAGGCCCCACCAAAGGTTAAGGGATTTCTGTCGAAGGATATCATCCAGCGGGTCATTCGAAAACACATCAATCGCATCAAGTTTTGCTACGAGAAGGCCTTGCTCAAGCGAGTGGATCTAAAAGGCAAGGTCATGGTGCGCTTTGTGGTGGGCGGCAAGGGCAAGGTCATCAGCGCGAGTTTGTCGTCCAGTACGCTTGGGGACAAGAACACCGAGGCCTGCATATTGACCGTCGTTCGGGCCATGGTTTTTCCCAAGCCCAAGGGTGGTGGCCTGGTCATCGTCAACTACCCCTTTGTTTTCAAATCGGAAAACTGAATCGGCTGTCATCCTGGCCGCGATGTGCTAATTTGCGTGGCTGGAGGTGACACCCGTGAGACGCACATCAATTTGTTCAGGGATCATACTTTCACTTTTGCTGGCGGCCTGTGGCTCTTCGGAGTCGGAATCGGAAGACGCCATTCCGCTGACAGCCAAGATTCTCAATGCGGGTCCGTACACCATGACGGCTTTCTACGTGCAGCCGACAGGCAGCATGCCGGAGACCGGTTGGGAGACCATGGACTGGGGCGAGAATAAATTGACCGTGGCTCAGTTGACCCAATTGCAGTTCGTGCGGGTCGATAGCCTGGACCGGCTGGAATACGACGCCGTGGCGGCTTTTGATGCCGATGGCGCAACTGAATTGCTTCGAGGCTATGTCCACGCAGGTTGGATCTCTGATGGGCCCTTTATTTCCATCAGCGCTGCTCTCAGCGCAGACAGCAACAGCTTCGGCTACCAATGGGGAGAAGAGATTTGGGAAGGCGAGCAGGATGTGACTCCCTGAGGGTTTTCGTGAAAGACAAGTCTATCCGTGCGTTGGTCTTGCTTTGCATTTTGTTGTCATGTGCTGCTTGTGAGCCGCGACTTCAGCCGGTTCTGCCCGTGCGCATGCTTTGTCCGGTCGGCCGGGGACCTGGGGATTTGTCAATTGTGGACGAGGTGACCAAGGGGATCAGTCTGGCCTGGATGCAAACCAGCATCACTGTAGAATTCGCCGTGCCCGAAAGCCCGGATGATGCTCGACGCTTGCTGGAGTCCTGGGCCTTGATGCCCAAGGAGCGACGTGCCGCCCTTGTGATTGCGCTCGGCCATGAACACGAGGCCTTGGTCGACTCTTTGCAATGCCAGTTTGGTTACAATCAGATTTTGTTTTTGGACGGAAGCCCTTCTTCATGCCCTGGTCTTATGACGGCGGAAATTCGAACCTTCGGATCGTCTTTTCTTGCGGGTGTGGCGGCCATGGAGGCCTCCGAACGCAAGACGGCAGCCGCCATCGGTGGCATGTCAACGGCCCATGTGGATGAATCGATCGAGGGCTTTGTTGCCGGCGTTGAATACGCGGGCGGCCGGATCACTGCCCGCGAATACTTGGCTCAAGATTCCACAGGTTTTGCATCTGAACCCTTGGCTTTCCAGAGAGCTGCTGAGCTATTTGAAGAAGCGGACGTGATTATTTCGGTGGCCGGTGCTTCGTCGTTGGGTGTCATTGAGGCCGCGTTGGGTTTTGCCGAGGAGGATCGGCGTTATGTCATCGGCCTGGATGCGGATCAGTCGGTCCATGGAGTGCGTGTGGTCATCGGCTCGGTGACCACGAACATGAAAAGGCTGACCACGGACACCATATTGGCTGCGAGCAAGAAGGAAATGGGTTCGGGGGCTTTGACTCTGGATTTGGAAAATGGCGGGTCGGATTTTCTCATCAATATGCTTTTTGAATCCCAGCTGAGGGCCGTGGTGGAGGAAGCGCGGTCGGCCGCCCAGGCTGCGGAGCAGGCAAGAACACCATGAGCCGCTGTCTGCTGCTACTTGCCTTGTCCTTGATGGTAAGCCCCAGGCTGATGGCGGATGAGGCCCCGATCATTGCCGGTGGATACGCTGCGTTGGAGACGGGGCGTTCAATCCCCAATAGCATTCGTTACGGCGAAGAGAGCCTGGCCATCGATTTCGTGTTCAAGTTCGGCTGGCGCACTGAAGACTGGGGGCTCTTCGCACAAGTGGGCCTGAACCATTGGTATGACTTGGAGTACAAAAATCGCCTGGCGCCCACTTCCTTGAACCCGGGCCTGGGTGCGGAGTGGAACTACTTTGAAGGCCGGGCCCGGTCCAGCGTGGCGGTGGGGCCCTCCGTCTACATGACCGAGGGCACCGGCGAATTCGGAGAGGTCGGTTTTTTTGTCGACCTCAGGCCGGCTGCTGTTCGCGTGCCTTTGATGGATGAATGGTGTCTGGTGGTCGACCCTTTAGCGTTTCAGTTCTCCGTACCAGTTTTGAGCAACATCCCTTTGTTGGTTTTCGAGTACTACACGGTTTTGGGGCTGGAGTATGGCCGAAAGGATATACTGCCGCCGCCTGAGCGATTCTTGTCAGAGCAGGAGTTGGGCCTGTTTTTCGAACTCAGCTTTCATCTGACCATCTTGAGCGATGATCCGGAACGCGCTATGTTGGCCCAGGCGGTGGGCGGGGCCTTCCGGGCTGGATATCGATTTTCTCGAGTGGGTTTGTTTCTGCATGTGGAGAACGACCGATGGATGTCGATGGAGTTGGGCGGTCCGGGCATCACCGATGGCGTGTTGAACACAGGTTTCGGTTTGGAGGCTCTGCTGTTTTCCGGGCGCATTCGGGCCGCCGTGACCCTTGGGCTTTCGACTCTGCTCATGGACACCATGTTGCTGGATGCCGGTGATACGGGGTTCTTTTTCGAATGGCGTCCCTTTGGCTTTCGCTGGTCATGGTCTGAGCATGTGTATTTTTGTTTTGATCCCCTGGTCCTCGCGGTGGTGGCGCCGGAGTTAGGTGAGAACCGTTTGTTTATGTTGCAATACCGAAGCATTTTGGGCCTGGAGGTGGCATTGTGAGATTCCGTCTTCTGCTCCTCGTCGTCATCGGCATGCTGGAAGTTTCGGGGAGGGCTGAGGCTTTTACTGTGAATTCTGGTTTTACCGATCCCTGTCACGAGCGTTTCACGATGGTTACCCATTTTCAGACCCGGGTTCGCATCCCGAGCGAACTGATTCCTGATGCGCCGGAGGGTGCCTGGGAGTCATTCATTAAGGCCATCGAAAAGCAGATGGCGATCTCTTTTGAAAGTCGCGGAGAGCGATTTTATTACGCCAGTCTTTTGGCGGGGGTGCGGGCCAATGACACGGACGGCCACTCCACCCTCAACCTTAACGCTTTGCGCTCCATGCACGTGCACCCAGAGATGCAGTATGAGCACTTTCTTCGGGCCCAGGACGATGACTACGAGCAGGGCAACATCCACGCCATCGAGATGGGTCGCGAAAAAATCCTCTACTTTTTTGAACTCATGAAGCAGTTTTTGATTCTGCCCAGGGCCTCACAGATTATCGACGTCGGCATCGCCATGGATTTTCACGGAGAGGTGAAGATTCAGGTCTGGGCCGTGGCGTTTTTTCTGGGTAAGGCTTTGCACACGCTGCAGGACAGCTTTTCTCACACCATCCGCACTGATGACATGATGCGTATTATCCACGTGCTCAACTATGTTGAGGCGGTCGGGGGTGGTTGGGAGGAAGAACGGGATGGTCTTCGGCATTCGGATGCCATGGATGAATGCGGAGAGGAAATGGGGCCGGTGCTGGAAGGCGTCTTGGGGGCCTCAAACGATTTGATTTTTGCTGCCGAAGCATTTATTCAGTCGGCCGGTGAGGATGATTTGCCCGTTCAGGTTGTCTTGGACAAGTGGACCTCCTACCAGGAGGGCTGCGATATGTCGAACGACTATTGCGACTCGGTCTGGGCCAAAAGGGCTTCGGAGCACCCAACCTTGCCCTACCTGGAGAGCTATTTTGGCTGCCAAAGTCTTGAGAGAAAGGGCGGCACCTGGCTTGCCATGGGCATCCTGGTGACCTGCTTGGTTTTTTGGGGACTGCGGCGGAGAAAGTGTCTGACTAAAAAATGAATATGAAGTGCATCTTGGGCTATGATGGCGATCGAGAGGAGTTTTTATGAGCGGATTGATGGAACACAGCAGTTTGGCTGTTTTTTGCGATTTTGAAAACGTGGCGCTCGGCGTTCGTGACGCTCGCTACGACAAGTTTGATATCAACAAGGTGCTTGAGCGTTTGCTTCTGAAGGGCAGCATCGTGGTCAAGAAGGCCTATTGTGATTGGGGCCGTTACAAGGATTTTCGGCCGGCCATGCACGAAGCCAGCTTTGAGCTTATCGAGATTCCCCATCTGCGCCAGGCCGGCAAGAACTCGGCCGACATTCGCATGGTGGTGGACGCCTTGGACCTTTGCTACACCAAGACCCACGTGAACGTCTTCGTCATCATCAGCGGGGATTCGGATTTCTCCCCCCTGGTGAGCAAGTTGCGGGAGAACAACAAGTTCGTCATCGGGGTGGGCGTCAAAAATTCCACGTCCGATTTGCTCATCGCCAACTGTGACGAGTTCATCTACTACGATGACCTGGTGCGAAAAAGCAATAAGCCCAAACCCAAGCCGAAGCCCAGGCCCAATGCTGCCAGAAAGACAATGCCGGCCAAGCCGGCCCCCAAGCCCAAAGCGGTCAAATCGGCAGGGCAGGCCAAGTCGCCTCAGGTAGAGAAGGCAGCCAAAACCGAGAAGGCAGACAAGGCGAACAAGGCCGAGAAGCCTGACAAGTCTGACAAGTCTGACAAGACCGCCGAGGATGAGAAAATGGAAAAGCGGGTCCTTCAGGTTTTGGATCTGCTGGTTGAAACATTGGAGGCCCTGATCGAAGAGCGGGGGGCTGGGGAGAAGGTCTGGGCCTCCATGGTCAAGCAAGCCATCAAACGGCGCCGGCCTGGTTTCCATGAGTCCTACTACGGATTTCGCTCTTTTTCTTCCCTGCTGGAAGAGGCGACCGCCCGCGGGTATTTAGAGATCGAGCTGGACGAAAAATCAGGCAGCTACGTCTTGAGCCCAGCCAAGGAATCTTGAGTTTCATGGGGCGTAGCGGGTGTTGACCAGAATCAACTCACCTGCGGCATTTCGATAGACAAGATAGATCAGGTCACCAACCGCGGTCATGGCGGGTGCGGAGCTGCCATCAATATTGGCGGTGGTCGTTAGATCTTCAATTGCCCAGGGCGTGCTCCCGGAGACAGCGAGTACGACGAAGGGGATGGGCGCGCCGCCCCGGTTTTCCGCCCAGGCGGTGAAGACCCGATCGTGTGTGTCGACTGCGATCACTGGCCAAGGGTTTTCGTAGCTGACATGCTCATCGTTGTTCATCGGACCGGCCAGAGCGGCTTCCGCAAAAGACGTGCTCTCATCGCGTTTTACTTGATACCAGATTTGCTGAAGAGGGTAGGTCATGTGGCTGTGGTGTACGTCGCCGTTCTCGGTAACGAAGAGATCCCCAAATGATACGTTGTCAATCTGCGGGACGTCCGGGACTGGGATGACTTGAGTGGGTTCTTGGCCGAGATCACCGCCGCTGGGTGTGTATCGATATTTGCCGGGAACACCCGTTCCCGCTTTCCAGACAGCATGGATGCCGCCCAGTTTGTCTGTGAACATGGAGGTGTCGCGCCATTGTCGGTTCTCGGGGGGATCGGGCTGTTGGACGATCACCAGGCCGGACCAGCTTCCACCGCTTGGCTTGTGGCAGTAAACCACAGGCGTCGGCGCTCCGTCATTGTCTCCATCCCAGCGCTGCGCCACGATGTGCACCGCGCCCGTGAGATCCACGCCGATTGAGGGACATGCGACATAGTAACTGCTTGTGCCCCTGTTCCAGGCCGCCTCGCGATGCCAATTTCCCTCGCTGTCGCGCCAGGCGTGAAAGAGGGTTTCGCCGGGCGTGCCGTTCCAGGCCGTGTGCACCGTGGCTCCATCCGGGCGGACCGCAATGCGGGGACGGTTGTAGCGGGTGTTTACATTGCTGGAATTCGGGATGTCCTCCGCGCCGACGACCAGGCCGTCTTCGATTTGGCCATAACGCAAGTTCCCGCCTACCTTCCAGATGATATGGACAGTGCCGTTGTTGTCCTTGGTGATGTCATAGGCGACACCCGAGATGCCCAAGTTTCTTTCGGTCTTTAAGATACGGCAGTCAGCCGAACATTCATCTCCGTCTTCCTGGTTGCCGTCATCGCAGGCCTCAAAACCCTCGATCACGTTGTTGCCGCATTCAGGGCCCTCATCGCCATCCCCCCCTGTGCCTGCGTCATCCTGCGTTCCTGCGTCATCTCCAGCTCCGGCGTCTGTACCGGCATCTGTACCGGCGTCTTCAAGGGCGGCATCCTCATGGTCCCCAGCGTCAGGGAAGGCTTGCCCTTCCACGTTTCCACAGGAGACGGAAAGGCAAAGCATGGCCAAACCAGTTAGGATCGGGATCCATCGTTGCAAAATGAATTTCATTGTGTTTTTCCTCCCGGCTGGCTGAGAATGGCATGGCAATCCTTCTCTTACTATGCCTTACTTTCGAGAATAGGTAAGTATCGTCCACCTTTCGGAGAGAGACAATGAACTCACGAGTGTTTTCTTTTTTGTTGATGGCGGCCTTCGGCTTGGCTGGGTGTGGGGACGATGTGAACAATCCCGTTTGTGATCCGGCCTGCGCCGCCAGCCAGTGTATGGTTTGCGAAGACGGAAGATGCGTGTCTTCCTGCACGGACGGCCAATACTGTGAGACCGGTAGCGGCACCTGCGTTGCCGACGAGGAATGCGATCCGGCCTGCGATGCCGACTTGTGCATGGTTTGTTATCAAGGCACCTGCGTGACCACCTGTTCGACTGGCCAGATTTGTGAAAACGGCAGCTGTGTTGCTGGCCAGATTTGTGAAAACGGCAGCTGTGTTGTCGACAACTCCTGCGATCCGGCCTGTGATGCCGGCCAGTGCATGGTTTGCGATGAAGGCAGCTGCGTGTCTTCCTGCACGGTGGGCCAGATTTGTGAAAACGGCAGCTGTGTTGTCGACAACTCCTGCGATCCGGCCTGTGATGCCGGCCAGTGCATGGTTTGCGATGAAGGCAGCTGCGTGACCTCCTGCACGGCAGGTCAGGTTTGTGATAACGGCAGCTGTGTTGCCGACATCACCTGCGATCCGGCCTGTGATGCCGGCCAGTGCATGGTTTGTGAACAAGGCAGCTGCGTGACTTCCTGCACGACGGGTCAGATCTGTGAAAACGGCAGCTGCGTCATCGCCTGCCAGAATGAATGTCCTGGATTGGATGCGCAAGAGTGCATCGGTCAGGGATTCAGGCATTGTGGCGAGTACAATTATACCGACGACTGTCTGGAGTGGTCGGAAGAGCAGGCCTGCCCTGCGAATCATACCTGCGATCCCGTCACCGGCCATTGCCAGCCTGACTGCGGCGATTTCTGCGACGATTTTTCGATCATTTTGCTGCCCGATACCCAGTACTACGCAGACAAGATGGCCGACAACGCGAGCAATACTTACTACAAACAAATGCAATGGATCATCGACAATGAGAATTCACGGAATATCAAGTTCGTTATCCACTTAGGCGACATCACCAACAACAACACCGTCAGCGAGTGGATAATCGCAGATCAGGCCCACGCCATGCTGGACACGGCCGGCGTGCCTTACAGCATGGTGCCGGGCAATCACGATTACTTGGGCAGCAGCGGCTTCTCAAGAGGCGCGACCTTGTATGGCGATTATTTCGGCGCTGACCGCTTCACAACCCGAACATGGTACGGCGGGTCGATGGACGCGAGCAACGCAAACAATTACACCTTCTTTGAATACGGCGATCTGAATTTTATGGTGGTGAGCATTGAGTACGCGCCACGCAAAGACGCTCTTTGCTGGGCCGAGGAAGTAATCGCCAACCACCCCGACCATCGGGTGATCGTGGCTACCCATTGTTACCTGAGCCATAACGGCGCCTATGGAACGAACTGTCCCAACAGCACCTACGACGTCACCGGGAGCGACGGGGCCACTGTCTGGAGCGAACTGGCCAGTCGGCACAGCAACATTTTCATGGTGGTCTCGGGTCACATCGGCGATTCCGAGTACGTGCCCCGGATAGGCAATAACGCCAATATGGTTCACCAGATTCTCGTGGACTATCAGTTCGAAGCCACTTGTACAGCGGGCAGTCCAGAGGCCTGCACCGACAATTGCTGGGCAGGCAACTACACCGGCAACGGCTGGCTTCGAGAGTTGGTCTTTTCTCCGCGTAACAACCAGGTGCGGGCCTTGACCCATACAGTGGAAGCCGGCAACAGCGCGGTTTTTCCAGGGGGCGTTCCCAGTCTTTTCTGCAGCCCGCACAACACCGAGGGGAAAAACTACTACCAGGATGACCCCACCCAATCGGATCACGACTACCAGTTCACCTACGACCTGCTCGGTTCCGATTCCTATGCCTGGGATGACTTGGCCAGCCAGTCCTTCAACGACCTGACGGTTAACAGCGCTGGCTCAGGCGATCAACTGAACCCGGAAGTGGCTCTGGCCGATGACGGCAGCTTCATCGTCGCCTGGGAGGATAACTCGGATGGCGGCGACGGCGCGGGCATGCACGACATCATGGTGCGCGGTTTTTCGGCAGGCGCCTGTGAGCATTTCGCAGACCTGGTGGTCAATTCGAATACGGCCGGGCAACAACAGACCCCTTCGCTGGCCATGGATCAGAATGGCAATTTCGTGGTCGTCTGGGCGGACGATGCTGACGAGAACGGTATTTTTCAGATTCGGGCCCGCGGCTTCAATAGCGACGGCAGCCAGCGCTTTGCCGATATGACCATCAACAGCGTGGCGACCGGGCAGCAACTCAACCCGGTTGTGGCCATGGCCCCGGACGGCCGCTTCGTGGTTGCCTGGGAAGACGACGTGGACTACGACGACAACTTCCAGGTATTTGCGCGTGGCTTCAACGCCAACGGCAGCGAGCGATTTGCCGACATCGGCGTCAACGAAAACTTGGCCGGCCAACACCTGAAGCCTTCCGTGGCCATGGACGGGACCGGTTGTTTCGTTGTGGCCTGGCAGGACGACTCGGATGGCAACGGCGGTTACCAGATCCACGCTCGGGGCTTTGCGGCCGACGGCGTTGAGCGAGTGTCTCGTCTTACCGTGAACACCGAAGGGGCCGGTCAACAGATCGATCCCGCCTTGGGGATGGACGCGACCGGAAACTTTACCGTGGCCTGGGCGGACGATCAGGATTCGAACGGCGTCTATCAGGTAATGGCTCGCGGCTTCGACGCATACGGCACTCAACGTTTCGCGGATTTGACCGTCAATAGCCAGTCCGCGGGACAGCAATTGCGCCCCAGCTTGGGCATGGCCCCAAACGGTCGTTTCGTGGTCGCCTGGGAAGACGATCAGGACTCAAACGATGTTTTTCAGATCCTGGCCCGCGGCTTTGAGTTGGACGGCAGCGAGTGGTTCGCCGATCTGACCGTCAACAGCGACGGTGACGGGGATCAAATCGATCCCCACGCGGCGGTCAACAGCGCCGGCACCGTGCTGGTGGCCTGGGAAGACGACATGGATTACAACGGCTACTGGCAAATTCTGGCCCGCGGCTTGGGGCTTTGAGTCCACGCTTCATGAATTTGTTTGGGTCGTGAAAGGAATTCTCCATGAAGAAAATCATTCACTGGGTTTTGTTGACGATGGTGGCACTGGCCGTCTCCTGCGCATCCACTGCACCGAGTACCCAGGCCGACAAGCCGATGCTCAAGGACGGAAAGGGCGCGCCACCCGTAATTGACCGGCAGTTGTTTTTTGGCGATCCGGAAATTTCGGGCTCGCAACTTTCGCCCGATGGCAAGTGGTTAAGCTTCATCAAGCCCTACAAGGGTGTGCGCAATATCTGGGTCAAGGCCTCCGGGCAGGCTTTTGACCAGGCCAAGCCCATCACGGCAGACTTACGACCGGTGCCCGTCTATTTTTGGAGTCGGGACTCGGCCCGTATCCTCTATGGGCAAGACAAGGCCGGGGACGAAAACTACCATGTCTACTCGGTGGACCCCGCGGCCGGGCCAGGGAAGGATTCGGGCGTGCCCGCGGCCTTGGACCTGACTCCTTTCAAGGCTGTTCGTGCCAGGATTTACTCCGTACCCAAAAACAAGCCCAATGAGATAATTGTGGGCTTGAATGATAGAGACCCCTCTTTGCATGATGTCTATCGGGTGGATATTCACAGCGGCGAGCGCAAGATAATCTTAAAGAATACCGAAAACATGATCTACTACATCTTCGACTTGGAGGGCGAAATGCGCCTGGCGGGTCGGCAGACCGAAGAGGGGGGCTGGGAGGTGCTGCGTTTCGAAAACGACGCCTTCGTGCCTCTGTACTCTTGTTCTTTTGAGGAGACTTGCCAGCCTTTGCAATTCCATAAGGATGGCAAGCGTTGTTACTTCATTAGCAACAAGGGCGCTGACGTGGATTTGACCCAGCTTTTGTTGTTGGACCCGAAGACAGGCAAAACCGAGCTTGTGGACAAGGACCCTTTGGAACAGGTGGACTTCGGCGGTGCTCTGTTCGATGAGGCCACGGACGAAATCATGGCCACCTTCTACCAGGGCGAACGGATGCGCATCTACCCCAAGGATGAGGCCACCAAACAGGATTTTAACTGGTTGAAAAACAAGTTCCCCGGTCAGGACATCGGCCTGCAGTCCATGAGCCAAGATATGAGTCAATTTTTGGTGGTCGTCTCCAGCGATGTGGATCCAGGATCGATGTATCTCTATGCGCGGCAATCCAAGAAGCTGGATCTACTTTACCGCGCACGGCCTGAACTGCCGAGTCGATATTTGGCCCAGATGAAGCCCGTGAATTACAAGGCCCGCGATGGACTTGAGATTCCGGCCTACCTGACCTTACCCAGGGGCGTTCTTGCAAAGAACCTGCCGGCCATCCTGTTGCCCCACGGCGGTCCCTGGCATCGAGATTCTTGGGGTTACAACGGCTATGCTCAGTTTCTGGCCAACCGGGGTTATGCGGTCTTGATGCCCAATTTCCGGGGCTCCACCGGTTACGGAAAGAAGTTTCTAAACGCCGGCAACAAGCAATGGGGCACGGGGGCCATGCAACACGATTTGTCGGACGGCGTGGCCTGGCTCGTCGATCAGGGCATCGCCGATCCCAAACGGGTGGGCATCTTCGGTGGTTCTTACGGCGGTTATGCCGTTCTGGCAGGCGTGGCCTTCACACCCGATCTCTATGCCTGCGGCATTCCTTACGTGGGTCCATCCAATATCGTCACCTTGATCGAGTCAGTGCCCGCATACTGGAAACCCATCATTCGGATTTTCTACAAGCGGGTGGGCGATCCCAATGATCCGGCCGACCGTAAGATGCTCGATTCTCAGTCGCCTTTGTTTTTCGCCGATCAGATTAAGGTGCCCTTGCTTGTGATTCATGGTGCCAACGACCCCCGGGTCAAGCAGGCTGAATCCGACAGCATCGTGGTGGCGCTGCGGGACAAGGGCCATCCTGTGGAGTATCTGGTGGCCAAGGACGAGGGTCATGGATTCAAGCGGCCGGAGAATCGCTTGGCTGTGGCCGTGGCCATGGAACGATTTTTGGCCAAACACCTGGGCGGCAGGCAGCAGGACGAGGCCGGGCCGGAGATCGCGGCCCAATTGAAGACCATCACCGTCGATCCGGCCGGGGTCAAGATGCCAAGCGCCCAGGAGAAGGCCATGACGGCCCGGTTCAAAAAGGCGCCCTTGCCCAAGTTGAATCCGACGGCGGTCACGGATCAGGAATTGAAGTACAAGGTGGCCATGGTGGCCGGCACCCGAAAGGTGGACTTGGAGATGACCCGCAAGATTGCCTGGGTCAAAGACAAGACGGGCAAACGACTGCGTATCGAGATCTTGGTCAAGATGTCTCAGGGTGAGCAGAGCGATGTCTATCTTCTGGATGCGGAAACGCTGCGAGTGCTGGAGCGAACGCTTTCGGGGACCGCCAAGATGCACTTGAATTTCAGTGAGAAATCCATTGTGGGCGAGATGAGTGTCGGCGGTCGCAAGCTGCCCTTCGACGTGAAGCTGAACGCGCCGGTATTCGGCGACGTCTCGACCTTGGAAGTAGCCATCGCCGGCATGCCGCTCGCGGAAGGCTACGTGACCGACCTGCGCCTTTTCGAAACCATGAGCCAAAAAGTGCGGTTCATGAAGCTCAAGGTGAAAGGGGAGGGATCGGTTGACTTGGGTAAGGCCAAGATTGCCACATGGATGATGGTCATAGAGCCCGTGGACGGCGAAGTCGGTGGTGGAGGCACCATAGAGATAGAGAAGGCCAAACCCCACCGGATGATCCGCAGCCAGTACAAATTGCCGCCCATGATGGGCGGTGGCACGGTCTCTTCAGAACTACTGCCCGCTAAGTAAGGTCTGGTCTTTCCTGGAAATCTATTCAGCTTTTGCGATATGCCGATTGATGGGCGCCGATGGCTCGGCCTGAGGGGTCGGCTTGGGTTTCCCAGGCCTCGTCCCAGCGCAGGGCCACTTCTGAACTGCAGGCGATGGAGGGCTCGGTGTGGGCACCTTCGATGGCGGCTTGTTGGGGGAAGTGTTCTTCGAAGATTGTGCGGTAGAGATAGCCTTCTTTTGTTTGGGGCGTTTTGTGTGGGAAGCGATGGGCTCGGGCTTCGAACATGGAGTCCGAGACTTTCTCTTCGGCGAAGGCCTTCAGCGCGTCGATCCAGCCGTAGCCCACGCCATCGGAGAATTGCTCTTTTTGGCGCCAGAGGATTTCGTCCGGTAGATAGGGCGCTTCTTTGTTGTCAAAGGCCTGGCGCAGTATTTGTTTTTCGATTTGGCCCTGGCTTGCGTTGATCATTTTTTGCTTCGGATCCATGTTCATGGCCAATTCGAGGAAGGCTTTGTCCAAGAAAGGCACCCGGGCTTCCACGCCCCAGGCCGCCATGGATTTATTGGCGCGCAGGCAGTCGTAATTGTGCAGGGCCTCGACCTTGCGTACGGTTTCTTCGTGGAATTCTTTCGCGTCTGGGGCCTTATGAAAATACAAGTATCCGCCGAAAACCTCATCGGCACCTTCCCCGGTGAAGACCATTTTGACCCCCATGGCCTTGATTTTTCTGGCCATGAGGAACATGGGGGTGGATGCGCGGATGGTGGTCACGTCATAGGTTTCGATGTGATAGATGACCTCGCTCAGGGCGTCCAATCCCTCCTGTACGGTGAAAAGCAGTTCGTGGTGGGCCGTGCCCAGAAAATCGGCCACCTTGCGGGCTTTGGCCAAATCCGGCGCGCCCTCCAAGCCGATGCAAAAAGAATGCAGCCGGGGCCACCAGGCGGGTGATTGGAAGTCATCTTCCATGCGGTTTGCCGTATGTCGGGAGACGATGGAGGACACCAGCGAGGAGTCCAGGCCGCCCGAAAGCAGCACCCCATATGGCACGTCGCTCATCATGCGCTTGACCACGGCTTGCTCAAAGGCGGCCATGAGATCCACGTCCGAAGGCTGGTCGACGGGAATCCGTGAGCTGTCACGCCAGGTCGGGTCGGCGTAGCGTTTGAGCTCTTTGTTCACATAGACGTGGCCTGGCGGAAAGGGCTCGAATCGTTGGCAGACGTCTTGTAGCGCCTTCATTTCCGAGGCGAACCAGGTGCTGCCGTCCGGGCCCCAGCCCCAGTACAGGGGCACCACGCCGATGGGGTCACGGGCGGCTATGAATTGGCCCGTCTCTTCATCGCAGAGGACAAAAGAAAACACCCCGTCCAGGTCATCGATGAAGTCCGCGCCTCGCTCCTCATATAGATGCAGGATGACTTCGCAGTCCGACTTGGTTTTGAAGTGATGCTCGTTTTTCAATCCCTTGCGCAAGGCCACATGGTTGTAGATTTCGCCATTGACCGCCAGGGCCAGTTTGCCCGTTTCGTTGAGCAGGGGCTGGGCCCCGCCTTCCGGGTCTACGATGGCCAGACGTTCGTGGGCCAATATATGGATGGAGCTGCGGCCGTCGGGGCTCTGGTATTGCTGAACGTGCACACCGCTCCAGTCCGGGCCCCTGTGCCTCAAGCGCTTGGCTAAGGCCACGACGCGGGGGCGCAGAGCGTCGATGGATTCGGGACTCTCCATCACAGCCAAAATGCCGCACATGTTTGCTTCCTCCACGGGTCCTTGGGTGGCCCATGATGCTGATTATGCAATCGGATTACAAGGGCGCTATTGGATTGAAGAGGGCATGCGCAATAATTGAACCTTGCCGGGTTGGTCTTTTGTCTCGGGAACAGTGTAGATCAAGCAACCGTCGAGAGCTGCGCTTTCGTCCATGGGCAATAGTCCACGGCGTCCCTGGACCAAGGCCTGGCAGGGAGGGGCTGGGGACGGGGGCTGCAAGAAAGTGGGCCGGCTCTTTTTTTCCGGCGGGCCTGGCAGACTCGCCAGCAACTCACCCGTTTGCAAGTCGAAGAGGCGAAGGGCATCGTCGAAGCCGGCCAGGATGCAAAAGGAACCATCTTCCGAGATGGCCGAATAGCTGTGATGAGAGGGCAGGGCGCATTCGTCGCAGTGCCAGCGCTCCCGGCCTGATTTGGAATCTAAGGCCAGCACCTGGAGGCAAGCCGAAAGGCCTGGCTTGTCGCTTGGGGGGCATGGGATTTCGTGCGTCATGAGCAGCAGGTTTTCATTTTTGCAGATTATGCTGTTGCCTGGGCCGTAACATCCACCCGACGAGCCCAGCTCATCGTGAAATTCGATGTGTTGTTTCTTGTAACGCTCACCGATTTTTCGTCCGGTCTTGCAGTCAAAAAACCACATGTCGCATTGGCAGCGGAAGGCGCAGAGCCCGGCGTATTCAACCAGGCGACAGCGCTCGGAGCTGTTGTTCCAGGCTGCCGAAAACTGCCTGATGGTCTTGCCGTCGCCGGGATTGATGATGTGGATGCGATTGCCCGCCCAACACATGACCTGATTCGCGACAAGATGCAGGCTTTGCCCTCCATGGGCTTGTTCTTGAAACTTACGGCGCCAAAGCTTTTTGCCTGTCTTTGCGCTGTATGCAGCCAGGTGCAGAAAGTCTGTTTCGATGAGGATCACGCGCCCCCGGCTTAAGACGGCGGACCAGGCGGTCTTGCTGAGAATGGGCTTGGTCGACACTGATTTTTCCGCAGCCTTGAGGGGAAAGCTGAGGGCAAAAAGCAGCAAAGTGGTAAGATAAATGCGCTTCATCCGAATATTCTACGGAAGAATTGGCAGAATTGATAATTCAGGGTCGGTATGGACCCAAGAGGGGTAAAGCATGAACAAGGTTCTTTTGGTCTTCAGCTTGGCTTTGATTTTTCCTTCGGCATGTGAGGATTCTTCCGAGCATTACCTTATGCAGGACTCGCTGCGACGAATCGAAAAGTCCGCGAAGGAAGGCTTCATGCCGACCGTGGGCAGCATTTTTGAAAGTCATGACGGGCAGCTCGATCGCCAGGTCAAGAGCAAGTTGAAAATCATGGGCAAGCCGGCGGATGTCTACCAGCGGGAATACCGTGCCCAGGCTGCCGCCATTTTGCTTCGCCAATGGCCGACCATCAGCGGCGGGGTGATTAAGTCAGCGAAGAACCCGGAAAACCTGAAGAATCAGAAATGGCACGATGAGAACTACAAGCGGCTGGACCGTATGATCTTGGCTATCGGAGACGAAGCCCTAACGAACAAATGGCAGGAGCTTTCCAATCAGCGTCAAGGAATCGAAGACGGACATATAAACGGGGCCATCAAGCAGGATGTGGCGCAGGCCCAAGGCAAGGTATTGGTTTGGAGTGAAGGTCTCTTCGATCGGGGCTTGAGAGATTGCATCTTGGCCAAGGTCAGGCCCTTCGTGACGGACAAGGAGTGGGCGATTCTGGACAAACCGCCCAGCAGCGCTGCTTTGCAGGCCGCCTGGGGCACCGTGGTCATGCACTTCGACATGCAGTACACGGAGTATGTGCCGAGCAAGGGACAGGGGTCCTCCTCGGTTGTGGTTCGAGTGCCCAGCGCCCTGGTCATCACCGTCAAACCCAAGCTGCCCAAGCGGAGCGATTTGCCTGAGTTTTGGCGAGTCCAGGTGCTTGCCGGCAATCCCAAATCCATCAGCAAGGGTTCGGATTTGAGCGCCAAGATGGCCGCCGCTCAACTCAACGTCAAACGTATATCTTATCTTCTGTCCGAGGCTTGCAAGCGTTTCAGTGTTTCCAAGTGACTTCCGCCTGCTGCCATGAGCAGGAACCCGAATTGACCTTGGGCCGAGTTTCCGAATAAAGTCAGTCGTAGAAGTTGCAAAAGAAGGCATGTACATCCTTGCCATGCGCCAGTGCCGGGCAAATAGATTGTCTTCAAAAGGAGGCCTCCGATGATGACGAATTTGTCGAAGATGGTGTTGCTCCTCATCCTCTCCTCGGTTTTCGCGGTGGCATGTGGGACGGAGACAAAGACGGTCGTCGAGCCGCGCTTTGACGGCAAGGCTGACGCCTTCTCCGAGGTCAACTATCGGGGGCAGCTGGAATACGAGGGAGAGGTTTTTGGCGAGTTCGTCAACGACTTCCAGTTTGACGGATGGACCTTCGAGGCGCGTGCTGGATCTGTGGTCACGATTGAGACGACTCAGAGAGGCACGGCGGCAGCGTTGGACAATACGCTCTTTCTTTACGGCCCAGCAGACGACCAAGGATTGTTTGACGATGCTCGCATCGCCCATGATGACGATAGCGGCTGGGGAGAGCATGCCAGCTTGAACAGCATCACCCTGGGAGAGGAGGGCTCCTACTTGCTGGTGGTCGGTACGCCGGGTGGGGATGGCCGGGGGATATACCGGCTGGTGTTGTCATGCATGGGAGATGGTTGTCTGCCGGACCCGCCAGTTGTCGATGGATGTCCTGGTGACCTGCTCTCTGCCTTCGACATGTGCATGGAATCGCGCATTTACGATGATGGGGAGGCGCGAGACCTCGCATTGGATAATTGTACTGGTGACCTCGTCGACCGCTATGGCGACCAATGTGAATACGAACCCGTTCCGCCAGAATGGTGCGGCCTCAGCTTCGAGACCTTCGGGAGCGAGATCGTCCCTCTGTGTGTCGCAGCCATCGAGGAGGCCTTTCCGCCCGACGAGCCTCTTTTGGATCCGCCCTCCGGTTCGCTGATCTATGCCATGACGCGCGACGCCATTGATTCATACCTGTCCTATGACGATGACGGCTACCATTGTGATATCCGAGATTTCGTGCTCGACGGCTCGGAAGAACACGTCAATGCTGACAGTGCGGTTGTCGGAATCACCGCATTCAGTACCGTGGAGGGGCCTGTTGACTACTGTGCAGCCTACACGACCTACGAGTGCTCAACTGAGATCGTCGTCCATGAGGGCGCGTGGGTGGCCACGGACAGTGAATGTGAAGACGTTGGTGGTTACTAGACCGAGGAAGGATTGACCCGCTTGCGTGCCGATCGGTGGATGATGAGTTTGCGGATCAGCCAGACGATGAAGATGGCCAGGAAAACCCCGCCGATGATGAGCTTGAAGCGAGTCAGCTGATCGATGATCACGTCGCCGAAGTGAGCCACTAAGAGCACCTGGGTGGGCACGGACAGCAAGGCAGCCATGCCGTCCACCATCATGAAGACACCCAGGGGTACGCCCAACATGCCGCAGCTTAAGTGCCCGGGGAAACGCACGCCGGGGGTGAAGCGGAAGACCCCGCTGGCCAGGTACTTGTATTTCAGGAATTTGCGCTCGATCCTGACCAGTTTTTTCGGGCTTAGAATGCGCTGGAAGAGCCTGGTTTTGGCCAGGCGCCGGCCGAAGACGCGGCCCAGGAAATAGATGAGCACATCGCTTGCGGCGACCGCCACGAAGCAAACAATGGTCAGCGTCCAGAGGTTGACGCCCTCGGCCCCCGGGTAGGGGGGAGGGAAGTCCGCCGGATTGCCGGCCATGTAGGCCACCAGGCCGGCGCTGACCAGGGTTACTTCTTCGGGGATGGGCAGGCCGAAAGAACTCAGGGTCATGAACATCACCACGAAGCCGTAGACGAACATGGGCTCGTAGGCGTAAGAGGCGAAGAACTCAATGATGGCGGAATCTTCCATGACTCGCGGCGGAGTTTAGCCTGTCAGGCCCTCTTGAGCAACGTTCTGATTTATTCGGTCTTCTTGGCTGCTCGTTCATCCTCTGCATTTTTTTTCAGCCTTGCGATGAGCAGCAAGGCCAGGATTCCGGCAAGCATCACCAGGCCCCCTCCAATGACCCAGGGCAACCACGCATCATGTTGAGGCCGATGGTCGAGATAGGTGCTCTTTTTAGTCCAGTATATTTCGACGCCTTTGTCCACGGGGAAACGATCCACCCAGCGTTTTGCTTCCTCTTTGGACTCGAAGCCAATTGCGTGTTCCTTGCAGGATTCAAGCACGGTAGAGCGTCCGATGGGTGAACCGCTGATACGAATACTGTTCTGCCCCGGCATGATACTGCAAGAGTAATGTTGCAGATTTCGATATTTGGGATCTTGGTACTTGTAGATTATTTGAGCACGCTTGTGTGGCAGGACCTTGGATATGATCACCTTCCCGAAAGCCTTTTCTCTGTCCTGGATGCCACTCACCTTGGAGAGCTGTTGCAGACCGTATACCGTCGCAAGCAAGCCGATCACCACGATGACCCCAATGAGCTGCTTCGTCTTCGAGGGCTTTGTTTCTTCTTCGACTTGGATTTCATTTTCCATGAATTGGGTCCTTTGTTGGGTTCGATCCAATCTTTCATGAAATTTCATCACTTGCAAAAATTGGGTACCTCAATTGCGGGCGAGGGCAAGTGACAAGATGTCCCCCTTCGGGCACAATATATCTATGAGCCGAAAGGAGCCGTCATGCAGGCGAATTTGATGCTTTCCTTGTTGAGTGCCTTGTTTTTGCTTTGTCCCGCCATGGCCTGGGGGGGGCAGGTGAATGGAAGGGTTGTGGACGCTCGCGACGGGGCCCCTTTGTCCGGAGTCCAGATTTGCTTGGAAGGTGTCGGCACGACGAGCATCAGCGATTTTGAAGGAGCCTTCAGTATGTCGGTTCCGCCCGGTGTTTGGCGATTGCACTTGCAACTGGAGAATTTCGCGGATTTGATCCTGGCCAATCAGAGAGCAGGCGACCCGCCGAGCGTGGCGTCCATGTGGCCTTTGGAAATCAACGCCGACTTCGTGCCGGGGCCGCGGAGCTCCGTGGGCCTTTTGGGCACAGGCCTGGGGCCCAAGGCCTTTGAGTCGGTTCGTTTGGACGAAGCCTTGACTCGACACGCGGTGCCGGGAGAACTGCCGGAAACCATTCGGGTGGCTCGATATCTTAGTGTCGGCTGCGAAGGAGAAATCCAGCGGATAGACACCCTCGACTTTGAGGACTACGTCAAAGGCGTGGTCTATGCCGAAGTCGGGGTATTTGCCAGAGTGGAGGGTGGTCCCGAGGCCGCCGCCGAATGCTGGAAAGCTTTTGCTGTAGCCGCGCGTTCTTATGCCCTGCACTTCATCTTGACTCAGTCTTACGAGACCTACGACATAAACGACACAGCCTGTAACCAAGTGTATCACGACGAACGGGGCGTGGAAGTAAGTGCGGCGGTGGATGCCACCCGGGGTCAGATCCTGGTGAAGGCGAGCGATCCGGATGTCATCGATCGCTATTTCTACGCCGCATCCTGTGCCGAACACGGCACCGAGCCCGGCTACGCCGTGGGCACTATTCTGCCGGATCCGACCCCGGTGCGAGCCTGTGTGGGCAATTGGTGCGGACACGATAATTGCGCGGGTCATCGGGACAATCCGGAGGTGCCCGGCGATGACCGTTGCCTGGTCTGGGGTACCTGCCAATGGGGCTCGGTGGAGCGCTCCATGGCCGGCGATAGCTACAGGGAAATTTTGGGCCATTATCAGCCCAACTGCATCATCCGTGAAGTGGGTGCGTTGGTTGTCGGTACCATCAAGGGCATGGTTTATCGCAACCCGGACAGGGACGACCGAATTTTCCCTGCCCAGGTCAGCATCGAGGGTGGCCCCACGCAGGTTTACGACGGTTCGGCTGCCTGGAGCTTCGATCTGGAGCCGGGCACCTACACCATTCGGGCCGAAGCCGAAGGCTACTTGCCCGGTTGGGTGGAGCGCAGCGTAGGTCCCTTTGAGACAATATGGGGCAGCATCGGCCTGGACCCCGATCCGGATGCGGGTGTGGATGCGGGTGTGGATGCAGGGGTGGATGCAGGCCAAGACGCGTCGGATGCGGGACAGGATGCAGGCCAAGACGCGTCGGATGCGGGGCAGGGCGAAGACGAGGATGCCCTCATGTCCCCGGATACCGGTTGCAATTGCGGCGGCCAGGCAGGCGGCTCCTGGTGGCTGAGCCTGCTGGCGGCTTGCTTGCTGATCCGAATGCGCTATGGACAAAGGGGTTCTCCATGCGATGGATGAGAGCTATGGCATTGTTTGGCGTTCTGGGCTTGGCCTCATGCGCGGGAGGGGAGGGCGAATTGAATGATGCCGGTCAGGACGGAGAAGCCCTGGATGGAGAGTCCCTGGATGGCGGTGATCTCGGCGGGCCGGCTTGCAGCGTGAGCCCCTGGGGACTGGACTGTTGCGACGAGGCTGGTGACAGGACGGGCGGTACGGATTGCCAAGACGGAGTTTTGGTGTGTGAGCAAGGCACCTTGTGTGAGTGCGACGGGGTGCCCACCAGTTTTTCCTGTTCTGACCTGTGTGGTTCGGATATCGCAGGCAGACCCCAGTGCATTGATGGACTTTGGCAGTGCGTTCCCCCAATCGGCATCAGAACCGATGATTGTCCGCCGGGCACTTGCTGGGGCGAACCAGGCGAGTGTGCTTGTTGTCTGGATGAAGGCCACGGTGAATCGGTGTGGCCGGACTGTTCGGAAGGGGAGTGGGTATGTCCGGATGGGGCTGCCGCCTGTATTGATTGTTAGTCCGCCAAGCCCTCGACGAAGCCGAAGAAGGCTGGCTTGGGCTCGTAATCCTCATCGAAAAGCAGCGGCCAATCGAGCCGGTTGAAAAAGTAGCGAATCCAGGAGTCGCCGTCACCGATGCCCCAGACGGTGATGCCGGCTTGCAGGTGGGAAGGCAGCTCGCGGTAGACCCGGACGATATCGAAGAATCGCTGTCCTTGGCGCTCGGCCAGCTCGGGCGTCCAGGTTGCGTGGAGCCCGTTGAGGTTCATGGATACGTCCAATTCGGAAAAGTGTACTTGCAGGTCCCGGGCGCTGAGTTCGCTCAGGACATGGCGGATTGCCTCGATGCTCGGCTCGGTGTCGGTGATGTGCATTTGCAGGCCCACCCCGTCGATGGGCACAGGTGGTTGTCTTGTCTGGAAGTCATCGATCATGCTCAGCACGGCCTGTAGTTTGGCGGGGTGAAAGGGGATGCCATAGTCGTTGTAGAACAGGGCCGCGTCCGGATCGGCCTGGCGGGCCCAGCGAAAGGCGTCAGCCAGGTAGTCGTCACCCAGGTGACTTCGCCAAAGACTGTCGCGCAGGCGGCCGTCATCTTCAAAGGCCTCGTTGACAACATCCCAGGCCATCACTCGGCCCTGGAAGTGACCGGCCGTGGAGGCGATGTGATCCGAGAGCAGCACCCGCCAATCTTCAGCCGTACCGTCAAAGTTCAATAGCCAAGTCGGCGTTTGCAGATGCCAGACCAGGGTGTGCCCCCAGACCGGCTTGCCCTCGCGCTCGCATAGCGCGATAAAGCGCTCGGCCTCGTCGAAGTCGTAGATGTCTTCCGCCGGACGCAGTGCATCCATTTTCAGGGCGTTGCCCGGCGTGATCCGGCCAAAGTGATGAAAGGCCAAGGCCCCGAAGCGGCTGCCGTCGGAAAAACGACCGCGGCTGTCCACGCCCACGCCGACCGGGAAGGACGCCTTTTCGAACAAGGGGTCCTCGGTGGGTTGATAGGTCGATGATCCGCATCCGCCAAGCCAAGCCAAGAGACAAAGCAGGAGCAGTCCGAATGTCATCACCACGATTGTTTCAGCAAGTCGCATGGGCACAAACCTTCCGACAGGGCCATCTGAATCAGCGCTCGGCTTGAAGCTCTTGGACATGGGCCGTGAAGTCGAAATAGGCGTTGGGGCTTGCTTTGCTGAAACCCCGATCACGCATGTCCTCTTTGGCGCGGATTTGGCGGATCAGTTGGCCGAAGTCCCCGCCGGATTGGTCCCAGGCCATTCCGCTGTCGTAGTTTGACCACGTCAGTTGATCCCAGTCCCAGGCTTTGTCGCAGGCGTGGACATCGAGCACGCTGCTGAGATCGCTGTAGGCGAGCCCCTCGTCGGTGTGGATGTGTAAGTGAAGCGTGGCCGAGACAATGGACGCATCTGTTGGGATGTCACTGATGTCGGCCCTAAACAGGCCATTGTGCAAGGGGGCCTGCTTCACCAACATCGCGTGTTTGTGTCCGGTGCTTGATGGGGAAAAGAAGATGCTGTGCGCATTGTCCATGCCGTCCAGCCCGTGTTGGTACTCGGCGGTGTGGGTCTGACCCTCATGCTGGTACTCCACCACCAATCGGGCTTTCTGGGAATCCACGTCCTGCCAGTCGAACCAAATACCACAGGACGAGCAGGCCTGGACGGATTGGCGGAAGATGATGTTGAACTCCAGCGGATCGCCCACCCCGGCGTCGCCGCCACTGTCCGTCAAACCCGCGTCGGACTCAGCGTCCGGCAAGCCCGCATCGGAACCGCTATCCGGCGAGTCTGCGTCAGAGTCGCTGTCCGGCAGCCCAGCGTCGGAGCCGCTATCCGGCAAGTCTGCGTCGGAACCGCTGTCCGGCGAACCCGCGTCGGCGTCTCCAGCATCGAAGGGCGACTCGGCGTCTACAGACCCGTCCCCGCCGTCGATGTAGATAGTGCCTCCGCAGGCAGATCCCAGGAGGAGAAGGAGCAGCAACTGCATCATGGTCAGCCGGGGCAACATGTCACCAAGGCTAGCGGTCGTGTTTTCTTGCGCCCTTGCCCTTGCGCTTGCCTTTGCGTCGACACCTCTTTCCATCCCAATAGTGGCTGCGTGAACATTTCTTGGATTTCTTGGCCTTCTTGACTTTGGCGGGGTGCCTGCCACGACCATGGGTGTGTAGGATGCAGGAACTCGCAGTTGTTCCGACAAAAACGAGAAGTACCAGTACGATAAACAGTCGTCTGAACATTGATCGACCTCCATCAAGGATTGCTCAAGTAATAAGTAATTGAAGGTACCCTTCAGACCGGAACCCCGTCAACGGTTTCGGAAAGGGGGAGAGGGGGTACGCAAGCCCCTTGCACCAAGGCTTTCCATGGGTTATGCTTAAGGCAGTTCTTTGACATGGGGGCGACCTGGTTTCGACAGGGATATGATGTTCAGCGCAGCATGTCGAGGTCTCGGACCTCGTAAAAAATCCGGGAACTTTAAATCTGCCAACTCGGAGATGCAATTAGCGGCATAAGTCCGCTCGTTCACCCAACCTTTTCCTGCGGGGTTGGTGTGGGCGCAAAACAGCAGGATAGCCTTGTAGGCGACCACCTGAATGCCTACTCGAAGCGAATCCAATCAGGGATCCTCCCTTAAAAGCCCGTCCGTGGGCGTTTGAGGGTGAGTCATACGCGGACTAAGCATGTAGTGGTGCTGTTCGGACCATTTCTGGACGCGGGTTCGATTCCCGCCGCCTCCATCCTTCGCTCAAGGCTAGCGCCTTGAGCTACGGCTGGCAGGCCCTGGTCCCCCAGCCTAAAGTACGGAGCGAAGGATGCCCGCCATAGCCTGAATACGCCGAAGCTTTAGCGAAGGCGTAAGGCGACGGCGGGCTCTTCGTGCCTGGTTTCCACCTGATTTTGATTTTTTCCACCCATCAGAAAAGATGCCTCTTCGCAAAAGCCCGCCCCGATCCAGATTTCAAATACTGCTCAAATCCCCGAGCAATCTCAATATCCCGAAACGCAAAGTACGCCCGAATCCTCCAGGGCCGTGCCCCACGAGTATACCTGCACCCACCCGAATTATGAGTCGCCAACCTCCCCTGAAGATCAGCCGTGTACCCCACATATTTCTTCTCTGGCCGACCGATACTCTCAATGACATAGGTATAAAACAATTCTCACCCCTCGATTCCTAAACACACAATCGAGAAGCAACAAGCAGGCCAACCCTTCTTCCTTTTCGACTTCCCCGAAAACAGTCAAAAATCCAGATCACCCAATGCCCAAACCCTGTCCGGATTTCAGGCACGGTTTTCGTGTTTCGGACACGGGCTCCCGACCCGCCAACGCCAAATCCCCATCAAACCGACGTTCTTGACCTGCCTTCCCGTCTGGCCCGGCTCTTGCTTTGACCTTTCTTAACTCGAGAAAGGAAAAGAGCCATGATGAACGCCGAACAGAAGAAAGCCTATCTTGACAGACTCAATTTGAATCAGGACAAGATCAACAAAATGATTGAGCGAGCGGTCAAGGCCTGCTTCGCCTATGAAAAAGGCGAGATGACCATGAAGCAGGTCTGGCATCGGGCCCGGGGAGACCGCTTCTCCGTCGCCTGCCTCAACCACCCGGACAAAGACCTGGGTTTCTGCCTCTACGCCCTGGCCTGCGATTTCTACACATCCTTGGGCGTATACGACGCCATGATTCATAACGCCATCTTCAGCGTCATCGCCGCCGCGAAACACGGCCAAGAAACTTCACGGTCTCATTGACTGCCATGGTGAAACCAAGGCAGATCGGCAATCTGCTTCGCCATGGCAGGCCGCATATTTTGAATTGACCTCGATTTTCGCGATGTCGCCCAGCCAGGCGGCGCAGCCAGCGGCCAGGGACCCAACGAGACAGCAGGCGAGCAGGGCGGCTAGCCTCATGATGAATCTCCTCTCGGGGATGTAATACGAGTCGAACACGCGTGGCCGGATCCGTCAATAGGGACCGGTCTCCAGGAGGAAACCGGGGACGTGCTGTGTGGGAGCGACTCATCCACTCGCAAATGCATATGCTCCTGCGTCTACAATGGAGATGGTGTTGGTGAATGCGGCGACATCATGAAGTGTGATGATGATGACGAAGGCTGTACAGCAGTGTGCGATGGTGTTTGCGAAGCTTTCAAGCCTTCCTGCTCAACAGAGAATGCCACTGAAGCTTCTGAGCCGATCGACCTGGAATGTCCTTGAATAGGATGACGCTAGAGGGCTGTGCTCGATGTGACGTCCATCAGAAAAGATGCCGTCTCGTAAATGTCAACCGCCGCCGAGCTTCCTTGCCAAGCTATCCATTGCATCAAGCAATGACTTTTCGGAGCACGACGAATTGACCGCAACAGACCGGTCCAGTTTGGTAGATTCCAGATCGAACAGATTTGCCGTGACCAGGCAACCGCTCTCGATCCGGATCACCTGCGTGATTAGGGTCTTATCGGTTTTGAAATTTTTGCCTTTTTTCTCAAGAGCCAGCGCTTGAAAGAGGGATTGGTTCAGTTGGAGAAAGGTGGTTTTCTTGTATGGATAGGATCCAAGGGAGGCACATACCTCGGTGGAGGTTTTCTCCAAGAGTGTGAGATCCCGCAGGACCAGGCGGAGGCCTGTTACGCTTCCGTCGAGATTGAAGAAATCCTGAGCGTTCTTGAGGGAGAGGAACGCGATTCTTTCATCCCATTCGAACATACCCGTGCTGAATGTCCCGGCCACCACGAAGGGACGGGTCTTGGGCGCCGGGCCGTCCTTCCCTTCTATCATCTGCATAGGAGAGGACAGGTAGACGCGGTCGCCTACCTTGACCAGCAATCGGCGTGCCATTTCTTTTCCGATAATGATGCCAGGCAAGTTCCGTCTTTGTTTTTCAGGAAGGAGATGCCCTGGCTCGGGATGGGTTTTCACGAGTTCCCGGTCTATGCTGGAGAGGAAGCCCACCGTACCTGAACGCGTGCCTTCCACCAGAGCAGCAACAAAGGACTGGTCGGAGCTAAGGATGGCTTCGCCGATGACAAAGGGCGTGGTCGCTACGACCTGGGGGTGCTCAAGGACTTTTTTGCGCACCAATTCGTATTCCCTGAAATCCAGGCCATACTTCATTAGCAAAGCATGGCTTCGGCCAGCCAGCATGGAGATGAGGCATGCTTGCTCTTGGCAAGTGATCAAGAGGCCACGACCTTGAACCGCTGGTCCGAGTGCATCAGTTTGTTCTCGAGGCAGTATCTGGAACTTGTTGGTTGCGATGAGCCTGATTGCCATGCGATCGCTAAGCTGGTCGATGAAGCGCCGGGACAGTTCGATTCCCCATCTTTCCGTGTTGCAGACGGCTACTCGAGGAAGAATCTGCGATCCAGCCAAGGAGATGCTGGAAACAAGGAGTAGTATCGTCAGCATCAAATAGGCCATGATTTTCAGGATGCTCATGTCACAGTCCCCTCGGCAGACAGTCCAGGCCGTCGTTGCCTGTTGCATACCACGCTCCACCCTCAAGGCCAAGATGAGCGGGATTGACCTATGTGGGCCCTTGCTTTCATACTGGCGTAGCCGTGAACGGAATCGAGGCGAGGAGTGCAAGATGGGAACCAGCCCTGAGACGATGGATTTCCTGATCGACCAGCTTTCAGCCCTGCCCAGGATTCGCAGCCGCAAGATGTTCGGCGAGTATGCTCTCTACTGTGACGACAAGGTGGTCGGCCTGGTCTGCGACGATCAGCTCTTCGTTAAGATCACGCCCGCGGGCAAGGCACTGGTCGGTTCGCAATACCAGGAGGGGGTAGCCTATCCTGGGGCCAAGCCATCCATGATGATCGGCGCGGAGGAGATCGACGATCCGGAGCGGCTCTGTGAACTGATCCGGGTCACCGCCGCCGCCTTGCCTCCGCCAAAGCCGAAGAAGCCAAAGAAGAAGGCCAAGAAGAGGTAAGAGAATGGAAACCGAAGCCCATTTCGTCTGCACGCATTGTAAGAAAGCATACCCCAAGGCGGAATGCTGCCCGGTTCATCCCGAGGAGCCGCTTCTCGATGCCTCCAACAAGGAGGTCTGTTTTTTCCTGATGGGTCTGGACGACCAGGCGCGCAACAAGGTCTACATGCTGTGGATTATTTTGGGCTTGTTCCTCGGTGTGGTCCTGGGTGTCGCGGTGATTGCGGTGGTCAAGAGCCTCATCGACCTGGATCTGGGCTACGCCAAGGGTTTGGTCTTCGGGGGCATTGCCGGCGGCGGCGCGGGGACAGCCCTTGCCAAAAAACTGTTCAAGCCTAAGTACAGGCAGTTCACGGAACGGTTGGAACGCCTTGAGTAGGCTTGACGTGCCCCCATTCGTAGTACCAGTCCCTATGTGGCGAAATTCAGGCTTATAGGGCTTTGCCCAGGACGTCGTTTAGTCTCTTTACGAATCCGGTCGTATCTGTCAGCTCCATGCCTTCCAGGAGCATGGCTTGCTCTAAGAGGAGCTTGCTTACATTTTCGAAGAAAAGGTCGTCGGTGGTGTCGTTGAGTTTTTCAACAATAGAATGCCCGGGATTGATCTCTAAGATTGGCTTGGTGTCGGGCATGTCCTGACCCATGGATTTCATAAATCCGCGCATCTGTGTGGTCGGATCGTTGGCGTCGAGAACGATGCATGAGGGTGAATCGGAAAGTCGAGTGGACGCCCTCACATCTCGTACCGAGTCGGACAGCACTTTTTTTACCCGTTCCAAGAGGGGTTTGAGTTCCTCGGCCGCCTTTTTTTCCTCTTCGCTTTCGATGTCTTCTGTGGCGTCAGAAAGCTGCACTGATTTCAAGGTCAGATCGCCGTACTTGCCCACGGAGGGGATCACGATGTCGTCTATCTCGTCGTCCATGAGAAGGACTTCTATTTTTTTCTTCTTATAGGTCTCGAGAAGAGGGGAGTTGCGAAGATTTTGCTCTTTGCTGCCGGCCAGGTAGTAGATGGATTCCTGACCCTCGTTCATGCGCTCCTTGTATTCGGCTAGACTCGTAAGACCCTCATCCGCCGTTGATTTGAATCGGACCAACTCGAGAAGCCGTTCGCGATTCGCCCAGTCCTGATACAGACCCTCTTTGACGGGCCTCCCGAATTCTTTCCAGAACTCGGTATACTTCTCCTTGTCCTCGGCGAGCTTTTCGAATTCTTCGATGAGTTTTTTGACCGACGCCGTCCGGATGCGATCCATGACTGGATTCTTTTGCAGGATCTCCCGGCTGACATTGAGCGGGAGATCTTCTGAATCGATAATGCCGTGTACGAAACGCAGCCAGGTCGGCATCAGTTCCTTGTTGTCATCGGTAATAAAGACCCGTTTGACCAAAAGCCTTACGTTGGATCGATAGTCTGCGTAGTACATGTCGGGTGGCGCTTTTTTGGGCACGAAGAAAAGGGTCGTGTACTCCAATGTGCCTTCAGCCTGGGAGTGAAGGGTGAGCATTGGATCTTCGGGATCGTTTGAAAGGGACTTGAAAAATTCGTTGTAGTCTTCTTCTGAGAGATCCCGCTTGGGGCGGCGCCACATGGCTCCTCCGTCGTTGATCTGCTCCTCCTTGTCCTCTTTTATTTCCTTCTTATCGTCTCCCTCTCCTTCGCTGCGGGTCTCGGTATAGTGCAGAAAGATTGGGTGAGATATGTGGTTGGAGTACTTCTTGATAATGGCCTGAAGGCCGAACCGGTTTGCACGTTCACGCCCGTCTTCATTGAGGCGCAGCTCTATGCTTGTGCCGTGACCCTCGCGTTCGCTCTCGGTTATTTCGTAATCTCCCTTGCCGTTGGATGACCAGCGCCAGGCTTTGTCTTCCATGGCCTTTTTGGTCGTCACCTCAACAAAGTCTGCAACCATGAAGGCCGAGTAAAAACCCACACCGAACTGCCCTATGAGATTGGAGTCGCTGTTTTTGTCGCCGCTGATCTTCTCCATAAAGGCCTTGGTCCCGGAACGCGCGATCGTGCCGAGTTGTTCCGTTAGATCCTTTTCGTTCATGCCGATACCGGAATCGCTTATCGTGATGGTTCGGCTGTCGGCGTCGAATTCCACATCAATGCGGGGATCGAAATTCAGATCCTTGTACTTGTCGTCCACCAGGTTCTTGGAGTAGAGCGAGTGGATTATGAGTTGCAATAGTTGACTGACTTCAGCTTCGAATTCGTGTTTGGCCATTTCCCTTACTCCTGATCGATTGTGATTATCCCGGCGGCAATTCCGTACAGAATAATGCTGTTTTCCGCTTAGTCAAGACCCTGGGGGATCTGGTGACCGGACTACCCACCACAGCGGAATCATGGTGGTCGCATGGGAGGGCCTGGCTGGCCAGAATTGGACATGAAACTGGGATCAGGTATGGTTTCATATGGCGATATTTCGATATTGACCAAGAAAAAAGTGGAAAGGACAGTGCCGCCATGAAGCGATATGTAACCTTGTTGACAAGTCTCGTTGCTGCGGCGGTCCTCTGCGTTGCTTGCAGCCAGGGCCGGATAGGCGGTCATGAGGACGCTGGCATCGACGCTGGCAGCGATGCAGGCAGCGATGCAGGCAGTGATGCTGGCAGCGATGCAAGTATTGACGCTGGCGCTGATGCTGGCAGCGATGCAGGTGCCGATGCAGGTGATCCCGGCATCGACGGATGGTTGCCCCTGGGCTTGTCCGGTGGTGGGGGCATGTTCGCTCCCTCAATCAGCGCGGTTGATCCTGATTTGATGATGATAAATTGCGACATGTCCGGCTCCTATGTTTCCGAAGACGGCGGTCACTGGTGGCGGCTGATACACTTCAAGCAGCGACAAAGTTACCTGCGTTGCCCGGCTGCATTTCATCCAGAGGACTCGAACGTGATTTTGGCACCGCAGTGGAGCCAGCTAAAGCTATCTCGCGATCGGGGCCGCAGCTGGGAAGACTGGTCGGATCTCGGCGCCAGCGCTTATGGGCAGATAGCCTATGATCCGGATGACCCCGAGTTGGTGGTGGCCGGCACCGCCGATGGTTGCCGTATTTCCCGCGATGGCGCTCTTGGCTGGAGTTCGTGTCCGGGGCCGACGGGTGAGGCCCTGGCGGTGCATTTTGATCGCACTTCGTCTTCAGAAGCGCGGGTGATCTTCGTGGCCACCCAGGAGGGTGTCTGGCGCAGCGACGACGGCGGTGTCAGCTGGGCCCGCAAAACCGCGGGCCTCCCCGACGGCGGTACGCCGATTAACGGCTTCGCCGCCGGATCGGATCCTGTTTTGGGACTGGTCATGCTTTACTGTACCGTGCCCAGCAGGAACGAGAGCGGCTCGTTCGCGGGTGGCGTGTTTCGCTCCGCAGACCGGGGCGAGAGCTGGCAGTGGGCCATGGGTGAGGGGATCAACAAGGACACTGAACAGTACGATCAGTGGGCGGCCGGTTCCATTCCGACCTACACCTGGGTGCTCACCAGCGACGCCGCGCCTCTGACCGTCTACACGACCAATTCAAGCACCGGATTTTGGCCGCCGCATGACGAGAACGTCTGGCGCAGCGACGATGGGGGAGATAGCTGGCGGGATACCTTCTTCATGGACCCGCGTGGCGAAGAGTACAACGTGGCACCCAACTACGTTACCGCTTCGATGGGACAGTCCTTCAAGGGCGGCGACCCGCCATTTGGCGCGAGCATCAGCCCCAGCGACCCGGAACGCGTGCTGATCGAGTGGAGCAAGTGTTACATCACCCACGACGGCGGTGCGTCCTGGTTCAACGGACACACCTTCCCGCCGGCGGGTGTGGAGCCCGGCCCAGGTTCGGCTTGGGTGAACAATGGTCTGGTGGTGACCACCACATGGCATTACTACATTGATCCCCACCAGCCCGATTGTCACTACATTGCATACACCGATCTGGGTTTCGCCCGTTCCACAGACGGCGGCGACACTTGGATCTGGTGGGATAAGCAGGGCCAAGCGCCCTGGCACAACACCTGCTACGAGATGGCCCTTGATCCGGACGTCCCGGGCAAGGTCTGGGGGGCGTTTTCCGTGGTGCACGACATTCCCAACGCCAACATCATTTACAATCGACATTGGGGAGGGGACCCGGAGAGCGGTGGCGGGGGCGTCGCGGTATCGACCGATTTTGGGTATGGATGGCAGGATGCAAACGACACCTTGCCCGAGGCCCCGGTGACCAGCATCGTCTTGGATCCCAACTCGCCGGCGGGTTCCCGCGTACTTTATGCCGGGGTCTTCGGACGCGGTGTCTACCGATCGCAAGACGATGGCCTGAGCTGGACGAGCATCAGCAATGGGCTCGGTGATCCCTCAAACATGCGCGTGTACAGGGTGGTGCTGCACGAGGACGGGACGCTGTTTGCCTTGGTGACCGCCCGCATGGTGGATGGTGACTTCAGACCCGAGGGCGTCGGACTGTATCGCTCGACCAACGAAGGAGCCTCCTGGACGCGGATCAGCAACGACCCGCTGCTGCTTTGGCCCAAGGATTTCCAGGTCGACCCGAGCAACAGCGACATCGTTTTCATGGGCGCAGCCGACGCCGGCAACGATCAGGGCGGGCTATGGCGGACCCTGGACGGGGGCGCTCATTGGCAGCGCGTGGCGCGTTTTGGCCGTGAGCACTTCGGTGCGTACTTCCACCCGCAGCGGCCAGGTTGGGTCTACGCCACCATGTGCGAGGGCACCCCGGAGTGGGCCTTGTGGCTGAGCACCGATGGGGGCGACAACTGGGAACCCTTTGAGAGTTTCCCCTTCGCCAACACCCAGCGGGTGCAGTTCGACCCCGCCGACCCGGACGTTATTTACGTCACGACCTTCGGTGCCAGCGTTCTCAAGGGACCGGCCCAGCCCTGAGCGGGATTGACCCGTGCTCAACTCATTTGTCAGCAGATTGAGTTTGTTTGACTTTCGAACATTCAACGAAAGCGGTGATGTTGGTGGAACGAGACACTCCCTCGTGAGGCAACTCGATCTCCCATTCATCCGATTTGGGTAATACTTTCCATTTCGTTTCAATCAATACAGGTAAACGGGCACCACAAGTGACCGACAAGGTTTCAATATGGTCAATGTCTCCAACCACGGAGATCTCTATGACCGGCGGTCCTCTTTTTTCAATGGCGATTGTCTTCCATGTTGCTGACCGGCCATCTTTTGAGATTGTCACACCCGAAGTAGCCTTGTATTGAAGGGGGAACTGATGGCCACCCATTTCGGTTTTGATGAGCTCCAGGCGTACCTCGATCGGGTAGTTTTCAGGGAGGTTATTGGCCGTTGTTGTCCCAGCGAGAAGGGCATAATTTACGATCGTACTGAACTGGGCGGGTTGTTTAGACCCTGCTGGCGCCATCTCTAAACCAGTCATCCTTGAGCTCTGCGCAACCCGAAGTGACATTTTGTTCTCACAAGCTGTGAGTAGGCTGACAAGCATCAATAGCAATATGGTTTTTTTCATCTCAACCTCGGATAATTCGCAAAAATTCACGTCACCAATTTTCTCGTGATCGACTGGACCTGTAAAGCAATTTTGTGCGAGAACTGCTGACAAGCTTGAACGGACGATATGGATTTGTGGAGGAGATGAAATGAAACGTTGTTCTTTGAGGATGATGATGGCTGTCGCTGTCTTGGTGTTTGTCCCGGCGAGTGTTTTTGCCCAGGAGGCAACAGCTGAAATCGATGACGACGTGCAGCATTCATTCAGCATCACGCTGTCACCCTTTCACCTGGTTCTCCCAATGGGCGAGCTGACCGGTGAATATCGCGTGACCGATAAGATCGCTGTCGCCGCCATCCTTGGTGTAGGTCAGGTCAAAACAAAAACGGTGACGGTGTCTGGAACGAGAGAAGACAGCTTTTTTGCGATTGATGCGGGTGCTCAGTTTCGATATTACCCGGTCGGCAATTTCATTCACGGCATGCAGCTTGGGGCAGAGATCCTTTTCGTGTATGTGAACCTGAATGAAACGGACTCGACATCGGCATCGGGTACAGGTCTCGCGATCGGACCATTTGTCGGCTACAAAATAGCAACCAACATTGGCTTCACTTTTGATGCGCAGCTGGGATTTGATTACCTAGCGGTTCAAGGTACGGCATCCGATTCAGGGATCTCGGTAACAGAATCCGACAGCAGGTTTGGTCTGCTCCTGAATCTAAACGTAGGCTGGTCATTCTAGGTTTCTCCCGACCCTGCAGGCAATACGCGCAATTGGCTAAAGGCCTTTGACCAAGTGGTGATTTATGGTCCAATGCGATGTGGGTTTTTAGGATTTTCTTTTTGGGAGGGTTCCATGCGTTGCAAGTTGCTGTGTTTGAGTTTGCTGGCTTCCTTGTTGTTGCCGAGTTGGGTCCAGGCTGAAAAGGGCAAGGCCCCCAAGGTGGTGTTGCCGGGTATTCGATGCCATCAGGGTGTGGATGCCGGGGTGGGGCAGGTGCTGGGCGACCTGGTGCTGGAGGCGCTTTTGAATCGGCACAGCATTCGGGCCATGGGGCCCACGGATGTGATTCAGTTGCTCAAAGCTGAGGAGCAGCGAAAGCTCTTGGGTTGCGATGACGAGAACTGCCTGGTGGAGTTGGCCGGCACCATGGGTGCCGACTGGCTTATCGGGGGCAGCGTGGGCAAGTTGGGTGATGTCTATGTGCTGAGCTTGATGCTTATCGACTCCAAAGAGGGCCGAGTCACGAGCAGGATCAGCAAGACCATCGAAAAACTCAAAGAAGCGCCGGCTTTGATGGGGCCCATGGTGGACAAGCTTTTGGGCAGCAAGGCCCGGCCCCAGCCTCCCGTGGCGGCTTTGGACCGCCCCGATGAGGAGGCGCTCACGCAAAAACCTTGGAGCTTGACTGAGCACAAGCGGAAATTCGTGGCCTATCGTGACAGCCTGGTGAGCGGTCCCTTTGATGGCAAGGCCATGGCGGAAGCGCGGCGCGCCATGTTGGAAGATTTGGTGGTTGAGGTCATGCCTCAGGATTTCAAGTCCAAGCGCATCATCTTGTTTTCCTATTCCGGTGCTTTGGACGCTGAACTGTCCAGGCAGAAGCTTAGCTCCACGACAGATGAAGCCGTCTTGGACGCACGCCGCCGCTTGAACGAGTGGTGGGTTTTTAAAAAGCAGATGGAGAAAGTCGAATACGCTTACGAGCGAGGACTGAAAATGGAGGAAAAGGGCAGTGGCAATCGCCTCAGCAAGCTGCCTTTCCCGGTGGAGCCGGCGGTGCTGCCTGGGCCTGTGGAAACCAAGGTCGTCAAGGCTTACCTGAATGCTTGGCCGGAAGGTCAGAAAGTGCTGGTCAAGGCTTTGGGCGCTTTGCAAAAGAAGGACTACAAGGCATTTGAGGCGCTTTGGACAACCGAGGCCAAGGGGCGCAAGAACTTCATCAAGAGTGAGTATGGGGAACTGTTGAGGCGGCTTGGTCAGGGTTTCAGCTACAGAACCTGCCGCCAATCCATGTTGACTTTAAATCAAGTGGATCGCCACGCCGGATACCTGAAGCGCCTGGGCAAACTGCATGTTTGCGTCATAAAAATGAAGAAAAACTTCGCTTCTTCAATGTCCACCCGCCTGCAACTTGAGGGCGGTGTCTGGCGAATTTACGATTGGTAGGTTTTCAGGCTGAAATGCTGGCCACCGCGCCCAGCAGCATGCCGTAGCCGGTGGTGATTTCGGGGCTTGAAGTCAAGGTGCAGCCCCCTGTGGGACAGCCCACGATTTGATAATAGCCGAAGCCCAGCAAGCCGCCGATGACTACACCCAGACCCAGTTTGATGAAGAATTTCCCCCATTTCTTTTTAGCGTCGGCTTTGGGGTAGGGCGGTGGCGGGATGTCGTTTTGTTCTCCATTCTTCATAGAGCTTGTCTCCAAGATATGACCTCCGTGTCCTCTTCGTCGTGCGAGGCTGCGTTTCATTACAGATGGATGGAAATTGTTCAGGCAATGCCTAGCTTGTCCAGGATGGTCTGGAGTCTGTCCTTTTGGGCCAGGATGGAATGGGCCAGGGTCAGTTGGGAACGGGCCCGCAGCAGATTGTGCTCGGCGGCCGAGGCATAGCGCGTTGGATCCCAGCCGAAGTAGCTTTCGTGGTAGGCGTCTGCACAAAAGCGGGCAGAAAGCTCAACGGCGACGCCGGCGCACCATGGCAAGATGGCTTCCTTTTCCTCTGTCGTCGGCAGACTGCCCATGCTGTCGAGCCAACCCTCCATAGCGGCTTTGAAAAAACTCGCATCGAAATAGGCTTTGCTTTCTTCCCCCGCCGGACTGCACCAGGAACGCAGGGCATCGCCCAGTTCGATGGCCAGAGGCATGGGGGCCAGGGTGTCCAAGTCAACCCAACAATGGGCACGGCCATCGGGCCAGAAAAGCAGGTTGGAGATCTTGGGGTCGCCGTGCACGATGCGTTCCGGTAGCTGATTGGGCAGCTGCAGGTCACAGGCGGTTTCCAAGATGTTTTGGCCCAAGGTTTGGATGTCGGGTGCCACTTGCTCTTGTCGCAAGGCCTGTTCTAATTTTGTCAGGTGGGCCGCTGTGTCGTGTACGCCCAGGCGTCTTGCACGGAATGGGTGGTCTAAGTCCCATAAGGCCGCATGGAAGGTGCCCAATAAACGGCCGGCTTCTCGACAGCGGTCCGGGCCGTCGGCTGCGAGGAGGATCTCGCCCTCCATCCAATTCATGACTCGCCAGATGCCGCCTTGCTCGTCTTTTTCCCAGAGCCTCCCCCCGGCAGAGGGCTGCAGTCGGGGTGTGGCCAGACCCTTGCGGTGCAAGTGCTCGGTGATGGCCTGCAGGTCTTCGTGCAATTTGGGATCAAAAATGGGGTTGAGGCGCTGCAGGCAAAGGTCGCCTGAAATATCTCGAACCCGGAATGTCAGATTGATGTGCCCGCCGGAGACGGTTTCGCAAGACCGGTCTGCGAGCTTCCAGGCGGCCAGGATGGATGCCGGTGGCAAGGGGGACATGATCGCCTCAGTGTCGGGCCCGCTTGCGCAGGGTGTCCAACTTCATTTTCATCTCGGGTGTTGGATTCAGCTCCACGGCCACTTCCATGATGGCGATGGACTGGGCGAACTGTTTGCCAAGAGACGCTTGCTCAGCCTTGCTGGCCAGCATGGTGGACGTATGTTTCAGGTGAGCGAAGGGCACGACGGACTTCCGATACTCCATGCGCTTGTAGGGGGATTTCAAGTAGTGCAAGGCCCGGCGAGCGAAATCAATGCGCTTGTGGCATAGGTGGGCCGCCTCCTGGCTGTCGCGGGCCAAGTCCGAGTCTTTGCCGTACCTCAAGTGAAGTTCTTGCATGGCCTTTTCGAACATGCTGGGGTGGACGGACCAATGTACCCCCAGGTGGTCGAACATGCTGGCCTCTTCCAGCTTTTTAATCTCGACTTCAAGTTCGAGCACGATTTTGCTTTTGTCTTGTTTCTTCTGCCCCTTGGGCAGGAGTTGCTTGAGCGTCTTTTTGGTTTTCGTGGGTTTGCGCAGGATCGGTTTGTTGTCTTCAGGCTCTTGATCCCCCGGGTTGTTCAGCACCACAACCGTGCCGACCGTCTTCAGGATGATGGCCAGGCGCATCAAGCGGTCCCTGTCCTTCTTGGCGAAATCACTCAGGGCCTGGGGCAGGGTTCTGGCCCCCGAGAGACTCTTGGCGAAATCGTATTCTTCGTCCCCCAATTCCATTTGGCTGAGCTTCCAGGTGGGATCGGTGGTCAGTTTGGGGTACCTTTTCCACAGGCTGGCCAATAGGGGCTTGATCTCCGACGGCGGCAAGGCTTTCAGTGCATTCTCCATCCAGGGCACCAGCAACTCGACGAAGGCCGTGCCTTCTTCGGCCTCGGTCGCCGAGCCCACCAACACAAAGGAAATTTCCTTGCTGTTGCGCAGGTCTGCGAGGACGGTCACCAGCAGATCGCCCAGGGAAATGGCCACTTGCTTGGCGGTGGCTATTTTTTTTTCAACAACCAATTCGGACGCCGGGTTGGATGGGTTCACGGCCGAGATGACTTCGTCGATCTGGGCCTCGTCGATATAGCGGTTTTTGGCCAGTTGCTTGAGTAAATTGATGTCGGCTTGATGTCCGCTGTAGGCCACCACGCGGCCTTGCTCGTTGAACTGGATCCGATGCTCATGCTTGTCCGCGGTCAAGGTCAGAGCGACCGGTTCCTCCAGTTGGCTGATCGTTGCGATCAGGCTGAATAGATCCGAGTCATGGTGCTTGCCCGGGTCGAATTCGATGAAAGTAAACTGGGCAAGATCCTTGGCCTTCCGCAAGGGGAAAACCGTGCCTCGACATTCGGGAAAGACCTCTATTTCATTTGGGCTTGCCCGGTTTGGCTCCTGGGAGGGCTCAGCTTCTGTCGTCTCGACCGGTTTTAAGGGCAGTGCGGCATGGGCTTCGGTCACGAAGCGCTCAAGGGCGCCGCGGGCCTCCGGATCGTTATCCAGGCGCAGGGACGTCAGGCCGCCCTCGGAAAAGACCGCCTGGGCACGAAATGTCAGTTCCTTGGCAAAGCCCGCGATGCGCAGGGTGAAGGTCCTGCGCTCGTTTAGCGGCCACTTGGTTGAACTCTCCAGATGCAATCCGCCCGAGCTGATTCCGCTGGCGTAGTCTTCACGAAACTTTTTCAGTGATGAGTAGATGACCACGCCGTCGTCTTTGAGCACGGGGGCTGTGCGCAACTGGTTGACCAGGCTCTCTACCCTCATCTTGTTGTCTTGGGCTCGATCCATCTCCAGGCCCACGTTGCCGCCACCGCAGAAAACCACCTCGGCCTTAAACTTGGCGTTTTCCTCCCGTCCCTCGATGGTGAGCAAAAAGTCCGCCATTTTCCGCATGGGCCAATTCAAGTGGCTTTGCACGTACAGGCCATGCTTGGCGATGTGGGAATCATAGTGATTCAAAAACTCAGCGACTGATTCAAAGACGATGGTTCGATCTTTTCTTAAAAACGCCATGGACCGTCTTGCCTCCTGCTCCCGCCCGCATCACAACCCTGCCCCAAAATATATCGACTTCCAAGCAGAAATTCTAGTGGCATTTGTTGCAAGGTGACAATGGGTCTTTTGACTCCAAATAAAGCGTGGCTATACTCGGATTTACGTTTTCTCGTTTTGTTTTGGAGGTCAGATATGGCTTGTCGTCGCCTTGGATTCCTTTTCTGTCTGGCTTTGGTTTTGTCGGCCTGCGAACGGCAGTTCGATCCGCCGCAGCTCGAATTGGAGATCATCGATTTGCAGGTGACGCCGGAGTTGGCGGGTCTGGACGATAGCCTACATATTTCATTTTCCGTTCTGGGGCAGATGTCGTCTGAACCGGTGGTGGAGGTGGATGGCGTGGCGGCTGGTTTGCTGAGCGTCAAGGGCGAGGTCTACGAATTCGAATACAGGGTGCGGGGCTCGGAGCCGGAGGATGTGGATGTGCCGGTGACTGTTCGCTTGAGCGGCCCGGGCGGCGATCGCAGCGATTCGGCTATGCTGCGCTTCGATCTCACTGTGCCGGCTTTGACTGGGGCTCCAGATGTGGATGCGAGCATGGTGGGCTTGGGGGGGGTGGTGGAATTGGGTTTTGAGGTCAGCGAGCCTTTGCGCGTTTTGCCCAGGGTGGATTTGCCCTGGGGCCCCATGAGCTGTCTGGCTCGGGAAAATCAGGAACTGGCCTACGACTGCATCTATTTGATTTTGGGCCACGAGGGTTCCGGGCCCCTGTTGGCCAACTTGCGTTTGACGGATCTTGTGGGCAACCAGGCCTTGTTGACTTTGGACCTGGGGGTGACGTTGGACCTTGAGGTGGGCTACGACCGGGATCTCGTTTGGCACATCCGGCGTTCCGGCGGACAGGCTACTTTTGAGGCAGAGCCTGGCGCTTTCGAGACGGGGGCAGAGGTGAGCCTCTTTGCCACGGAAAACGACACTGAAGCTCTGGCCCAGTTCGTGGCGGATGCTGCTGGCGGTTTGCCGCATCTGAACGTGGACCCATTGCTGGAGACCCTCTGGATCGAGGCGGGGGACGCGAACGGCAACATACTGCCCCGTCAGTCGGTGCGCAGACGATTGGAGTTGAGCCTGGCGGGCGCGGTGGACGGCGGGCCGAGCTATGCCCTGAAGGCGGAGCTACAAGGGGCATATATTACCGCGGACGGCATCTTGAAAAGCGGCGTGGGTGGGCTGGTGGAGCCCGCGCCAACTACGAGACCCGACCCTCGCGACGAGGCCGAGCCTGTGGATGCAGCCTATCGGGCCAGTGTACTGGTCGATGATCTGGGCTTGGAGGTGGCAGCCTCGCTGGATTCGGTCTGGCGAATCGAGGACATCCCTTCGGGAGAGCGCTGGCCAGGGATCCGAAATGCGGCCAAGGCCACCGTGCCCAACCAAGCATCAGGCCCCTCCAGTTTTCTTGACGGCGCGATTTTTCACCATGAATCCGGCATGGAAAGCGTCTTTTTTCCAGGTGCCTCTGCGCAGCGATTTGCTCTGGCCGCAGGTGATGGTCCGGGTACTCGAAGCGGTGGTGTCATGGTTTCCAACGAGACCGAAGTCGCTCCCTATGGTGTGGATTACGATGTGGACGCCGCGCTTTTTTTCGGAGGCTGCCGCCGCGATTCAGCCGGCGATCAGGAATGCCCCAACGACCTATGGCTGTGGCTGGCTGATGAATTGATGGGGGTTGGGTGGTTCCCTGCCGTGCAGTTGGGGGCATCACGGCCGAGTGGTCGACTGTATCCAGCATGCGTAGATGCTTGGGAAACCATCATGATGGTGGGCGGAGATATCGAAGAAAACGAGAACACGGTTTGGTTGTTGGACCAGGATACTTCATTCGATAATCCAACTTTCACCTGGCGGGCTATTACGCCGCAACTTGGACAGGTGCCCCGGCGTGTCGGGGCAACGCTTCTGTTGGATTATGTAACCTTAACACCGCAGGTTTTTCTCTTTGGGGGCAGCCCAGACTACCACGAGCCTGAGCCCGAATATCCTGATGATTTGCACGTTTTCGTGCAGCCTCTAAATGGTTGGGATGTGCTTCGAGTCGAGACGGTCAACCCGTCGGGAGACAGGCCGTCGGGACGGGTGCACACGGCCGCCGCCTTCGATTGGAGTCGCGGTGTGATAGTCATGTTCGGTGGCGCACGACGGGGCACCACCTCCTCAGGCGAATCGGGGGACCAGATTTTTTCGGATACCTGGGAGTTGGATCCCTACGAGTTGGCCTGGCAGCACAAACACCCTCTTTATCGCCCTCCGGCTACCTTTGGTCACCAGTTGGTCTTTTTTGGAGGTAGCGTTCATCGCACTTTTCTTTTTGGCGGTACCACGGCCACTGGCGCGCAGGGTGGGATCTGGTCTTGGGACGGTATGGATTGGACCGAGGTCCTGTCCGCGCCTGAATTGCCCAAGGCTCGGTCCCATCACACCCTGGCCGGTCGCCAGGCGGCCGACGGGACGCCGGAGCAGGTATTGCTGATGGGCGGTAGGGCCTGGCCCGAATTTTATTTGGGTCCCGATGCTGGCGAGCTCTTGGCCGATTCCTGGTTGGGGATTTGGGATGGAGTCTTGGATCGCCTGCAATGGAGTCGCCTTTCCTTGCCGGGGGCTATGGTGGCCCGGGAACACCATTCGATGGTGTGGCAAGAAGACGACTCGGCCGTGCTCTTTGGTGGCTGTACGAAAGACGGCGTATTGGGCGATTGTTGGGTCTTTGGGGACGGGGCCTGGTCGGCGGGGCCCGAAGGACCGGCTGCTCGATGCGGCCACGCCATGGCCCACGACGTCAACCTCGGGACTACTTGGCTCTTTGGTGGCAGGGATGCACAAAATCGGCTGCTGGCGGATTTGTGGTTCCTTGAGGGGGGTTCTTGGCGGCAGGCTGATTTTTCGGGTCCTGCGCCACGTAAGCATTCGGCCATGGCCTATGACCCCGCTCGGCAGCAGGTCGTCATGTTCGGTGGACGAACTGACAGCAGCGTGAGCAACGAGACTTGGATCGGTGACGCCGAGGGCTGGCATCACCGTTCGCTGGATTCATCCCCTCCGGCCCGCGAGGGGGCTCGGTTGAGCTGGGACGCGGCTTTGGGACGAATGGTGCTGCTTGGTGGTTTGGGTGCCCAGGGTCTTCCGCTCGATGACCTTTGGATCTGGGATGGAGAAAGCTGGATTCAGCGAAATCCCGAGCAAGCCCGCTCCCTGTCTTTCGCGGGTCTGGCCGGGGTGCTACTCCTCGGCGGGACAGGCATGGAAGGGCCCGAGGGCAGCGAGCGAAGGATCGCCGCGCCCCCCGGAAAGTTGCCGGCCTTGCGCGTACATTTGGACCTGTTCGAACTGGGGCCCCTGCAAGTCGAGGACTTGGTGATCAGTTCGGTGGCCAGCGGTCTGGGCTTCGGCGACAACGGTGATTCTTATCAGGGTTTGGGGGTGGCGATTTGGGATGAGCCGGCTGCGGTTTGGCGGGTCCTGGGCCACCATCGCGAAGACGGCACGGCTCAAACACGTCTGGACCTGGATTTGCCCCCGGAGGCAGCGCTGGCTGCGGGCCATGTTGATCTGTTGATCTTCGGAATGCAGCCCGGCAACTCAGGCCAAGCGGCCAAGTTGATGATAGACGATCTCGTAGCGCGCTTGGTCGAACCCTGATTCGACACAAGCATCGACAGGGATGTGTTATTCAGCTTCGCCGCGGATGACAGGCTGTAGGCGGCTGGTGATGCCGTCTGTGGCCGTGGTTGAGTAGTCTTCTCGAAAAAAGAGTACGTCCAAGCCTGGGATGCTTTCGGCAAGCTTTTTGCCTTCCTCTGGGCCCAGAACGAAAAGACCCGTGGCGTAGGCGTCGGCTTCGGCCGCGGTTTTGGCCAGCACCGTGGCCGACGATGCGCCCCGCGCCGGTCGGCCGGTTCGAGGATCAAGGATGTGGTGGTAGCGTTTGCCTTCCAGGATGAAGAATTTTTCGTAATTGCCGCTGGTGGCCACGCCCTGGTTGACGACATCCATGGCCGCGTAAAGACCTCGACCCGCCGGATGCTGGATGCCGATGCGCCAGGGTTTTCCGCCCTTGCGTCCCGCGGCGTAGAGGTCGCCCCCGGCGATGACCAGGTGGTTGGCTTGGCCGCGGGCTTTGAGTATGGCGCTGACCCGATCCACCACATAGCCCTTGGCGATGGCGCCCAGGCCGCAGCGCATGCCGGGTTGGGCGAGATGGAGGCTGTGGGATTTGGCGTCCAGGCCGAGCCCTCGCCAATTCACCAGCTTGATCGCTTTGGCGATGTTTTCATCCTCGGGCAGGACTGGTTTTTTTGCCTTGAAGTCCCAAAGACCGGACAAAGCCGCAAAGGTCACGTCGAAGGCTCCGTGGGTTTTAGCCGACACCTCATGGGCCATTTTCGCCACCTTGAACAACTCAGGATCTACAACCACCGCCTCTTGGCCCGCGGCGCGGTTCACTTTGGAAATCTGGCTGTCGGCGCGCCACTCGCTGAGGAGGTCTTCCAAGCGATTGACTTCGGCGAAGCCCGCGGCGATGGAAGCCAAGACCTCGGGCGATTCGGGGGCCGCCACCGTGATCGTGACGTAGGTGCCCATGTGCTTTTCTTGGCGGCTGGTGACTGTTTCGGCTGCCCAGGCAGGCAGCGCCAGAAGAATCCCCAGGAAACTTGCGACGAGTCGGTGCTTGGTCATGGTCTGACTCAGCGACCGCTGCTGTTGGCCCGGTTGATGCGATTCAGACCCTTTTGGCGGGCGTTCTTGATTTTGGCCGAAGGGCTGGCGGGTTTGCCGTCCGCGAAAAACATTTGGTGTAGGGATACGGCCTTGCGCGTCGCCTGAGCGGCCAGCTCACAAGAGACTGTCGCTCTGGTGATGCCGTCGATGTCGTCCCACACAGTCAGGGGGTCCGAGTGGCGCTTGTTGTCGAATTGTTTCAGGAAACTCTTTCGTCGGATGGGATAGGCCCAGTCGCAGCTCAATTCCATCACCCGAAGCGCGATGACCGAACCGTCGGGCCTCAGTCCCACGGCGAATTTGTGGTACCAGTCCGAGGCGGTGGCCTTGAAGATGAATACATAGGCCAGGGTTTTTTGGGACGCGTCTTTGCCCAGGTAAACTTTGACTTTATCCGTGTCGGCTCGCCATCCATAGTTGTCCGCAAGGATTGTTTTTTGCTCGGCGTTCAGGGTCTTTGTGGTTTTGAAGATCTTGCTGCCTTCGGGCAGGAAGGACGTGACCGCTTGTTTGAGCGACATGTACTTGACCGCCGAGGCCCGCGGGCTCCAAAGCAGACCCATGACGAAAAAGCCCAGGGCGATTGTCCAAATGATTGAATGACGCATGCTGCTCTCCTCTAGGCGAAACGGACGTAACCATGCGCTTTAGCATAAGACTAAATGCGGGCAAGTCCCAGGAAAATTGCGGACATAGCGCTGATCAAGGCCAGAAAAATGGGCCTGGCCAACTTACTCCGTCCCCAAAAGAATCCGAGGCTTAGCTGGTCGTGTGGACATTTGGAGAGGCAATCGCCGCAAAGCGAGCAGCTCTGGCCGGCCTGGCCTCGAAGCCAGTCTTTTTCATTCAGGGCGTCGTAGCGGCAGCTTGGCGTACAGGCCCCACAGTGAGTGCATCCGTCTTCGATGCGGAGGCGAAATACGGAGATTTTGCCCAGGAGAGTGGCCAGAAGGCCCATGGGGCACCAGAGGGTGCAGTGGACCATGACGCCCATTTTTCGTGAGACCATGCCCATGACCAATAGACCCAGGCCGCCGAAGCTCAGACCCACGATGGCCGCCGTCCAGCCTCCGATTCCGCAGAGTCTCAGACCCGCGGCCACCGCCAGCACCAGCGGCAACATGGCCCAGCGGGCGCGTCGCATCCAGGATGGAAGGGGCAGGGGATTTTTTCGCAGGCGCGAAAGATGCATGTCCGCCGCGCCCAGATAGCAAAGGTGGCTGCACCAGGCCGGGCCCACAATAAGGGCTGAAATGAGAAAGAGGGCAGGCATGAACCATCCAGCGCCTCGGTAAACAGGACCCGCGGCGATGACGGCTGGGACAGGCAAATGCAAGTCGCCCGTCATCAGGCAGGCTTCGCAGCCGGCCAGGCCCAAAGCCAATTGCGCGAAAAAAACCAGAGCAAACAAGCTCCAGGCCAGCAGGCGCCAAAAGGCTTGGCGCTTGGGCTCCAACATGCGTTGGCAGAGCCAGGCGGCCCAGGCGGCCAAGAGCCCCAGTTCCACCCAGCCGGCCCCGGGGAAAAAGCGCTCGGCCAGCAACATGGGCTGGGACATGGGGTCGACGATCTGCAACGCCGCAAGGCAGGAGGCGCTAAAAATGAAGGCCAGGACCGGAGCCCAAAAGGCATGTGGCTTGTCGGCAAGCATAACCATCGATGGATAACGCCAAGCTTGTAGCTCGGTCAAGACATGAACCTGGATTTCTCGCGGCGCGCACCTTAGACTGGACTCACCTCAATGGAGGATGCACATGCTCCGATCGACGATTTCGACCATTCTGCTTCTTATTCCTTTGATCTTCATGAGTAGTTGTGACGGCGAAAATTGCACGTCTCATGATCAGACCTTTTGCACCGATGGGATCACCTATTGGGTGAACTCATGCGGGGACTTCGAAGAGATCCTGGAGCACTGCCTCATCGACTGCGACGGAGACCACCTTGTTTGCAAGGAGGGCGAGTGCCTGCATGACGCAAGCTGCGAAGACAACGACCCCTGCACCGACGACGCTTGTGTTCAGAGTTTTTGTCAACACACCTACAATCAAGCCATCTGCGATGATGGAAACCGATGCACCCTGAACGACGTCTGTTCGGGGGGGGGCTGTGCCGGAACCTGGGATTCCTGCGATGACCAGATCGCCTGCACCGTGGATAGCTGCCAGGCGGCCACGGGTTGCGAGCATGCAGCCGACGACCTGTTGTGTGACGATGGGGACGGCTGCACCGTGGACGCTTGTGACAGTCTCCAGGATTGTTTCTATACCGATGCCTGCGACGCGAATGCGACATGTCTCGATCGATCATGCGTCTGCGACACGGGTTTCCGCGGGGACGGCGTCTCTTGCTCCGATATCGACGAATGTGTTGAGCAAACGCATGATTGCGATCCCAACGCTTCTTGCTCAAATACCCTGGGTTTCTACTCTTGCAGTTGCAACCTGCCCTACACCGGCGACGGCTTTACCTGCAGCCTGTGCGGCAATGGCGAATGCGATGGCGATGAGACTTTGCAGACTTGCCCGGCAGACTGTGATCTCGACATCGTGATCGTGGTTGAAGACTCGGTTTTGACAGGGCTTACCGCTGCCCTGGCCACTTATCAGCAGGACTTGCGCGACGCGGGGCATGCCTCGCGGGTCATCGAATGGACCTCCGGCACCGCCTCCGACCTTCGCGACTTGTTGGTGAACGCGCGGAACGACTACGCCATCGAGGGCGCGTTCTTGCTCGGTCATCTGCCCTCGGCCTGGTATGAATGCGAGTGCTGGCAGGATTTTGACCCCATGCACGAGGAGTATCCCTGCGATATTTACCTGATGGACTTGGACGCGAACTGGACCGATGCCGACAACGACGGCCTCTACGACGGGCATTCCAGTCTTTCCGCCGACATCTTCGTTTCACGCATCACGGGCAACGCGTCTCGCATCGGGGACTACCTGGCCAAGGTGCACGACTACCGGACGAACGGCTCGCTTTTGCCGCAGCAGGCCTTCATTTTCATGGATGACGATTGGGCCGTTTATCCCGGAAACTATGGGCTGGACAGTATCTATTCGACCTGTGACCTCTTGTACGACACCAACCAGACCACGCGGGCGAATTACTTGAGCCGCCTGGAGGGTGCCGGCGCGGAGTATGTCTATCAATGGATACACGCATCTCCCCAGGCACTGTATATCACCCACCAGGGCGACTATCAGATGGTCTATCTGAGTGAGGTCATCAGTGGCGATCACCGGGCCTCGTTCATCAATCTTTTCAACTGCTCGGGGGCTCGCTACACCGAGGCCTCCGGCTGCCTTTCACAGACCTATATGACCCGGACGAGTTACGGTCTCGCGGACATCGGCTCGACCAAAACGGGTGGCGTCTACAATCCGGAGGTTTTTCACAGCAACCTGGCCTCGGGACGCACTTGGGGTGAGTCCTATAGGCGATGGTACAACGCCGCCGGTGTGTGGGACGACGAGTGGTTTTTGGGCATCGTGATCGCAGGCGATCCCTTGCTCACCATCCAGGGCAACACCAGAGGCCTCATCAACTCGCTGCCGGCTCGGGCCTGGTCCGCAGATGATGTGGATCAGATGTCACGCAGGCTGGTCGAGCATGCTCGCCGGATCGACTTGGGAAGCTTCGATGGCTATCGGGCGCGCAACCCGCAGTTCTTCAGGGATTAGTTGCGGGTTGGACTCCCCAACAGCTTGGATTTTTTTCAATGCGCCGTGAAGAGGAAATGACACCCCCCGTGGGCCTTGTGGCCTTGGACTTCGACGGTACCCTGCGAAGTCCCGATGGCCGTTTGGGTCTTGACGACATCGCGGCGCTGCGAGAAGCAGGTGCCGGAGGTGTGGTGCGTGCCTTGGTGACCGGTCGATCCATGGCTTCTTTGCAGTCCGTGATACCGGAGAATTTGGCGGCGCAACTCGATTACCTGCTGGTGGCCTCGGGGGCTGCTTGCTGGGGGGCCAAAGACCGCGTCTGGCTCGAAGTTCACAACTTTGAAGATGAGCAAGCAGGGCGGGTGGAGCAGGTCTTGTCGGAGGCTCGGCTGGACTTCAGCCGGCATGGGCCTGTGCCCGACAATCACCATTTTGCCATCAAGCGCTTGTCAGGCCTTGATAACCCCGACATGGACCGGATGGAAGCGCTGGCACGAAAGCGGGCTTGGCTTTGCGACGGGCCCGAAAAGCAGCTGAAAAGGGTGGGGCAGTTCATCGCCGTGCTGCCCATCAATGGCCACGAGGCGCATCTCGACTTGCGCGAATGCTTGCCCGATTGCAGCGTCATTCGCGCGACTTCGCCTATCGACCACGCCTCGACCTGGGTGGAGATTTTCCCCGCCCAGGTCTCCAAGGCCGCCGCATGCGCCAGACTCTGCGCCAGGTTGGGACTGAAGTCTGAGCAGGTCGTGGCGGTGGGCAACGATCACAACGACGAGGATATGCTGGATTGGGCGGGGAAAGGCTTTGTGGTGGCCGGGGCGCCAGCCGAACTACGGGCCCGCTTCGAGATCGTGGCGGCTTGTGATGCCGGTGGCGTGGCGGAGGCCTTGCGAAGATGCTTTCCTTGAACCCGCCACGTTTTTGAGTTTGTTTCCCCGTCCCTTCTTCTTCTCGCTTCTCGCGGATTTTTGGGTGCAGGCAGTTTTTCCGAAGGGGTTATTCTAGGGACGAGATGCTTCGGTTCGGCCGCAGAGGTGGCGCGCCAGGAAGGTTTCTAGTCGTTTGGCGAAATCGATCCGGTTGGCCTGACGGCGGAAGCCGTGACCCTCGTCCGGGTAGACCACGTACTCGACGCAGCCTCCTGCGTCGCGCAGTTCCTTCACGAAGTCAGCGCTTTGGTCAATCTTTACCCGGGGATCATTGCTGCCGTGGGCTATGAGGATTGGTGCTTGGATGGCCTCTACCATTCGGATAGGTGAACCCTTTCGGGCTTTTTTCCTGCGAGGATCGAAGACCTTATGGCGGACCTCTTTTAGTGACGCCTGAGGATCTATCGTCATTTTTCTGTGTGTGATCAAGTTGGACATTCCGAAACCATCCACGCCGCAGGCATAGAGATCCGGGGTCTGGGCAAGGCTGGCCAGAGTCGCATAGCCACCATAGGAGAATCCCATGACCGCCACCCGATTGGGTAGAATTTTCAGGTTGTTTTTGGCCCAGGCGAGTGCAGAGGCCAGATCCTGGGGTGTTTTTCCACAGAGCCTGTTGTCACTCCCTGCCAGGGCAAAGGCTTTGCCTAAACCTGATGATCCCCGGAAATTGACCTGAAGTACTGAATAGCCACGACTGGCAAGGAACTGCGCCCATCGATCAAAGCCCCAGCGATCTCGAGACTCGGGTCCACCGTGAACCAGCAGTACGAGAGGAGAGGGCTCATTATCGGATAGACCTGTTGGCTGGGTGAGGTAGGCCAGCAAGGTGAGACCGTCTTCGGTGGGAATTTTCACCGCCCGCATAGGGGCCAGTTCGTATTCCTCTAGCCCGGATATCGCTGTCCCCAACAGCTTGAGGCGAGCTTCCCCGCGATCATAGAGAAAGGTTCGTGGTGAGGCCAAGTCCTTGTCGACACTGATCAACCAGCGATTGTTGTTACTTGATTTGCCTGTCACAGTGAAGTCATGCCCGAAGGCCTCAGTCAGGATTTTGAAATCGGGTTTGATCGCTTCGTTCAAAATATGCCATTTTCGGCGAGCGTATTCGCTCGCTATCGCCGCTGGCTCGCCGTCGAGCCAAACGGAAGTCATCGGCATTCGATCAGGGGAGTAAAAGACCTCTCGCAGGATGCCGTTTTCCAGGTTCAGCCAGCCCCACCGGGGTTGGTCGGTGTCGCTGGTTTCGCTCAGGAGCATAGACTTGCCGTCCCGGCTAAATCTTATCGGCTGGCCCAATTCTCCCTTGGTCCAGATCCGCATGACCCGCCATTCGGACTCGACCGAGTCACGGGCCAGGAGAATTCGAGTCTTGTTTTTTCCGTGCACCATGGCCGCTCGGATTTGTTGCTCACGATCGGCAATCCAACGGATGACCTTGGTTTTAGGCGTGGTTTCGATGATCGAATGCTCACCCGTGCGGAGATCCACCCGAACGACAACCCGCGACCAACGCTTGTGGCCGGTTTGGTGCCACTGTGGAGCCAGTAGGAAATGACCCTTAATGTCGATCGGGTAACCTACACGACTGTACATTTTCAGAAGCTCGCGATCCCGACTTCCATCCAGGAATACCTGGCGCAAGCGGAAGCGCTCATCGCCTTTGTTGTCAACATAGTATAACAGGCTGCGCCCATCAGGAGCGAATGACCAGGGCCAAAGCCCTCCATCATCGAGTTCCACCAGTTGCCGATCTCGATCACCCCCGATTTTTCGGGTAAACAGTGCCTGCGAAGTGCCGGATACCTGCAGCCAGGCTATTCTCTCGCCTAATCGACTGATACGATAATTGCTCTTGCCGCGATTGGCCATCAGAGTGCCGATGGGAATCTCGGCAGTCTGAGCATCCAGGCTTGCCGGGCAGGGCCTGACGGACCGGCATGGCGGAAAGGGTCCGCTGGCACAGCCCATGAGTCCAAGCAGGCTCATCAATCCTATCAAGGTCATACTGGATAGTTTTTTTTGCACTTGATGGCGGCCTTCAAAATGGGGTGATCTCGTTAGAAATCGCTTTTTATTTTGAATATGGAGATTTCCGACTTGATGGTGCCTGCGGCCATGCTTTGACTCTGTTTGATATCGATGGATGAACCGCTGCTTGTGATCTCACCGCCGAGAGACAGATCGGCGGCGGCCAGATTTCCGGTGGGGTCGCTGATGCCCACGCCGGCTCGGATTTCGACGCCAAACTTGGCCGTATCGACGCCCAGGGAGGCGAAGACGGGACCACCGATTTTGAGCGTCAATTTGCTGCCGTCCACGCCGAGACAGCCCAATGAGTCGAGGCAGAGCTCACCTTGGATGTCGGCGTCATGGGCCGTTTGCTTTGCGAGAGATTCCGCTTCCAGGCGAGCGGCCTCGGCCTCTCGGGCATCGTCGATTTTTTGTTGCAATTCCGTCTGGCGGGCAGCTTCTTCGGCGTTTCTGCACATTTCTTCCAGTTCGCATTCGGCCTTTGCCCTTTCATATTGCCAGAAAGCGGATTGCAGGGCGTAGGCGACTTCCAGGCTGATTTCTTTGCAATGCATGGCCTGCAAATTGTAGATGTAGCGAGAAGCCCAATCTGCCGTGGTATCCGATATTTGTTCCTGCTGCCGGACGATTTCTCCCAACGAGGCCAACTCGCGGTCTTTGAACAAGACGAGGCTTCCTGGCAAGAACGCTTGTAATGCCGCGTTGGTTCTGGGAAAGACCTCGGTTTCCTGAAGGTTCATGTAGTCGGAGCAGTAATTATAGAAGCAGGAGCATGCATAATTGTTGGTTTCGCAGCAATCCATCACCCCCTGGCTGATCGATTCAGTTTCGCTTGCAATGACGTCGGATAAGTCATTGACCGCTTGCTCCAGGGGGGCGGTGAAGGAATTTTCATAGCGGTTGTTGTATTCCGTGTCGACTGCATCGAGGGACTCGAGGAAGCCTTCCGGGATGTCCGTGGGCATGGCCATGAACAGATCCAAGAACACCGAGGTCAACTCGGATACTTCGGTACTTTTGCTCATTGTGAAGTCGGATGCTTCTTGAGCGCTCGAGAGCTTGATGGCCTCGACGATGTCTGCGTAGCAGGTGAAAAGCATGGCCTCTCGTGGTTCCGTGGCTGAGTCCAGTTCTTCCAGGTAGAGGTCTTTCAGCGCTTCTTTCGCGAGGAGGTTGTCTTCGGCGAGCTCCACTGCTTTTTCCATCTCTGCGATGGCCTCTTTTTTTTCCTCCAGGCAGGAGTGGGCGACCGAAAGGCTCATGCGGTAGAGCTCATGGTCCTCATCGATATGCTTTGCTTTGTTCAGAAAGGTCGTCGCCTCCTCACAGCGCTCTGAGTTGATAAGGACTGCTCCGACCTGGGCCAGAAATTCGGGATCGGAGGGGGCCTGGATGGTCGCTTGGAGCGATGCCCAGAGCGCGGCGGAACGATTGCCATTGAGCAAGGCGATGACCCCGAACATTTTATAATAATGCGCGGGTCCGGTTGGTTCCAAGGTGTAAGCCCCAGGCGGATCGTTCGGGGCGTCCGGCGTACTGTAGTCGTAGTCGGCGACGTTTTGGGTGATCTCTTCAAATCCCGCAAGTTGATCGACAGAAGAGCTGGTTTCGATCTCGGCGATGGACGCTTCGCAGAAGGCCACGATTTCGGCGTCGGTGGCGATTTCGTTCTGCTCGGTGTCATTGTTTCCACCGCAAGCGACGAATACGAACATGAGCACGATGGCCCACAATAGAGCTTGTGAAAGGCCTTGAGTCAGATGACCGGCGGTCTTTGTTGTGCACGTATTCATGATCACTCCCCATGGCTCGATGAATGGCTCTATGAATGGGGATTTTATGCTTTTTTGCTGGTGAAGGGAAGGCTGATGCGGAATACGTTGCCTTGGCTCTTCCCGTCCATCAGGATGACGTCGCCGCCGTGGGACTCCGCGATGCGCTTGCAGAGGGTCAGCCCCAGGCCGCGTCCGGCGGTGGAGCGACTGGCGTCGGCCTGGTAGAAGGGCTCGAAAAGTCGGGCTCGATCCTGGGTCGGAATCCCTTTGCCGCAATCCGCTACGTCCAATTCCAGCATGTGACCGTCGGCGCTTCGTTGAGCCGATAGCTCGATGACGGCATCTTCGGGGGCCTGGGCATGGCGTACTGCATTATCCAGCAGGTTGTCGATGGCTCTGCGCAGCAGGGCCCCGTCGGCATCCAGGGGAGGGAGCTCCGCTTGCAGGTGAAGGTCCAGTTTGCGCTCAGGATGTCGTTTGGCAAAGGCTGTTGCGATTTCGTTCATGTAGTCATCGAGCTGGAGCGAGCTTAGGGTCAGCGGCATGCGGCCGCTTCCGTCGTCGGCCAACTCAAGCTTGCCGATGGCAAAGACTTCCTCCAGCAGGAGCACCAATTCGTCCAAGTCGCCCGCCATGCCCTTCAGTTGACTGCGGGCCTGTGTCAAGTCGGCCTCCGGTTCCAGTCCCAGCTCCAGGGCGACCCGCATGCGCGCCATGGGCGTGCGTAGTTCATGGGATACGTTGGACAGAAGCTCCCGCTCGGCGCGGATGCGGGCCTGGAGTCGGGCTGCCATCTCGTCCATGGTCTTGGCCAGGATGCCGATCTCGTCTTTGCGTTTGAGATGGCTTCTCTGATCCAGCTCTCCTTTGGCCAGGGCGCTTGCCGTGCGCGTGAGCTGTTCGATGGGTCTGGCCAGAGAGCGAGCCAAAGGCCAGGCCGTGAGACCCAGCACCAGGAGGATGGTCAAAAGCGCCACCAGAAGTCGGCGGGGTCCCTCTCTGGTCCTGACGGCCGAGAGCAGGTAGGCCTCGGTCCCAGGGAGCGCCAGCGCCAGTCGAAAGCCCTCTGGGCCGTGGAAAAACACCTGCCGGCCCAGTCGCCCCATCTGATCGGCGTCAAGGGGGTGGTCAAGCCCTGAGCCCGAGGAGGCCACTGGATGACCTTGCCGATTGAAGATGGCCAGGTCCACATCGAGCAGGAAGCGGAGCTCATCCAGGCGCTTCTGGAGATTCTCGGGCTGGGCCAGATCGCGAGCCAGGCTCTCGGCGATTCGTTTGTGAATGCCCTCGATAGGTGAGATGTCGGTCAGGCTGTGGACGGCCAATGCGGTTGATAAGCTGACAGCAAAAAGCAGTAGCAGGCCATAAATATAAAGCCGCCAGAAAAGTCGGCGCTTGGGTTTCATTCCGGCGCTCCGATGATGAGCTGGTAGCCCACGCCTCGAATGGTTCTGATGAAGCGAGGGTGGCGCGGATCGTCGCCGAGTTTTTGGCGCAGGCGTGAGATGTGCACATCCACCGAGCGGTCAAAGGCTTCTTCGCTGTTGCCCTTGGCCAGGTCCATCAACTGTTCGCGGCTGAGTACACGGCCGGCTCGTTCCGCCAGTATCTGCAAGAGGCCGAACTCGTAGCTGGTCAGCTCCAGATCCCGACCTTCCAGTTCAGCGCGGTAGGTGCCTGGGTCCAGGCTCAAGGGGCCGCAGCGCAACAGGCTCTTCTTGGGCCCGGCCCGGCCGCGGCTTCGTCTCAGCAAGGCCCGGATGCGCGCCAGGAGTTCTCTGGGAGAGAAGGGCTTGGCCAGATAGTCGTCGGCACCGATCTCCAGCCCCAAAACCCGATCTGCTTCTTCTCCCCGGGCTGTCAACATGATCAAAGGTACGTCGGATTGCTCCCGAATGCGCTGACAAACTTCGATGCCGGTCTTTCCCGGCAGCATCAAGTCCAGCAAGACGACGTCGAGGTACTCCCGCGTCAATTCGGCAAGGCGCTCGTCGTCTTCGATGAGCAGGGCGTGAATGGGATCTTGGTTCACGGTGGCCTCCGAAGAGGGCAGGCCGGGCGCTGGGCCCGACCCGCCGGTTGCAAACAGTCTACTTGGCTCCCAGTCGCTCCGCCAGCTTCTCGCCCAATTGACGGCGTTGCTCCGGCGTGAGCACGGCGTGAATTTCAAGGAGAGTGTCCACCGCTTCATGAGCCAACTCGCCGTGGCGCTTGAGCCCCTCGTCGACCATGCGGTGGAGTTTGTCCGGATCGGGCTGGTCCTTCTTTACTTCCACCAGGATGGCCAGGGCTTTGGCGGCCCGTTCGCGTTTGTGTTGAACCATCAGCTCTTCGACCCGGACAAAAACCCGGTCCCGAATGGCGTGGATCTGTCTTTGCTGATCCTCGGTGGCTTTGAGTTCTTCCAGATGATCGTCGATCAGCCAGGTGAGGAAGCGTTTGCCTCGTTCCAGGTCAGGTTCCTGGCGATGGCGGTGGCAGGCGGCCAGGGTCAGGGAGAGAAGCAGGGTGGCACCAAAGGCTACGAGAATGGGTTTTGTAGGCATGCGCTTCATTTGATTTGCTCCTTTCGAGCTTGGTTTGTCCTTTTTGAAAACCTGAAGACAAGACCAATGTGCGTGTTTCGTATGCGTTCTGTTTGTCTCGTGTGTGAAGAAGTGTTAAGCTCCGCGGTCATGGGGGCTTTTTGTAGAGCCATTCACTCAGCCTTTCACCACCCGGATTGCCGGAGTTACCATCTCCTTGGGCATTGATCATCCCTGGGCACCCTGGCTCGCCGTGGCCGACTGGATCGTGTTGGGTCTGTTCTCCATCGAAATTTCCGTGCGCATCCTGAGTTTCCAACCCCCCACGGTGGATTTTTTCCAGCGTTCGGTCGTCGGGCGGCTGCGTGCTCACCTGACCGGTCGTTTGCTCTTTTGTTTGCGGCCCATGAATCTTATCGATCTGCTCACGGTCTTGGCTTTGGTGCCGGCCTTGAGAGGCTTGCGGGCTCTTCGTCTTTTGCGCCTGCTGCGCACGATCGAGGTTTTTCGTTATTCCAATCCCTTTCAGGGAATCGCCCGGGCCTTCCAGGAAAATCGCCTGCTTTATACTTTCGCATTCAGTCTGGTGGGCGCGGCCACTCTCTTGGGCGGCGTGAGTATTTTTCTGATCGAGCGGGGTGGGCCGGGCGGCATACAGCATCTGTCCGATGGTTTTTGGTGGGCCTTGGTGACTTTGACGACCGTGGGCTATGGCGACATCACGCCCGTGATGCCCATGGGCAGGATCGTGGGTGCCTTCATGATGGTGGCCGGCATGTTCACCCTGGCTCTGTTTGCAGGCATCGTAGGCCGTACTCTCCTGTTGACGGTGCTGTCCATACGCGAGGAGCAGGTTCGCATGAGCAAC
>JAFCZJ010000311.1 GCA_019314375.1 Deltaproteobacteria bacterium | reverse complement strand
TCACACAATCCCTAATGCGGGACGTAAACGGAGATGGTCGGCCGGACCTGCTGACTGGCGCGGGGGTTCTTATTAACGACCCCAACGTGGAGGGTCAGTTTGTGAACACGGGTTGGGGCGGGGGCTGCGATGCGCCTGTAGTCATCGCAGGGTGGCATGGGTGGGAAGTCAAGGTCGAAGCGCCCGAGTCGCAGAAGGGAGTGGTTTACACCATCAAGGAACTCATCGACATCAACGGCGACGGACTGCCGGACATCCTCTTTCAGCCGGATACCACCTATCCATTCGAGGACCTGGAGGAATTACGGGTCTGCTACAACAATGGCCATGGTTGGGACGCTTCGGTATCCCTGGGATTTATAGGCTGGTTGGGCATCAGCCGGGACTCTTCCTACGATCCCTCCAAGGATCTGCTGGAACTGCCCGACAGCTTATTTTCCTTAGACGACAACGTCAGCCAAGCCGAGGATGATGGCTTCTTTGGCGATATATCGACTAAGGAGGTAACGGAACCCACCCTGCCCCGGGAAGAATGGGCCGAGAACCTATTCATAGACTGGAACGGAGACGGCCTGCCGGACTACCTTTATTGGATCAATGACGAGTGGCATATGCGTGTCAACGAAGGCAAGTACTTCGGCGCACCCCAGGTGGCCGATGTGGGAGGCGACCAGAAAAGCTTTGGCCTTACCTACACCCACGGCTCCGCGTATCCGCCCACGATCCCGGAGTTCAGTGAAACCGTAAACATGCGCATGGATCTGGATGGGGACGGCGGCCTGGAGTGGGTTTCGGGCGATGAGTATTGCCAGAGCGGCAATTCATTTGGTTTTGTTCGGGGTGCATTGCCGTCCACCTTCAAGTTAAAGAAAGTCATCAACAACTTTGGCGGGGAAGTAAGCATCGAGTACATGCCCGCCAATCGCACGCAAGACGCCCAAATGCCCATCCCCATGTCGGTCGTCACCCGGGTAAAGAGTGATGAGCAGATCACCGGCCGCAGTCACAGCCTCTTTTACAGCTACGGCGACGGGCTCTATGAGGGTCAATCCGTCTACGTAGGCGCACCCTCCATTTTCAAGAGCCCCGGCAACAAAGAGTTCCGCGGCTTCGGCTGGGTGGAAATCAATGATTGGGCCCGAGGCACCACCAGCCACAGCGAATTCCATCAAGATGTATACAAGCCGGGCAAGCTCATCTTCAGCACGGTGACCGGCCCACAGGGCGATTTGCCCGAGACGAGCAAAGGCACGGCCACCGACAGCATTTCGATCAGCCAGACCACCAGGCAAGAGCTGACCTCCGTGACCCCGGACGGGGTCACGCCCCTGGTCCGTTACGACACCGTGCCTTGGCCCACGCCGCAGTTCACCTATGCCTATCTCAAGAAAAAGACCCTATGCTTGGGTAGCCAGTGCACGACCACCGGCAAACGTTACACTTATGACACGGGTCACGGGCGTGTGCTGACAAAAACCGATGTTGGCGAGTGCAGCACGAGCACTTGCATGAACAAAGCCGTCGGCCAGCGCTTGAGCACCATCACCTACAAGGAGCTTCTCAACTACAGCAACAATCGCTGGCTGGTGAAGAAGAGACAGGAAACCTTGAGCCAGCATCATTTCGAGTTATTCACTTGGTCTTGGATCCAACAAGCCAAGCAGATCTTCTATCACGACAGCACCAGCAATTCGTCCACCCTGACCGAGGGCCTGTTGCGGCGGGTGCTCCGTTACAACTCCTCGATCAAGGGGGACATTGGCAGCTCAATAAAGAACTATGACTCGCTAGGCATGCTCACCAGCGAAACCGATTACAACACCAGCAACCCGGTTCTCACCAGCTACGTGCTGGACCCGGTTCACGGCAAATACGTCACCTCAAAAACCACCGCCGGTCTGACCGAGACCTCTTCCTGGGATTATGGGCTCGGCCAGAAAGTCGTCAGCATCGACCCCAACGGGGTCGAGACCGGCTGGGTCCATGATGGCTTTGGCCGTGTCTTGCAGGAGCAATGGCGGCCAAGCAGCGGCGTTGACTGGCAGGTTCTGGTGGAAAACTCCTATGCCGACTTCACCTTCCAGAACAGTGGCTCGCCTGTCCATGACTATCGGTGGTCAACGGTCGACGAAGGGGAAAATCTCTTTTCTTTCACCCTACGGCATTACGATGGCACCGGCCGCCTTTTGCAGGAGACCGCCAATTTCGATGGGGTCAATGCCTACACCCGCCGAGTGGCTTACGATGGGTCCGGCCGACTGAGTTGTGTGACCAAGCCCCGCCTAAAGGACGAAAACTCGTCTTTCGCTTACGAGGGTCTCTTGGTTTGCCTGAGTTGCACGGATTGCTCGGACTACGGTTTCGACGGCCTGGATCGCGTACGTTGGGTGCGTGACGCCGTCAACAGCGACACGGCCGTGCGTTCCTTCGTCTACGGCGGGGACTTGAGCGTGAGCATGACCGACGAGGAAGGCAAGGAACTAAAAACCCTGTCCGACGGATGGGGAAATATCAAATACGTAATCCGCGATCCCAATGGTCTTGCCCAAACCTCCATCTATTCGTACGATGCCGGCAATCGCATCAAGTCGGCCGAGGATCCGGAGAACAACACCATCAGCTACATCCGCAACTACTTGGGCAACATCACGCAGGTCAATCTACCCAACAACAACCAGTGGAACTTTGCCCATGACGACAACGGCAACACGATCTATTCCCAATCGCCCGAAAACCGGGAGATCGACATCCAATACGACGACCTGCAACGCGTCCTTCTAAAGACCTTCACCCAGGACAATGTGGTGGAAGGCAGCAATACCTATACTTATGACAGCTCACCTGAATACGGCCTTGGCAGGCTGCACATAGCGAACAGCGATGCCGGCCAGGCC
>JAFCZJ010000310.1 GCA_019314375.1 Deltaproteobacteria bacterium | reverse complement strand
GAGCGCCTTGGCTTTCAATGAGGCTTTTGATCTGCCGAGGCTGGATGGTTCGGGTGAGGTCATTCCGGTGCAGTTGGTGACGGATTTCCAGTTCACCGATTTCACGCCGGCCGGAGGCGCTTTGGGTTTGCGCGCCACGGCTTTGGCTGCTGGGCCCGCACCTTATGTGAACTTGGGTTTCCCCTTAAGGCAGGGTTGCGGTGCGCCGCCTCAGCTTCTGGTGGTGCCCAAGGTTGATCCCTTTGAGCTTGTGTTGAGCGATGACACCCTGAACGGCCTTTTGCATGCCGCCTGGTACGGCGGGCTCTTGGAGTTCCCCATTCCGGAGAGCATGTTGGGGGATATGGATCTTGCGGCCTACGGCATCGAGAACATGCAGTTGTCCATCAGCGGCATGTTGGCGCCCGCGGCGGGCGATTGCTATGACGATGGGGAGCTGCGCATTTTTATGGGTGATATGCGTCTGGACGTTCATTTTGACATGGGCGGTATGCCGGTGGACATCATCGTCTGGGCCACGCTCACCATGGGTCTGGAACTACAGGTCGGAGACGGCGAGATCGCCTTGGTGTTGACCGGGTTTGATTCGGTCGACACCGAGTTGTTGGTGGTGCAGGACAACCTGGTGGGCCTGGTGGATCTCATCGGAGACGGTTTCGAGGTCCTTTTGACCGAAGCTTTGATGACCGCGCTGAACGGTGGGCAGTTGGCGAGCATCCCCTTGCCGGCCATTGATCTCAGCGGCATGGTGGCCGGTCTCCCGCCGGGCACTGTGTTGGCCTTGGACCCACAAAACATCACGCGCATCGATGGCAACACCATCATCGGCGGCGCTCTGGCGCAATAGGGCGAAGGGGAGCAGGTTATGACAAGACGCTTGATTCGTTTGTTTGCTGTTTGGACTTTGTTTGTGGGCATGTTCGCTTGTGGCGATACGGGCTGTGACTGCGTGGGGCCCTTGGAGGCACCGCCGGATGCCGCGAACAGGGTCTATGACGCCGTGCAGCTTCGGCTGACGCCCGCGGCCCTGGATATGGTGGAGAGCGAGCTGCCCACCCTTTTGGCGGGTTTGATGCCTGAAGGTTTGAGTTTCGAAGTCCCCCCCATGCAAGAGGTCATCGATGCCGTGATCTTTACGATCGCAATAGACATATGCCCGGCAGGTTGCACGCTGAATGCCGACATCAAAGGCGCGAGCCTGACGGCGGTGGCACCCGACTTGCTGCAACTGGACGCCTTGCTGGACATGAGCGGCATGATCTTCATCGGCGGGGATGTGGAATGCGACGTGCCGGTGCATGTGGTCGACAAACCCTTGCATGCGGATATTCTGTTCTCCATCGATGAGCGAGACGGCCTGATGCGTTTTGAGGTCAGCGGTATCTCTCTGGAGTTGACCGACGAGGACTTCTCGCTGGAATGCTATGGCACCCTGGCTGAACTGATCGAGGCGCTCAAGGGCTTCATGGTCACCATGATGAATGAGCAGTTGGCCGGCCAACTGGATGAAATGCTGGCAGGCTCCTTAGGGGCTGCTGCTTGTCTTCCTTGCGATTTTTATACGGGCGGTTGTCCCGGTGATTCGACTTGTGATGTGGATGAGCAGATTTGCTTTGAGGAACCATCTTGTCGCGCTGTTCCCTTGGGCCTGGTGGGCTCGGTGGACATGGGTGCCTTGTTGGCGGATCTCTTGCCTGGATTGAATGCCATGTTGGATATGGAATTGGCGGTGGGACAGGAGTTACAGGCCATCGACGATCCCCTGGTCGAGGCGGGTGGGTTGAGCATGCGCATGTTCGCGGGCCTGGATGCCGAGCCCAGCGCCTGCGTACCCGTGCCGGCGGACGAAGACATCCCTTCTCTGATTATCCCGGCTCGCATGCCCATGCCGGTAGACGAGCTGGTGCCGAGCACGGGCGAGCCCTACATGCTGGCATTGGCCGTGGCCGACACCTTCATGGACCAGGCCCTTTATCACGCATACCGGGGCGGCTTGTTGTGTCTTGATTTGGATACGGAGGCCACCGGGGGCTTGCTGTCCTCCGGGACGATGTCGGCTCTTTTGGGCTCGCTGAACAAGTTGACCGGTGGTTTGGATGTGCCCATGAAACTTCGGTTGCGACCCCAGCACATCCCAAGCGCTGAGTTCGGGGCCGGCACATTTACCGTGGATGCCCAGGGCCAAAAGATCATCGACGAGCCTTTGTTGGCCATCCTCATGCCCGAGACCGCCCTGGATTTCTACGCTTTGATAGACGAGCGTTGGGTCAAGTTGGCTACTTTGACCCAGGATATTTCGCTCTTGTTGGGCCTTGAGCTTTTGCCCGACAATCGGCTTCTGCCCACCTTCGACGAGAGCAGCATCGTGATCGAAAACGTGGTGGCTACGGATTATGAGCTTTTGGCCGAAGATCCCCTGGTGCTCGAAAACCTGTTGCCGACTTTGCTGGGCTTGGCCATGCCCATGTTGACCGAATCTTTGGGCGTCATCGAAGTGCCGGGCGTGGAAGGTTTCGTGCTCAGGGTTCAGGCGCTTGAACCCAGTCTGGAGCGAGTGGATACGCCCTGGTATGAGTATTTGGCCATCTACGCTGAATTGGCGATGGAGGCGCCGGTCACGCGTCGGCGTCATCTGGACGTGCAGTTACAGTCGCTGCGAATGCCGTCTTTGGGCGAAATGTCCATCTTCGCGCCCGGGGGGCCGACTTTGCCCCAGGCCATGCTTCGAATCAGCGCCGACGACCCCAGGCCCTTCGAGATTTCGTGGCGCCTGGATGGCGGTGGCTGGAGTGTTTTCCGTTCTGGGCCGGAGATCTTGATCCGCAGCCCCTTGCTTGCTCTGCGCGCGGAACACCGGCTTGAGCTGCGAACCCGTCTTGTCGGCGACTATCGCAG
>JAFCZJ010000016.1 GCA_019314375.1 Deltaproteobacteria bacterium | reverse complement strand
TCCAGCCAGGCGTGGAAGGTCACGTTCAGGTTGATGAGGGATACGGTCTGCGTTGGGATGCGCACCGAATCCGCCATGAAGCCGATTTCCTGAATCTCCGGCAGGACCTGCTCCAAGGCCCGGGCCGCGCCCGTGGTGGACAGGATGATGTTGTTCATGGCGGCGCGGTTCTTTCGCAGATCAGCGGCCCCGGATTTGGGCACCGAATCCAGCACGCTCTGGGTGTTGGTGGCGGCGTGGATGGTGGACATGGAGGCCGTCAGGATTTGGCGTGTCTCTTTCGCCTCCATCAAGGGCTTCATCATGTGCGCCAGGCCCGTGGTGGTGCATGAAGCGGCGGACAAGACATGGTGTTGTTTGGAGTCAAAACGCGTGTGGTTGATGCCGTAGATGAGCATGATGCTGTCGGCGGGCGTTTTTCTGGTCTTGTCCTTGTTTTTGAAAGGCGCGCTGTTGATGACTTTCTCCGCGCCGGCCTCTAAGTGCCCGCGCAGGCTGCCCTTGGGCTCATCGGCGGCGGCGGTGGGATCGGAAAAAGCCCCGGTGGTGTCCACGACCAGACGCACCCCATGTCGTCGCCAAGCGATGTCCTTGGGGTCGCGATCCTGCCGGAGGATGCGAATGGGCATGCCGTGGGCTTCGATGAGGCCTTCGGCCTCGTCAACGATCCGGATGTCTCGCTTTGACCCCACCCCGCCGAGAAAGCGAGCCATGGTTCCATAGCTTGAATCGCTGGCGATCACATCGCAGAGATCCTCAAGCTTGCCGCCCACTTCACGGCCCGTGTTGATCACAAGACCATCAAAGTGCCGCTTGTGCATGTGGTACCAGAGGCTCAACTTGCCGATACGGCCCAGTCCATTGATCCCGAGCAACTTGCCTTTCAGCACATCCGCCATGACATCATCCTCCCTCAGGGCGCATCGATGGATGCCAGCCCGATCTCATGATGGCCAGGATAAATCGCCCCCAGGCGCCCGTCGATGGCGATGGGGTCCCCGGACCTGAATTGGTGTCCGCCGATGCGACAGGTCTTGGCCTCGTCGTCTACGTCCAGCACCCGACAATTAACAACGCAAGTCTTGCCCAGCCGACTGGCGGTGACCGCCGCATGGGAAGTGGCGCCACCCCGGGCGGTCAAAAGCCCATCACATTCAAAAATCAAACCGATGTCATCCGGCACCGTGTCGGGTCGCACCAGGATGCGCATGATCTCCGGCATTTGAGATCCGTGGCGCTCCAGGTCCTGCATGTCGAAGACCACCACGCCGTTCATCGCGCCCCCGCCCACCCCGATGCCGCGACCCAAAACCCGCTTTTCCATGTGCTCGTCCACAAAGACCGGCTGCTGCTCTTTCTTATGCGGGGCATAATCGCGAGTCTGCAAAACAAAGAGGTCCTCACGCCGCGGCGACTCAAAGGTAAACTCGATCTCTTGATGACCATAACCCTGCTGCTCAACAAGCTCCCGAGCTCGTCGTTGCAACTCGTCGTAAATCTCAGGAAAGTGATTCTCCAAAGAGATATCACCGCCAAAAAAACGTTCTCTTTGACGCTCGGAGACCGGCAGGGTGTGCACCAAGCCGGCCACCACGTCCTCCCCCTGGGAACGGATGGTGAAGTCACCGTAAAGCTCCACCGCGGACGCAGAAGACATGGGATCCCGAGTGAACACAACGCCCGTGCCCGAGTCGTTGCCGATGTTGCCCAAGACCATGGCCTGAACGATGACTGCCGTGCCCCAGTCATTGGCGATCTGCAACTGGCGACGGTAAACCTTGGCACGCTCGCCGTGCCAGGAATCAAAAACAGAGAGGATGGCCTGAACCACTTGCTTGTGTGGGTCCTCTTCGAAGCGCACGCCCCGGTCGATCAACAACTTTTTGTAGGCCAGGGCCAATTCCCGCATCTGATCCGACGAAAAACGCATCTTGTGCTCCACGCCTTCTTGGACCTTGAAGTCGATGATGATCTCGTCGAAAGCGTCGCGTGGGATCTGATGGGTCATGCCCCAAGTCTGCAAGAAACGCCGATAGCAGTCCCATGCGCACCAGGCATATCCGGGCTTTTTGGCGAAACGCTCAATGATCTCGTCGTTGACCCCCACATTCAAAAAAGTATTCATGGCACCCGGCATGGAGATGGCGGCCCCGCTACGAACCGACAGCAACAAAGGATCATCGGGATCCCCAAGTCGGCGGCCGGCCTTTTCCTCCAGGTCCTTCACGCCCTGACGGATGATCCGCAGAACATCATGCCGAAGCTCGCCATACGACCAGATCGCCTTGCGTCTTCTAAAAAGCTCGGTTGTCAGAATGAAACCATGAGGGACGGGGAACTGGTAGGAGTGCAAGCGCTTCAAAAAGTAACCCTTGGCACCCAAAAAAACCCGATTGTCCAGTTCTTCCACCGGTTCGTCCAGGGGGCACAATACCAGGTCCCGATCGAAGCCCATGATCGCCGGGATGATATCTGGCGAGAGCCGATCCGCCATGGTGTTCAATGCATCCAATATTCGAGCAATAAAATTATCCAAAGGCTGCACCAAGAAAGCCCTGGAAAGGAGATCCCGATAAAATTCCTCCGTTTGCCGGTGGATGGATTTAAGGCGTTCCGCCCGTGCTTCCAGGTCAACCGGCACCGGCCCCGCCTGCTGTTCCAAAACCTGACTCAAGGTTTCGTCGTGATAAGACACAAAATAATCGAGAATGATCTCTTTCACGTTGTTGGCCAAAAACTGGAACAAATTGACGAACTGGCTGATTGAAAAACTGGTGGTGGTCAGACTGAAATGAAGCATCTTCAGATGCGAGTCGAAGCTCTCGTCGCTGATGCCGACCAAGCGCAGACCGTCCCGGAACAAATCCAAAATGCGGGCGATCTGTCGAAGGTTGCGCCCGCAGATGTAAGACAGGTTCATGCCGTCGATCAGGCGCTGTAGCAACACATCCGCCAGGGCTTTCAACCTGAAGGTCAAACCGAAGGCCTGAAACTTGGGCTCCATGTATCGCCCATACATGGAAGGGATACCGGCGGCGATGTGGCGTTTGTGGTAAATATCCTCGAAGCCCTCACTGATCTTGGGGTCGGAGATAATTTCGCGAAGCTTACCCATCAACACATAGACATATCTCAGGGCAGGTTCCGGATCGTCAGCCGTGATCAAATCACGGAAGTGCTTTTCGTCCTCCGATGCGAAGGCAGGCAAACTCTTCATCAAGGGAAAAATGCCGCCGGGGTCCAGTGTGTATTTTTGCCTAAGCAGAACCTGCAATCGAGCCAGGGACAAAAACTGTCGCCGTTCATCCGGCGTCACACCTTCCACCCCCGCCACCGCGATCTGCAATGCCTCCGCCGGCATCACCGGCAAGGCCTCCGGCTCGACGCCCAGCGCTTCGCAAGATCCGCGAACGATGCGTTGCATTGGAAAAAACCACTTGCCCTCGGGTTTGAGTTGGCCCGCCACATCCGAAGGCACATGCTTCGCCAAGGAATCGACTTCGCCATCAAACCAGTAGCGAAGGATTCGCTCCACCAGTACGATGTGGGTGTTGTTGCTTTCCGTGTGCACTTGCTTGCGCAAAAAGTGAAGCAGCCGATTTTGCCGGTGACTGATCTCGTCCATGGCGGTCGTTACATCTCGAAGCTCACCCTCGGCACCGATCTCGCTGAAGTAGACGGGGAACAGCCTACCCAGTTGCTGCACCAACTCGTAGCAGTAACTCAAATCCGCGTTGAGTAGACGGGTCACGTCTTTTTGGAACAAATCCGTATCCGAAATAAACACACCACCCAGCTTCAGGTGGACCACCAGGGCGGACATAAGACGCATGCTCCGAGTTGGGTCCAACTCAAAAAGCTGAAGCCATACCCGAATGTTCTTGACGTGGTTAAGATCCGAATGCACCTGCCAATCGTCGCCGAAACCCTCCAACGAGGGGCGGACAAAACCAAAACGAATTAAGGCATTGACGAACTGGATAATGCAAGGCCCATCCTGTGTAGCGTAAACCTCTCGACCCAGGGTCAGTATGCAGTCGAGCACGGTCCCCATATGCTCGTCTTTCAGCTCTTCGAATCGCACAAAAATCTGCTCGACAAAACGCTGCAAATCCTCGGATTCCGAACCTTCCTGCAGTACGCGGAAGGCCCTGTTCAGATCCCACAAAAGTTGATCGGTCAAATGAGCCATGCCGGGCAAGCGCACCAGGTAAAGAATGTAATGAGCCCGGTCAAAAGGATTATCCACCTCGTCCATCAGAGCACGATAGCGATTGGCCAAGCCGTTGAAGTCCTCCTGCTCAACCAGGGCACACCAATCCTCAGCCCCCTTGAGTTTCTTTTCCGCCTCTTCAAAAAAGGGCTGGCTCAACTCGGCCAGGAGGAGACTGTGGTCCGACACGAAAAGCTGTCCCTTCGCGGAAAACCAACGCTCCAAATCCGCCGTGTGCGACCAAAGAGCGAAATTGGTTCGCAGGGTCTTCTCCAAAAGAGTTTTCATGCGAGCGGCCGTCGGGGACCAATCGGGCAGGGCCCCTGCGTGGCTTTTTAAAAAACTGGAGGCCCTGGCGCAGAGCAGTTCATCTGAATCCAAGACCTGCTCAAGCAGGTCCAAGCTGGTCGTGATGGCTTTGGTCCGACCTGGGCTTGCTTCCGGCTCAGCCGCAAGCAAGCCCAGAAACTCCACCAAGGTCTGGCTACAACGTTCCCGGTCATCTTCGACCAACTCCATCTTGAAGATGCTCACAAAAACAGCGACCAGGATATCGAAGACCTCTTTTGAAGAGTCCAGGCCCTCAAAAAACCAAAAATCCTCCAAGACAATTTTCCTGAAATCTCGCACCAGCACTTTGGCGTTGGCGTAGGGATGATGCAATTCGGCGAAAAAACCACTCAGGCGCTTGTGGATACCGAATCGATCAGCGCTCTGCTCCAAAAGCCATGCATGCTCTTCTGGCAAGTTGGCTTCCTTGACCTGTGTACGGCTCAGGTTGACGCGCAAAGCTTCGGAATCAAAAGGGCGTTCGCTCATTCAGCCTCCATCAAGCCTGGTGTAGCCCCGATGGGCCCAAAAAGTCAACGGCATCATGCCCGGGACATGAGCGCCGCCACAAACCGTCGCAGGCCAGGTGCCGCAAAACCGGCTGTCTTTTTCGGTGCGAAGGCACCGAGCACCAAAGATCCCACAACGAATGCAAGCACGGCACCCGCGTCCTGCACAGACAGTCTGTTTGCCGAGCGTTTCTGAATCGCTGAGATCTCGCCGTCGACAAGTTTTCGAATTTTCTTGAAGAACTCGGGATTGCGTACCGCCTCTGCAAAGAGACCCACCCAACAACGCGCTGCGGTCGTATCGGCATTTGAATCCAGGCGGAGGGTGCCGTTGATGTAGTCCTCAAGCAAGTCGCCCGATGATTTGTTTTGTCGCACCCTGCCGCGGAACTTTCGAAGCAAAAGTTCGAGCAGGGCGGAAAGCAAATCCTGCTTGTCGTCGAAATGGTGATGGATCAGCCCTGGAGCCACGCCAGCTTCATCCGCCACGGCGACAATTGTGGCTCCGGCATAACCGTGGTCGGCGAGCACCCTCGCGAAAGCGCTCACGATCTTGGCGCGTCGCGCCTCTCGCACACTCGGTCTTCCCATAGTTTGGTTGTATAACCAATCTATGAACCGCAAGCTAGGTTTATGAACACTTCAAAGACAGATTCCAATCGCCCCGAGGTCTGGATGGCTTTGGCCGACCAGTTCCTCGACACCGAAACCCGAACCTGGATTCCATCGACCGCCCTGCTCATCGTCAAGGCCGGTTATTCCATCGAAGAAGCCAAAGACATCTGGCGCTACGAGGTGAGTCCAGCCGTATCCTTCAATACCTGGTCCGTGGCCGGGGAATGGGCCGGCTGGGATGAGGACTGGCTAAACGACCGCGTCAAGTCGTTACGCGGGCGCTGGCCCCACCGCCCCGGCGTCTTCCCCTATCTTCTTTACCGCCTGCGAGTGCATTTCATACACGGCGCATGGACCGCCATCGAAAGCTGCATGAGCCTGTTCGAGCCCCTGAACGACAAAAGACGCCAAAACCTCGATGCGGATCTCAGCTTTCTGGCAGAACTCTATTTTGACTTTGGTCCCTTCTCGCCGGTCCATCCGACACCCTCTAGACGGGCCGAACTATGGACTCTTTACGAAGATATTTTTCTGCCGATCTTCAAACCCCTGGTCGTCCGATCCGCCGACGAAACCCCCAAAGCCTGCGCTGCCCGAATCAAGACCGTGCTTCTTCCCATGGCCAAAGCCCCGCGCGTATCCAGAGGGCGACCAACCACCAGATAGCCCAAAGCCCATTGGCCATCCAGTACCAGGCGTAATCGTTTGTCTCCCCCCAGGCCAAGGCGTAAAATAAGGCGACCTGCCCCAAGAGGGCCACCTGCAAAATCGCCGGGGTTCTGCGGCCCAGACCCCACAAGAACAGCAGACAAAAAATGGATCCGTAGTAGCGGGACAAAACCACCAGGATAAAGGCCCCGGCCAGACCATGAAGCATGGCCTCCAGTGGGTCATCGTCCGATGCGCGAAAGAGAGCAAAAAGCCACAAGCCGAGCATCAAAACCACGGCCAGCGAATAGATGGGCCACTGCGCCTCCCAAACAACACGCCTTTCCGATTTGGTCTCCCACGACTCCGCCCCCAGCTCATGGGTGAACACGTGGGCCAAGCCCAGACGCCGATCGCCAAAGCGATGCTCTTGCCCGTGAAGCTTCAGGTTGTCAACAGATTGTGACCAAGCATCCAAACCACCACCGCCAATCGCACCCAAGCCCACCCAGAACAAGGCAGCAAGGGAAAAGCCCATGACAAATCGTTTGCCGAACCAAGGCAGTTGTCGGCGACGCCACCAGCGAGAGACCGCCCAGACGCCGATGCCCACCGCCATGAACACAGGGAAAACGCGAACGGCCGTTGCGTAAGCCACCAGGACGCCGGCGGTAGCCGGACGAGCCCGCTTCACGGCACAAACAGCAAAAAGAAGTGCCACCAAATAGTCGTGGATAAAGAGGCGGCCCACCAAATGGTGTTCGTTGCCATAAAAAATCGCCAGCCAGCCGGCCGACACCAGCGCTGGCACCAGGCCGAAGCTACGGGCCACCGCCCCGAAAGCCAGCAGCAACAACAACAAGTCCAGTCCCCCCAGCAAGGTTCGGCCCAGCCTGTCCGGCCGTATCAGGCCAAGGACCCTGCCGATGGCGGTCCAGGTTGGCGTGGCGTTGTAACCACGATCCACAAACAATCGCCGCCAATCCGATATGCGCATCCAGGGCTGCATGAGATGCAGATCCGCTGTGAACTCCCGCCAGCGTTCATCGCTCCAATTGCCGGAACGCTCCAGCTGCTCAGGCCGAAGCGGCTCCACGCGATAGCTGCCCAGGTTGCGTGTCACAGCCACCTGACCAACCCATTTGCGCGAGCCTTCCGCATCGGCGGCCAGGGCCTGGGTGTATAGATCCTCATAACCCAGCTCAGGGAAGTACTTGGCGCCCAGGTAATAGTGAAAGAAAGTCCAGGGTGCAACCCGTCCGTGGCTCAGTAGTTGTTCCGCAGACCACCCCAGACTTCCGCCCAGGGCCATGCCGGACCATAGACACAATGCCAAAGCCGCCAAGCGATGTATCCAGCGTTGAGCCTTCGAGGTCTCGGCAGCTTTTCTGCTGAAAGACCAGAGTCCCCACAAGACCGCCACCAGAACCATGGCCGCGATACGCCACCCTGGCCAAGTAACCGGATCACCCCGATTGAATAACCAAGCCGACACCGCGCCCACCAGGGCCACAACGCCAGCCACGCCTTGCCATGTGCGTGTCAAAAACTCAATCCCCCACGGAAAGCACTTGACGAATCCATGCGTCCCTAGCGCGAACAAAAGGCAGCAATCCGGGTACCCGACGGGGATTGTCACCCAGGGGCGTATCCTGCTCCAAGGCCTGCATGAATTGCTCCGGGCTATAGTCCGACAGGGCGTCCCTGAAGGCCGAAGCTTGAGCCAACTCGTGCCATCGCACGAGTTCTCTCTCGACCCCCGCAAGGCCTAATGGCCCGTCGATCAAATCCAACAACAGCGCCTCGTAACGTGCCCGCCACGCGGGCACCGCCAGCAAGCGGTCCACCAAAGGTCGTGGGCCACCACAGGTCGGCTCACCGGGGTCCATGCCCAACATGTCGTCCGTACTCATGCCGCAGGAAGTGCCATGGTAATTGGCGAAAGCTCGATTCAAATCCCAGGGAATGGGTCGCTGAACCCCCGATTCATCCCGATAAAGATACAGGTTATCCCCGGTGCCCAGATAGCTGTCCAGATGAACCGCCCAGGCCAAAACCGCCCAAAGCTTCAGGCAGGCCTCCACATCCACCCATGCCGGCAACAAATCTTCTATGGCCTCATCCGGTGTCCGGTTGAGTACATGCAGAAAGGCAAGAAAACCCTCCGTGTCCGGCTCCACATCATCGCCCTTAAACTCATAGACCAGTTCGTCTAACTGTTCTCCCGGATCGAGCAACATCCCGCCCGTTTCCAGCTTGATGAGTTGGCCGTCGTTTTCCCCAAAACGGTCTTCGAGAAATTTTCGATCCACCTGCTCCACCAGGCTATATAGACCCGGCCCTTCGCCATCCAGCCAAACCTCCACCAGGCTGGCTCGGGGAGCCAGCAGCCCCGCGCGCCTCAGCAACGCGGAAGCCGCCACTTCCCTCACCTGACTTGGATCGTTCCCCGTGCTGCGCAGGTTCACCCGCTTGAGCCCGTGGTATGTCAACTCCGGCCGGAAGGCATTAAAGCGGATGCGCATGGACGGCTTGCGATCGAGGGGATCGCCCATGAAGCGCAAGCCCACATCTTGTATCCCCTCCCCATCCACCCAGAGATCCACCGGCACGTAAGCATCCGGCATCGTCAACAGAGCAAGCCAATCGTCTCCATCCAATGACAACTCCCAGGCCTGGATCCGCTTATCCGAAAAAACCCTTTCGTAATCCGGCGGCGTACCCGAAGGCGGCGCACAAGCCCCCAAGGTCAACACGAAAAACAGGAAAACAGTAAATCCATAAGCCACGCCATCGTCTCCCGGTCTCAATACATCACATTTACCTGAGCGAAGATCCGCATTGGCGCATTCAAGGCCGACACAGCCCCGCTGTGGGCATCGGTCGCATCCAAGTCGCCGAAGGCACCCTCGCCTGACAGGACCAATCGCAAGTGCTCCCCTACGTCCAAATTCAAAGCCCCAGCCAATCGCCAACCATATCCCTCCACGGCATCATCCGGATCCAGGACCTCGGCCATGGCCGCCGGAATCAGCGTCCAGCCTGGTTTGACCTCCCATCGCCAGGAAAGAACCAGATGTCCGCCGACCAGCCGGTGACCCGACCCCGCGCTGGGGTTGTCGCCATAAGCCGCTTCGGCCTGCAAACGGAAAGGCCCAAGGGTCCAGCGAAGATCCGCCCCAAAAAGATTGGCCGTCAAATGGCGGTCGCCCAGAAAAATGAGCTTGTGGTTGGCGTTGATGGCCAGCAGCAGACCCTTGATGAGGCGAATCTGGAATCTCCCAACATAGTCCGTGTGCTGTTCATCCCGCCCATCGATCGCCCCATCCCCGTTGAACACACCCAGGGCATAGCGCATCTTGAGCCCGGCCTCGAAATTGCCGCCGAGCATGGCACCCAAATCCCGTCCGCCAAAACCACCGTGGCTTGTCTTGCGCACCACCGCATCATCAAGCAAGCCTCGTTCAGGAATCACCAAGGACCATGGTGACTCACGTCGCAGACGCGAAAACGGCTTTTTGAATTGTCCGACGGTCAATTTCAGAAAAGACCAAGGCTCTATTCTTGCGTACGCGTCCTTGAGCTCCACACCATCGCTGCCTTCAAACTCCAAATCCATACGAAGCCAGTCCAAAACCTGCCAGCGGCCATCAACTCGGGCCCGGCGCAGGATGAATTGATTGGACCAATCCCCTTCCGAGTCCTCCACCTGCCAACGGGTCTGCATGCGGCCCCGCAGGCGCAGCCCATCGCTCTCCCAGGCACCTGCAACACCTGACAGTGAAAACATGACAACGAAAGCGCTCAGAATTCCTATCGCCTTCACAGGCAAGCTCCTTCCTCGCAAGTTGTGGCGCAGCTTGTTTCTTCTTGGCCATATCGACATGCACCGGTCACTGCGTCGCATTCGCCCCAGGCATCGTATTGCAGCAAGGTCTGCTCATCCAAACATACATCTGGAGGCGGGCTGCTGCAGACCACCGCCCTGCATTTATCCAAAAATGGCCGGATTTGCTTGAAGCGCAGCTTTCCCGCGGAGTCCAGTTTGAACTCCATATCCAACAGCACCTGCTCGCGGCGCCATGAGCCGGTGTCGATAGGAAAACGAGCAACCACCTCCGCCATGCGCTCTCCCAGTTGCAAAAGTACGGTATCGCTTAGAACCCAGGAGCCAGGAGGAGACAGTGTCGAGGCTCTTGAACGATCGATTCCGCTGACCTGCCCATCCTCGATGCGCAAAAAATCCCGCTCCGGTACCAGCCGCGAATCGTTGCCCACCACCGATTGATCTCCGAGTTGGGCGTTAATCAAGTATCGCTTATCCGTTGCGACCTGCGGATTGCCGGTGAAGGCCACCCCATTGGCCTGCTCATCGGAAAATGCCTCGCTGACCAAAATGGCCATGCTGGGCAAACTCTGGTCCACCTGATACCAATCACGTTCAGCCCAGGCCCTGTCGCTGAACAAGCTGGACCAAACCTTGCGCAAGCCTCGCTCAACGCCGCGCTCCTCCGCCTTGCTCCTGTCGCAACGACTCGGGCCGTCCAGGTCGTCATCCAGGCTATCTGCGGCACAGACCGAGGTCGAATCGTAAAGACCCGCACCACTGAACTCCAGGGCGTCCTCTACATTGGACGATGAACGAAATCGCACCTTGGTCTCCGCCCCGCCGAAGACATCCACGATGCGCGCGCATAATGCATCAAGCAGCGCCGAATCCACCCGGCCCTGACCTGAGATGCGGTTGCGCAAATCCCATAGCAGCTCTCTGCGATAGGCGGCGTCCGAAACCATGCGCGGGTCACTTGCCAGTCGCTGAACATAGGCACGCAGGCTGATAAGCTCCGGGGGCGTCAATCGCTGATCCTCGATGCTGTTTTCTTCCATGAACTGTTCAAAATAGGCGACGGGTACAGCAAAAGCCCGAACACGCTCAGCCGGGGCCAGCAAGGGCAACAAAAGCGCCAGGTTCGCAGCCTTGCCACCAAAACGTGCACAGAGGCTGCGCCCATCCTCGCCATCCAAATCCAGTAAATTAGCCAGCCTGAGCTCGGATGCATCGGCGGCGATCAGGTCTTCCACCCGGGGCCGATGACTGGCCCACCAGGATTCGGCCTCCTCTTGAGTCGCCTCGTAAATACGGTAGCGTCCCAACTGTCCGGCGTAATCCCGATCCACCTCCAGACGCACCAGCTGCCCCTCCCAGTCCGACAGGGTGCCCAGGGCATCCCGCACAAACAGATTGGGCGTGGCGCGCCGGGCCATGCGCACATTGACATGGCTCAATTCCCATTGCCGCCCGCCGGTGATCACCGCGGCGACCACCGCCTCAATGTCGAAAGGAACCCTGTCCACCACCACCAAATCCCGAAATCCCAGCTCCCCCAAACGCAAGGCCGCTTCCAATTGCTCTAACCTCATGAGGCGCACCCGACCGAAAGCCACACCTGAAGTGTAGACCTCCACATCCACGTCGTCTCGGCCAAGGTAGACGGGAAACCCAGGATCGATCCAGGCCTGAGCTCGCGCCACGGCCTGGGGATCGCTCGGCGCATACATCAAAGGCTCGAGCAGAAAGGCCTCACGCAGTCGTTCGTGAATCAAGCGCATTTCGGATTGCTGCAGAATCTCATTGGGATCGCTCAAGTCGGTCCAGACCGAATAGCCATAAATCCGGCCCAGTTCCGGATCATCCATGGCCAGCAGCCAGCCGGCAAAGTAATCCCGGGTCGCACGGCGCTGAATCAAAACCAGATACCCGGAGGCATCAAGCTCGCCATAAAGTTCAGGAAAAACCTCCTGCAAAAAAGTCAGGTGGTACTCAAAGCGCTGGCTGTTCTGAAACAACAAGGGCAAAAGATCCGGGTCATCCTTCGCCGGCATCATGAACTTCGTGCCCTGGCCGCTCATACCTTCAGTGGCCAAGCTGGCAAAGTCCGCCTCCTCTTCAATCTGCTGCAAGCAAAGAGGACCCAACTCATCCGAGCGACAAACCTGCAGCACCCCGCCCTCTTCCGATCCACAGGCGACCAAAAGCAAAGCAGCCAAACCCGCCACAAGCAAAACACGCGAGGGAAAAACCCTCTTCTTGCAAAACAGATTCAGAGCCAAGACAACTCCTTGGGATTTCCCTTCATGATGGTTTGGAGGTTAGCATAGTCGCGACCATGAGCGACAATTCCGACATGCGAATCGACCCCACCGAGCAGAATATTGCGTTGACGGCTGACTTCCGCTTGATTCAGAAAAGACGAGGCCATCGCTACTCGGCAGACGATATGATCGTGGCCCACCTCGCGGCGACGCGGGGGGTCACACCTTCGCGAGTTCTCGATCTCGGTTGCGGCCTGGGCTCGGTGCTCTTGATCACGGCCTGGGCCTTCCGCCAAGCTCGCTTCGTCGGCATTGAGGCGCTTTCAGAACACGTCGAATACGCCCGACGCAATGTGGCCCTCAACCACTGTGAATCGCGGATACGGATTGTCGAAGGCGATCTGCGCGACGCCACGCTGCTCGAATCCCTCGGCCGCTTTGATCTCATCACGGGCTCGCCGCCCTATTTCCTGCCCGAGTCGGGCACTCTTTGCGCCGATCCCGCGCGAGCTGCGGCTCACTTCGAATTGCGCGGTGGAATCGAAGACTACGCCAAAGCCGCAAGCGCGGTCCTTGCCCCGAAGGGACTCTTCGTCTGTTGTGCAGGAGCCACCCCATCACAGCGGTCAGCAATAGCCTTCGAAGAGGCCAGGCTGACGATGATTTTCCGCCAAGCCGTGCTCCCCCGCGAGGACAAAGACCCCTTCTTGCTGCTGCTTGTGGGACAAAAAGAAAGCGGCCCCGCTTGTGTCGAAGCAGAGCCACTCATCTTGCGCCATGCAGACGGAAGCCGCACCCCGGAACACATCGCCATCCGCAAGTGGACAGGGGTCACTCAACGGAAGCAGGGGAAAAGCAGGGAAAAGCAGGGGGACGTTGGCACCTTAAGAACATTAATCTAGCGCTACCCTGGTGCCGCTCAATCCCAATCGCCTAACGGAAAGGAAAAAACTAACCCTGACCACCTGTCTTCGATCGCGTCGTGGGTTCCCATGAAGCCCACAAGCGCCCTGCGGGCCGGACCCGCCCTGCCCGCGAAACGACCAAGTACATCATCCACAACCTGAAACTCGCGCCCATACATGATGAAAAACCCCAGGCGCATCCAGTCTCGGTCCTCTTGGCATGTGTGTAACTTAGCTCGATCGAAAATGGGGGGTCAAGAATAAGGTTCTTAAAGTGCCAACGTCCCCCATCTCCATCTCCCGCGAGTGGACAGGGGTCACTCAACGGCCAAATCGCACCCAGGGGGTCGGGTCCACGGCCTGACCGCCCCGGCGTATTTCGAAGTAAAGATAGGCCCCCTTTAATGAGCCCGTGTCTCCCAGCGCGCCCACCATTTGACCTTGCCGCACTTTTTCTCCTTTGCGAACCTTCAGACCGGTCAAATGCCCGTAGAGCGTGTAGTAGCCTCCGCCGTGCTGCAAAATCACGAGCAGGCCGTAACCTTGGAAGGGTCCGGCAAAGGCCACTGTCCCTGGATAGACCGCCTTGACGGGTGTTCCCTTGGGCGCCCGCAAATCTACGCCCTGGTGTTGCGTGACCGTCTGGAAACGCTTGTCCACCTGCCTGCCAAAACCAACCTCCACTCGGGCCTTGGCCACGGGACTTGGCAAGCGCCCTTGCCAGGAGGCAAAACCTTTGCCCTTGGTCGAGCCGCCTCCGATGGTCGCCACAAGCTTCACCAAACGACCCCGGGACCGTTTCAGCTCACGCATGGCGCGCGTGTGCAGGGCCTTCTTCTTGCTGAGCAGGTCCAAGGCCTGCACCTTTTCGGCCTTGGCCGTCTTCGCCCGTGCTCGGCGCTTGACCACCTCGGCCGCCACCTGCGCCAACTCCTTTTTCTGGATGTCGATGCGGTGTTCGCTTTTCTCCAAGAACGCCCTGGTTCGTCGAGTCTCGGCGATGAGCCGCTGGTCCTGGCTGGCCAACAAACGCAATAGACCCGCCCGCTGCAGTCCCTCCGAAAAAGTCCCCGCACCAAACAAGAGATTCAACCAACCCAGTTGCCCATCCTTGTACAACCTGCGCAAACGAATTTTCAGCCGGGCTTGCACACCATCCAATGAGCGTGAGGCCACCTCGTGCTGCTTCCGCAGCTCTACCTGCTCCTCTTCCAGTCTGGCCTTTTGGGCCTGGGCTTTGCTGTGCTCCTTTTCCGCCAGTTCCAAATCCCCGTCCAATTCGCCCAAAGTCTGCAGCAAGGAACTGGACTGCTGCTGAAGGCGACGAAGCAGACGGCGCTCACGCGCAAGATTCTTGCCCAAGCCCTCCAAATCCTTCTGTATGGGATGGGCGGCCTGGGCGAGGCAGACAGGCGCCAAAGCAAGCGAACAACAGATCAACAGCCCCCCAAGGCCAAAGAAACGATGTCCACAAGCCCCCATTGGTCAAGCCCTCAGGTGCCGACCCAAGCTCGCGGAAGTGCCCAACAGGCCCACCAGGGCCCCACCCAGAACCACCAGACCGGCCACCCAAGGGGCCAAAAACTGCAAGACCAAAAACTGTTCGCCGGGCCCCATGGGAATACGCAAATCCGAGCCAAGCAGAAAATACAAGAGCCAGGTCATGCCGAGGCCCGCAGCGGCCCCCAGCGCGCCAAGCATGACACCTTCGAAATAAAAAGGCGTCCTGAGAAAAAACTCGGTGGCCCCAACCAGGCGAAAAATTTCCACCTCCTCGCGACGCGAATAGACAGACAGACGAATGGTATTGGAAACGACCAGCAAGGTGGCCAAGACGATCAGACCGCCGATGAGCGCCCCCAACAAACGCGCCGCCGCCATGAAAGCCAAAAGGCGTTCGAACCAGCCCTGTCCGTACTGCACCTCTTCCACACCGGCTTGACCCTCCATGCTCTTGGCCAGACGGCGAATGGCCATGGCGTCGCGACCTTCAGGCTTAAAACTTGCCCGAAAACTGGCTGGCAACAAATCCTCTCCCAGCCCATCAAGGACAGCAGCCTGTTCCCCCAGTCTTTGTCGGAAGTCCAAAAGAGCCTGCTTTGGGCTCACCGATTGCACCATGGCCACAAGAGGAGAATCCTGCAGTTTGCTTCGAAGTGCTCGGCGATCTTCCTGGCTGGCCTCAGCCTTGATAAAAACCGAAATCTCGAGGCCCGACTCCAGACGATCAGCCAGGCGCTGCAAATTGTGTCCGGCCAGCAACAAAACGCCGAGAACCAAAAACACCACGGCCACGGTCGCCACGGTCACTCCGGCCACAACCGGATTGCGCCGGATGTGCTTTAGGGCTTGACTCAAGAAATATGCGATACGTCCCATGGCCTCTCACGCCCCGCTCATTCAGGCAAGCCGCCTGCGACAACGCGACCCCGTTCCAGGCGAATCACGCGTCGCTGGGTTCGATCCACCCAGGCCATGTCGTGGGTAGCCACCAGCACCGTGGTCCCCCGGGCTGCGATGTCCGACAGCAATCCATCGATCTCTATGCTGAGCTCTGCATCCAGGTTGCCGGTCGGCTCATCGGCCAAAAGAATGGGCGGGTCACTGACCATGGCCCTGGCGATGGCCACACGCTGCTGCTCCCCGCCAGACAGGCGAGGCGGCGTGCTATTGATCTTGTGTTCCAGGCCCACCAAGCGCAACACAGACCGAACCCGCTTCCGAACCTCACGGCGCGACCGCCCCATGACCTCCAAAGCCACCGCCACGTTTTCTCCCACCGTGCTCAAGGGAAGCAACTTGAAATCCTGAAAAACCATACCGATTCGACGACGCACCTTGTAAATGTGGCGCGCCTTGATGCGGGCTACGTTCTGGCCGAAAAGCAAAAGTTGCCCGGACTCACAAGCCTCGGAAAGCATGATCAAACGCAACAGGCTGGTCTTGCCGGCCCCCGACGGACCGGTCACGAAAGCAAACTCCGCCTTGCCGATACGCATGGTAATGTCCACCAGCACCGGGGCGTCCGAGCTGTATGACATATGCACATGGTACATCTGAATCATTGGTTTGGCCCGTCCGACAGCGACCTAGCCGCCATCCTCACCATCACCCGACAAATAGCCCATGATGACTTCGTCCAGACTTTTCTCGGTGATCAAATCCTCTCCAAAAATGGTGGGCCCAGAGGTGTCCTTGGGCTTGGGCTTGTTCGACAATTTTTGAGCTGCCAAGACCTCGGGCGGCATGACCACGGGGGAACCCGCCTTGGGGCGTACGGTCACCCGCGCGGTCGCACGCTGCATGAGCGGTACGGTCTCAACCTGAGGCTGCTCCGGCACATAGATGCGAGTCCTGGTGATCGGTCGCCTGCCTTCCGTGAATTCTCCCGTGCTCACGGGTTTTCGCGGGGCAGGTGTAGGCGCTGGTGGAGGCCTGGGCACGGGCGGCTCAACCTTGGGCACTTCTTTGGCCATGGGTTTGGGGGTCACGCCCATGGCAGCCAAAGGAGGTGTCTCGGCAGCAGCCGGGAACTTCTGCGGGGCCACCGCGGGCATGGAAGGCTGGGTCCTGACCCGGCTGAAATCACTTGGCGAAGAAGTCGGCACTTGTGGTTTGGGCTCGGTCGGCACCTGCGGAATCTGTACCGTGCTCGGTTGTTCCTCTGCAGGAGGAATCGAAGCTGGAGGCAGTTCCACACCATGGGGTGGCGTGGCGCCAGAAGTGCCCCCTTCCAGCACTTCATCATAGACCCCGTTGATCAGGTTGCGCAGCATGGCCTTGTGCTGCTCCTGCATCAACTCTTTGACGACCTCATGCAGATTGTTTGCCTGCACAATATCCGCGTAGCTGGTCTTCTTGGTCGCCAAGATATTACCGCCCACGAACAAGTGGGTAATGATGTGTGGGTTGGCCACGCCGCTGTCTTCCGTCTGCACATGATAGACTTTGCCCATGTGCTTGACGTTGTGGTTGAAGCCCGGAACCATCTGTGGCTTGTTGTCGTTCACCGTGCGTCCTCACCTGATTCAATCGAAAAAGATCGTAGCAAAGGCCTCAGGACAAGGCAAGATTCTGTCCAAGTTGCAGGCGCTTGCGTCAAGCCCCCGTCCCAGGGTCCAAATCGACCTGCTCCGTTGGAGGCAAAGGGCGACCCAAAAATCGGGTCCCTACAGCCCGGAATCGGTCGGGCACGTCGGTCACAAAACAGGCATGCTGAACTGAAGCCCTTCCGCGTGCCAGGTCCTCGGCTTCCAATCTTGCCGCCACCGCATCGGCAACAACCCCGGCCGAGTCGACAAGCGTCACGCCCTCTCCTGTCACCTCGCGAATGGCCGGAACGAGCAAAGGATAGTGAGTACAGCCGAGCAACAGGGTGTCTACATCCTCAAGCCAATCGGCCAGGTATTCCTTGGCCACTTGCCGAGCCACCGGATGCTCCCCCCAGCCCTCCTCCGCAAGTGGAACAAAGAGAGGGCAGGCCCGCTGCCGTACCTTCAGCTCCGGACGATGAGCCAAAAGAGCCCGCTCATAAGCGCCCGAGGCCACGGTCCCCTCCGTGCCGATAACCCCCACTTGGCCCTTGCCGCTCAGGGCCGCAGCCCGCTCGGCCCCGGGTTCAATCACCCCGATGACCGGCACATCCAAAGCCTTCTCCAGGGCCGGCAAAGCAACCGCCGAAGCCGTATTACAGGCCACCACCAAGAGCTTGATCCCCTGGGCCACCAAAAATCGTGTATTATTCAAGGCATAACGGGTCACGACCTCGGCGGATTTGGTGCCGTAAGGCACCCGAGCCGTATCGCCCAAATAAAGGGTGTTTTCAAAAGGAAGCCGCTCGAAAATAGCGCGCAAGACCGTCAAGCCGCCAATACCGGAATCAAAAACGCCCAAAGGCATGTCGCTGCGATTTTTCACCGGCCCACCTTGCCCCTTGGCTCCCAAGCTGTCAAGACAACAACGATCACATTAAAAACGGGCCCCCTTTTTTGGGGGCCCGCGGTGCTCATCATACAGGCAGGGCGTTATCAGGGATCGACGCAGGCACCATCTTGGCAAGTAGCAGGTGAAACACAATCCCCGCAGGAACCGCCGCAACCATCCGGGCCGCATTCCCCGCATTGAGGATGGCAACCGTCGATACCGCCACTGGTGCTGAATGGGTAGGAGTATTCCACCCCGCCAGGACAAAGCCTAAAGTCCAGATCAAAAACAACGGAGGCGGCATCATCCGGCGGGTTTTGCGTGTCCGCTTCCTCGCCCTCGATGCGCACTGTGCCGTCAATGCCGCTGGAGAAATTCTGAACGATGGTGGTGATCTCGCAAATTTCGTCCAGCGCCGGACATTCCGCGGAAAGCCCCACGCAACAGGCCGTACGAAGATTAGGCTTAACCTTTTTCAAATGAATATCCAGCCCGATGGAGTCCTGGATGGTCCGACTAAGCGACGGAACGGAAAACGTCTTGTTTAGATTACCCACATCGCTGTCCAAAGTCGCATCCAAGGAAGCCGATTCAGCCGTGATGGGGTTGAGGTTTTCATCCCAGAAGCGATAGTAGACATCGACGTTCTCTCCCAGGTTCACATAGAAACCATCCACCTGGTGACCCATCACCCCTTTACTCCACATCATCCAAGTGACGGTCCAAATGACCGTATCCGTATCCCAGACACCGTTGGGCCCGTCGTAGACCTCATTGCCGTTCACGTCCACGTAAAACTCACCCGTGTCATGATCGCCGTTGTCATTGCGATCCCGGAAAGGCTCACCCAGGTCGATGAAAGGCTCTCCGGCATTATAATCGCCATCGGCATTGAGATCGGTGAACTCTTCCTCGCCGGTGGTGGTGGCCAAAATGGTCACCAGCCCGTCGCGGGGGTTGGCGGTCCGAGCATCGGCCACCAGGTATTGCCGCGGCTCGGCCACGGGAACATTCGGCGGGTCAAAAGGCGTCACGTCCTGGGGGAACGGTTCGCCGGTGGTCGCAAAGGCAGTGGCCTGCCCCATATCGGACGCCCCTTCGGAGGTGACCGCATTGGGCGTAATGGCACCCGCTTCGATGGAAAAGTTAACATTGGTCTCCAAACCAATCTTGTTGCTGTAGCGGTCAGCCAGACCTATGGTGCATTTTGTGTTCAGGAAATCGCAGCCAAAGCCTGCCCGGTTGAGATTGCCCAATTCACAAGAGAAGGTTAAATAACGGGCATTGGGTTTGGCACCCACGATGGCCAGTGATGTCGTTGTCGCCGTCGCTTCCTTGACCGGCGGATTGTTCACCGGGTCCGCTGGATCCGGCACATAGGCTCGGGCGGTCACCGTGATGCTGGTGGCGGCGATGCCAGAACGCACCGTGGTCCAAACCTTGCCGAATTCGTTGGTGTTCGACTCCAGAGGTTCGATGCTCGGAAAACCAGGAGCTGTGGAAAGCGAGAATTCCACCGGACAACCCTCCGGCAAAGAATCGCCGTTGGCGTCGTTAACCAGGAAGGTCACCCGGCTGGTCTCATTGCGACCCGATCCGCTCACACCCAATTTCATGTTCTGGATGTCGTCAACCTCGATGGAGCTCAACTCCTGAACGTTGATCTGGAACGTAGCTTCCGCGGTCTGGGCCTCCACCGTAGCCGTGGCCGTAATGGTCACCAGACCCTGAGTAATCCCCGGCACGAAACTGGCCGTGGCCAAGCCGGAGGCGCTGGTGGTCGTCTGATGGCTGGTGTTTCCACTTTCAGCGAAGATCCCCCGCTCGGGGTCCATGGTGAAGTCCACCTGGGTGCCCTCGCCCACCGGGTCGCCGTTGTCCAGATAGGCGCTGGCCGTACACAAAACGCTGCTCACGCCATCGGCCAACACCGCTGCCTTGGCGCAAATCAGGTTCATGTTCCCCAGGGCCCGCAGGGTGATGGTCGTGGTATCGGTGACCTCGCTGGTCCCCACCTGCGCAAGGGCGGTGATCACCGTATCACCTCCATCGGTGCCGGCCAGGAAGGTGGCCACGGCCTCGCCGTTGGCGTCCGTGGTGGTCGTGAATGAAGTCAAACCGCTTTCGGTAAAAGTGCCCAGGGTGGCGGTGGTAAAAACCACCGTCATACCCTGCCAGGCGCGATCTCCGTTGCTCAAAGTCACCGTGGCCCGCAGATCCACCGTGCTCACGCCATCGGCCAAAATTTCAGAAGCCGAAGTCGCCAAGGCGACCGCATCCAAACCCATCACCAAAACAGGGGTGGGCAGAGATTCCGCCGTGGTGGCGCCCACCGAAGCCGTGGCCGTGATCAAGGCCGTGCCGCCATCCAGGCCGCCGATGAAAGTGGCCGTGGCCCGTCCGCTGGCGTCGGTTGTGGCGGTATGGCTTGTGTTGGAGCTCTCGGCAAAGGTGCCCAGGTCCGTGCTGAAATCCACCTGCATGCCCGCCCAGGCCGGCGCGCCGTCACTCAAGGACACGACGGCCGTCATGGTCGAAGTGGCCACGCCATCGCCATACAGGGCTGTTTCAGTCGAGGTCAGGGTGACAGTCTGCAGACCGCGCACCGTAATGTCCTGCCGGCCGGTTGCGTCTTCCGAACCGATGGTGGCCGTGGCCTGCACGGTGGCCGTGCCGCCCACAATGCCGCCGGTCAGCGTGGCCACGGCGACGCCGTCGGCATCGGTGACCGTATCGTAGGTATCACGGCCATCAAATTCACCCAGGTTGGTGGTGAAATTCAGGGGCACGTCGGCACCCGCCGCCGAACCATCGTTCAAACGTACCTGCGCGCTCAGTTCCACCGTGTCCGTGCCGTTGCCCAGGACATCAGCCGCGGAGGGTGTGATGGTGACCGTCGGTCGCGCCGAGATGAAATTAATCAGACTATCGACGATGAGCAAGGTACCCAAATCATCGTTACAGATCGCAGACACCGTCACCGTAACCTCGGTGTCGGAATCCACGATCTCCGAGGTCAAAACAGCCGGGGTCTGACCACCCGATGTTTGCATGGTTATCGTAGTCTCGCTGTTGGAGAACAGGCCCAAGGTGGTGCTGAATTCCACATCGACGCCATCGGGCATGGCTTGACCATCATCGCCGACCAGGGTCGCGGTGATGGTGGTCTGGGTGGCGCCATTGGCGATGACCGAGGGTGGGTTGGCCTGAACGGTCATTCTGCAATTACCGGTGGGCAGCGGTTCCTCGAAAGTCACCGTGACCGGCTCGGCCACCAAGCTCAGGCCGGCAACCGTGGCATTCACTTCAACCGTACCCACGGTGGAGCTCGTCAAGTCCACCTGGGCCCCAAAGGCATTCATGGTCTTGGATATCGTGGTCTCACTGTTGGAGAACTGACCCACGTCAGCCGGATTGGCACCAGAAAGGCTGAAATCCACCAGGGTGCCGATCGGCAAGGGTTTGCATTCTAAATCTTGACCTGTGATGGAAATCGTGACCGACGAACTACCATCCGCGAATGTAGTGGTCGGCTGCACAGTCAAAAACAAGGCCGCGCCCTGGCCCTCTTTACAATTGGATCCGCCGCCTCCGCAACCGCCAAGAATCATCACCAAGAGGCCCAAGCTCAACGACAGGGTCAATCCACGTTTCATGACTTCACTCCTTGCGGGCTCAATCCCCGCTTAGGTTTCAGAGATTTTGACGATATTCGTATGAAAAGCGTGTTCTGTCAAGCACCTGACGGATTGCGGGGAAGCGTCCTTGCGCCCAAGGATACGCTGTGATAATCAAAATCCGGGAGGCATGCTACCCATGTTCGACATACAAGCCCTGACCACAAGTCTGCTGGCCCAGGCCGCATCCGACAGCCTCATGATTCGCCTGATAAAGTGGATCAACCCCATCCTGGAGCCCATCGTGGTGGTGGTGCTCCTGGTGCTGCTGGCCATGTCGGCCGCCTGCTGGGGCATCATCTACTACAAGTGGCGACGCTTGAAAAAAGCCCAGCTGCAGTCCATCGAATTTCTGGAAGCTTTCTGGGGGTCCAAGCGACTAGACGCCATTTATCAAGCCAGCGAGAATCTTTTGGCCAGCCCCATCAGCCAAGTCTTTCGGGCGGGTTACGTCGAACTGGGCAAGCTCAAGAAGACCCGAGGTGAGGGCGACGGCGCCGCCATGCAGGACCACATGGGTGGCATCGAAAACGTAGAACGCTCACTCAGGCGGGCCAGCCTTTCCGAATTGACCACCATGGAAAGCCTGGTGCCCTTTTTGGCCACCACCGGCTCCGCCGCACCCTTCATCGGTCTTTTCGGCACCGTGATCGGCATCATGAAGGCCTTCGTCGAAATTCGGCCGGGATCGTCCACCATGGAATCGGTGGGCCCGGGCATCTCCCATGCCCTCATCGCCACGGCCGTAGGCCTGTTCGCCGCCATCCCGGCGGTCATGGCCTACAACTACTTCGTGCGACGGGTAAAGGTGCTTTACTCGGAGATGGACAACTTCTCTTCTGATTTTCTGAATATCGTCAAACGCCACTTCCTGAAGTGAAACCACAGGAGTTCGCGGCATGAGCATGAGCACCGGACCAGGTTCCGACACGACCATGAGCGAGATCAACGTCACGCCCATGGTGGACGTGATGCTGGTCTTGCTGATCATCTTCATGGTGACCGCCCCGCTGATGCAACAGGGCGTGGAGGTGGATCTGCCCCAGACCACGGCAGCCCCCATCACCAATCCCGACGACAAGACCATCCTACTCAGCATCAAAAAAGACAAAAGCATCTGGATAGGCAAAATCGAAGTGGCTTACGACGAGCTGGAAGTAAAACTGGCGAACAACGCGCGGATCAAAGAAAAAAAGGAAATCTACCTGGAGGCGGATCGAAGCCTGCCATACGGCTTCGTGGTGGACATCATGGCCATTCTCAAGCGCGCAGGCGTGGAACAACTGGGCATGGTCACCGAACCCACGCCGGTGGATAAGAAATAGCCAGGGTGCCACATAGATCGATCCACGAACCGGATCGTCAAAACCGATTGAGACCATGGACGTTCGAGACCAATACGCCTACCTGAAACCCCAGCCCTTGGTCTGGCTGGCCATTCTCGGCTCCACGGCCTTTCACGGCCTGCTGGTCTTGGCCCTGGTGGTGGGCGGCCTGATGGAAGAAAACCGCAAGCCGCTCAAACAGCGGGCCCTCATGACCCGCATCCTCAAAAAAGGAAAAAAGAAGCCGAAGAACCAGCTTCCCCACAAAAAGGTGGTGGCCCCGCCGGTGGCGACAGCGCCCAAGGCCATCCCGACTCCCCATGCGGAAAAGACACCGGCCAAGGCGAGCAAACCAGCCCCCAAGACCCCGAGACGCAAGGACTACTCGAACAGCATGGGCGATGCATTGAGGTCAATTGCCAAGAAATCAGACTATGAAAACGACGGAGATCCCGAAGGCTCGGATGATGGGGACAGCCTGATCGCGCAAAAAGGCGAGATTTATCAAACACAGGTCTACAAGGCCGTCAAATCCAAGTATAGCGTTCCGGAACTGATCACCAAACAAGAACGCATGTTCTTGAACGCGACCGTGGTCATCACCTTGACCAGCAGCGGCCAAATCAAGGATTTGGACTTTGAGAAACGCTCGGGCAAGGATTTGTTCGACTCAGCCATCGAGGCCGCCATCCGACGAGCGGCTCCCTTCCCCAAGCCGCCCGCTGAACTGGCCGGTCAGTATGCCTCGATTGGCATCGGCCTGATTTTCCACGCCCGCAAGATGTAGGCCCGAGCTTGACAAGGGCCGCGGGCGTGGTAGAAACGCTTAGGAAACCAACAGTTCTGGAGAACCCAACGCCATGCGACGCATCTTGTTGACCCTTGTAGCCTTCCTGCTTGTCGCCCCCGCGGCCCAAGCTCAAAATGAGCGACCCTACTTGGAGATCTCGGACCCCAACTTCCGGGCCTACCCCTTGGCCATCCCCGAGTTCAAGGACTTGGGCCAGGGCTCGGGGGCCAAAGCCGCGGCAACTGGCCTACAAACCCTGCGCTTTGACCTGAGCCTCACCGGGGTCTTCAATTTGCTGGATCCCAGATCCTTTCTGGTCAATCCGAAGCAAGAAGGCCTGACCGGCGCTTCGATCAACTTCGCCAATTGGATCAACGTGGGCGCCGAAGGCCTGATCAAAATCGGGATGCTCAAGTCCGGCACCGAACTGACCTTGGACTGCCACCTGTTTGATGTGGCAAGCGGACGAGAGCTCTTGGCCAAAAAATACAACGGCCCGGAAAAAACCATCCGCCGCATGATGCATCGCTGGGCGGACGCCGTGGTGCGTCACTACACCAATACACCCAGCATATTCGCCACGCGCATTACCTTCACCAAACGCACCAAAAAAGGCAAGGCCATCGGCATCCTGGACTTCGACGGCCACAACGAGCGCTACCTGGTGAAGAACGGTTCCCTCAATCTCCTGCCCGGCTGGGGCCCTGGCGGCACCATCTACTACTCGTCCTACCTCAGAGGAGGCCCCCACCTCTACCGGCACGACTTGGCGACCAAAAAAAACAAGGTCATCAGCCGGGCCAAGGGGCTCAACATCGGCGTCTCCGGTTCACCGAACGGCAAGTATATGGCCTTCACCTCCAGCCGTGACGACAACTCGGAGATCTACCGCATCGCTCCCGACGGTTCCGGCGCCATCCGCCTGACCCGCCACTGGGCCATCGACAGTTCGCCGGCTTGGTCGCCCGATTCGAAGCGCATCGCTTTTGTCAGCGAACGCAGCGGCAACCCGCAGATCTACGCAATGAACGCCGATGGCAGTGGAGTCAAGCGATTGACCTTCCAGGGCAACTACAACCAAACCCCGGATTGGTCCCCCAGTGGAGAGTGGATCCTTTTCAACGCCCGCGATGAGCGGCTGGTCTATGACATCTTCAAGATCAACCCCGCCACGGGCGAAATCCGCAGGCTGACCCAGGACCAGGGCAACAATGAGCACCCCTCCTTCAGCCCGGACGGCAACCTGGTGGTTTTCTCGTCCACCCGCACGGGCGAATCCAAGCTATATGTGATGAATGCCGATGGCAGCAATCAACGGCTCATCTCCAGAGGCAAGGGCGAGTACACCACGCCTGAATGGGGTCCCTGGACGGAGGTGAAACAATGAAACACCAATTCATGCCGGAATCTTTGCGACGCGTCTTCCTGAGTTTGCTTGGCTTGGTCCTCTTGATTGGGCTCACCGCCTGCCCCAAGACCCTCCCCAAGCCCGAGATCGATCGGGCCGAGGAGGCCATGGACAAACTCAAGGCTTACGAAGACTGCGCCCCGGAGACGGTTCAGGCAGCCCGCACCATGATGGAGCGAGCCAAGGCTCTGCTCAAGGAAAAGCGCTACGATGAGGCCAAACCCCTGCTGATCGGCGTGGACAAGCTGGTGGCCCAGGCCAAGGAAGAATGCGACAAGAAGCACAAAGAAGAGGAAGAAGCCAAGCGCCTGGCCGCCGAGAAGGCTGCCCTGGAAGCTGCGCGCCTGGCGGAAATACCCGAACAACGCACAGAAGCCGATGCGGAACTCGGCACGGTGCATTTCGGATTCAACACATCAGAGCTGAACGACGAATCCCGCCAGGTCCTCTCGGGCAACGCCGAATACATGACCAAGTACAAAGACGCCCGCATCCAAATCGAAGGTCACTGCGACAACCGCGGCTCCACCGAATACAATTTGTCCCTTGGCGAACGTCGCGCCCTCTCGGTCAAGCAGTACATGATCAAGCTGGGCGTGGATCCAATCCGCATGGAAATCATCAGCTTCGGCGCCGAAAGACCCGTGGAGTCCCAGGCGACAGAAGACGCCTGGGCCAAAAATCGCCGAGCAGAATTCATGCGCCTGAAGTAGCCCCGCGCAGTCATTATGCTTCAGGAAAACAATAACCCTGACGTTTGCAAAGTTGACATCGACAAACTTCAGGGTTATTTGTAAGGCATGGATCAACAAATATCAGCCCTACTTCAGAAAGACAATCCCTGGATCGGGAATCCTGATGCACTTACACCTTGGCTAAAAGAACACCTGCCGCTTAAATATCTAGGAAGAAATCAGCTACTTGAGAAACAAACTCGCTGGACACAGCAGGGCAAAGCGCATCTACTTATCGGGCCTCGTCAGGCTGGAAAATCCACGCTCATTTGGCAGTGGATTTTTGCTAACAAACGAGAAGCTCTTTTCATCGATTGCGAGCAGCCCCTGATCCGAAGCTGGTGTGAAAGCGCACCGCAAGTCGCGATGGATATCAAAGAGGGGTTTTCCAAGGTGCCGATCCTCTTCTTCGAGGAGGTTCAGCATCTTGAAAATGCCGGGCTCTTTTTTAAGGGATTGGTGGATCGCAAACCAGGAGCTCCCATACTGGTCACCGGCAGCAGTTCCTATCATCTGCGCTCCCAGACCCGCGAATCACTAGCCGGCCGAGCCACCCGTGCCCGCCTGTTACCCTTTTCTCTGGAAGAGGTCTCCGGGGAGTTGGACTCGCTCGCTCCTTTGGGGCGATCCAAAAAACAGGACGAGCTGCTTGAGCGTCACATGGTCTTTGGTGGCTATCCCGAGGTGTGGCTCTCTTCTCATCCTGAAAGGATTCTCACCGACCTGCTGGAGTCCTTCGTGATAAGAGACGCATCCGATCTCTATCAAATAAAGCGCCCTGACGCATTTCGAACATTGCTGTCGCTGGCCGCCCGACAGGTGGGCAGCCTGGTCAACGTGTCCGAGTGGGCCCAGATTCTTTCAGTCAGCCGGGAGACGGTATACAGCTACCTAGAGATCCTCAGCTCCGCACACATCCTGGAACTGGTCCGGCCCTTCGCGGGCGGAAAGCGATCCGAGCTAACCAAGAGCGCGAAGGTCTTCTGGATCGACCTGGGCCTGCGCAACCGCCTGCTGGCGAATTTCCAACCCCTCGATCAGCGACAGGATCGCGGTCCGCTCTTGGAAAACTGGGTGTACACCGAAATCATAAAAAGCATACCCACCCTGGCCGAGGTCTTCTTCTGGCGCAGCACTTCCGGTGCCGAGGTGGATTTCGTAATCAGGAACGCCAACCAACTGGCCGCACTTGAAGTCAAATCCGCCCAGTCTCCCAGAAAAAAAATCACCCGCTCAATGCGCAGCTTCATTGACGCCTATCAGCCAAAATCATTCTGTGTGGTTCACCCAGGCATCCAGAGTCAAGAAACCATCGCCAGCACGAAGATCGATTGGTTACCGCCAGCGCAAGTATCCACCTGGCTGAAGCACCACGTCTCCGGCTAGACGTTCTTAAGGGGGAGCGGTCTTGCATCCAAGGCTAGAACGTCTTGTACCGTGTCGCAAAGCAACACGGTGCTAGAAGCCGTCTCTACAAATCACTTACTCTTTACTTTTCTTTTAGGACAACCAGCGCATCGACGGCCACGGGCTTTGTGCCGTCGATGAGAATGGGGTTTACGTCGATCTCTTCGATGTCTTCGTGCTCGATACCCACTTGACCCAAGCCGAGCAGCAGCTCGACTAAGGCTTCTTTGTCTACCGCGGGCTGCCCGCGAAAAGCGTCTAAGAGCTTTCGACCGCGGATCTCTTCCATCATGTCTAAGGCATCCCGTCTTTCCAATGGCGCCACCCGGAAGACCACGTCTTTTAGGACCTCGGTGAAGATGCCCCCCAGGCCGAACATGACGCAGGGCCCGAACTGGGGATCTCGATTCATGCCGGCCACGAACTCCCGTTCGGAGTGCAGCATGCGCTGGACCAGCACCGCTTCCAGTTTGTCGCCTGCATTTTCTTTGACGTCTTTCCAGGCCTGCTCGAGTTCGACCTCATTCTTGATGTTTAGCCGAACCACGTCGCTCTCTGTTTTGTGCGCCAAAGCACTCCCCATGCCCTTGAGCGCAACCGGAAAACCCAAAGACGAGGCAGCCTGTCGGGCCTGCTCCAGGTCTTCCGCCCGATGGCTGGGCACCAGGGGGATTCCATAAGTTTCCAGCACCTTGCGGGAATCGTCTTCAGACAGAGTGCGGATGCCCTTCTTCCGGGCTGCCTTGATCAAATCCACGACTACACCTCCTTCTGATTCCCATTCAAGCGAACAACGATCTTGCCGAAATGAGTGGCACTCTGCAGATACTCAAAAGCCTCACGCGCTTGCTCGAACCCAAATACCCGATCGATAACCGGATGGATACGGTGATCCTCCATGGCCCGGGTCATGGACTCGAACATGGCCCGATGGCCCACGAAAATCCCATGCACATGAGCTTGCTTCATCAAGATGGAGGTCAGAGGAACCTTGGCGCTCACGCCACCAAGCACACCGATGACGTATACACCGCCCTCGGGCCTGAGCGCCTCCAGGCTCTGAGCCAAAGTGGCGCCCCCGCCCACCTCCACCACATGGTCCACGCCACCTCCACCGGCCCATTTGCGAACCATGCGCCCCCAAGCCTCGTGCTCACGGTAGTTGATGGTGTAATCAGCACCGAGCTCCTCGGCGCGAGCCAGCTTGGCATCACTGGACGAAGTAATGCAAACCTGGGCACCAGCCATCTTGGCAAACAGCAACGCGAACAAAGACACGCCGCCTGTACCCAGAAGAAGAACCCGGTCACCTGCTCTCAGGCGACCATGCTCCATGAGCGCGTTCCAGGCGGTCAGTGCCGCGCAGGGCAAGCAGGCCGCCTCCTCATCGCTTAGGTACTCAGGCACCTCCACCAGACCCGACTCGGGCAAGACCAGCTCTTCAGCCCACATACCATCTCTTGGTCCCCCCAAGGTGGAGGCCCGGGCCTCCAGGGTCAAGGGCCCAGCCTGCCATTCCTGGGCAAACAGGCCGGCCACCCGCTGGCCCATGGAGAAACGACTACAGCCCGGTCCAAGCTCCACCACCTCGCCGACCCCATCGGAGAGCGGAATCAGAGGCAGCGGCTGGCGCGGATTGTACTCGCCCCGAACCATCATCAAATCCCGATAGTTGAGGGAGGCCGCGCGCATGCGCAGGAGAACCTGACCCGGAGCACAAGCGGGTGTCGAACGTTCTTGAACCTGCAAGCGGTCCAGGCCGAAGCCTCCATCCAGGCAGACAGCGCGCATGATTTCACCTCTCGCCCATCAACGATAGCCCTTGGCCTTGAGTTTTTTCATCGCACGTTCAGCTATCTGCCGCCCCCAGGCCTCGCCTGATGCCATGCTTTCCTTGGTGATCTGCGGCAGGACTCGAATGAGTTTTTTACCGGCCGAAGACTCATAAAAAACAAGAAGGGCTTTGATGTCTTCATGATTCAAATGCTTGTCATAGATGGGCACCACCAAGTCCACCAGGCCCTGCACATCGATCTCCTTGCGAAAATCCACCCAGAAGGCCTTGGGCACCTTGGGCATGTTGCGCTCAAAGGCGACCAGCATCTGATCCATGACCTGCATGCCCAAATCCGCGGAACCCGTCAGAGCCATGAGTTTCCTAATGTCTTTGATCTTGGCCGATTCGGCCTTTGCCCAAACAGAAGACGAAGCCATCATGGTCAAACCCAAAATCACAGTCACCAAAACCAACCTGCCCAGTTTGCTCATTTCTTTTCCTTTCAAACCATCCCCCAGGGCTCACCATGCCAGGGCTCCTGGCCCGGCGCAACCCGGATCCTGGCGTCCCTGAACAATTATGCTATGCTGCGTATGTCCGGGGGCGCAGGAGACTGGACGTGCCAGGCATCGGAGTCGTCAACAACCCGCACTCGCGGAAAAACAAGAAAAACCCAGATTGGATGCAATCATTGGGGCATATCGTGGGAAGCCAAGGCACCTCCGTGGCCACTCAAAAAATCCAAGATCTGGACGAGATGATGCTCCTGTTCAAGCGACAGGATATCGACATTTTGGCCATCAACGGCGGCGACGGCTCCAACAGTCACGCACTGACCGCCATGGTCAAGGCCTATGGCGAGAAACCTCTTCCCCGCATCGCCTTGTTGCGTGGCGGCACCATGAACATCGCCGCCAACTCCTGCAAAATCAAAGGAACGCCGGCCGGCCTCATGATGAACCTGGTCCAAAAATTTCGAAACGGCACGCCCTTCGAAACCGTGTGGCGCGATACCCTTGAGGTGGAGGGGCGCTATGGCTTCGTCTTCGGTAACGGTTTTATCCACGGATTCCTAGAAGCCGTCTACGCAGACGACAAAAAAACGGTATGGACCACGACCAAAGTTTTCGGTCGTGTTTTCGGGTCGGCATTAACCGGCAGCCAATTCGCAAAGCAACTCTTCTCTCGAATACACGCAAGGGTTTGGGCCGACGAGAAGCCTCTGCCCTATACCACCTTTGCCGCTTTGGCTGCATCCACGGTGGAGCAGATAGGTATGAACTTCAAACCCTTCTTCCGCTCCCAAGAACGACCCCACTCTTTTCATCTGCTGGGCGCCATTTGCTCGCCCATTCGTTTTGCCTCGGCTCTGCCCAGGCTATACACGGCCCGCAAAGTCAGCGAAAAAAAGCTGATCGAGTTGGTGGCCAGCAAGGTACGCATCGTCTCCGACCAGCCGGTCGTCTACACCCTGGATGGCGAAAACTTCACCTCGAAGACAGGCAACAGCCTGAACCTGCAAACGGGTCCGCGCCTGGAGATCGTCGTCCGCTGAGTCTTGGAGGGGAGAGGAACCCTTGATCATCCGCAACCGCAGTCAAGACAACACCCTGGCCGGCAAGGCCGAAAAAGCGACATCGGCCCGCGAACGCATGAAGGGGCTTCTGGGTCGAGATGGCCTGGATGATGGCGAAGCGCTTTACATCACGCCATGTACGTCCATTCACTCTTTCTTCATGCGCTTTGTTTTTGACGCTGTCTTCTTGGACAAACAGAACCGCGTTCTGCATTGCATTCACCGGATGAAACCCTGGCGCCTATCGAGACTGGTGCCTTCGGCGGCCGGCGTGCTTGAGCTACCGGCCGGCAAACTGGAGGCCACCGGCACCCGCGTGGGTGATGTTTTGGAGTTTGTAAACTAGAAAATAAACCGATATCCAACCGTGGTGGACAGGCCGGAAACATTAACCTTGCTAATCGCGTCTAAATCCCCTTGAGAGAATCCACCTCGGACTTCGAGCAACAAATTACCTGGACCCATGGGGACTTCCAGGCCACCAGCCACATGACCGCCAAAAACCAGGGACGAGCCATCAAGGGGTGAATCCGGATCATTCGTGTTCACGGTCTCCGCCATGGTGTAATACATGTCGCCACCAACACCCAGGAAGAGTTCCAGGAACCCCACGGGGATGTTGTAGTAAAGCTGCAGGGCGATGGGCAGCACGGTCAACTTGGTCTCCAAGGAACGTGTACTCATCGTGAACTTGTACTGATGGAATCCCACTTCGGCACCCACCGACAAATGCCCATCCAATACAGGCAGGATGTAGCGCAGATCAAGCGCGCCCGTGTAGGTGGTCGAACCGATATTTTGCATCGGACTGATCTGTCCAAACTTCAGGCCCACAGACACATAAGGTCCAGACCAGGCCGAAGAGCTCTCCACCACAGGCGGTTGTTCCACCGTGGTCGTGATCACCTTGGAGCCATCATCCTCGATCGGCTTTTTGACAACAGCCACGACAGGCTTGTCCGGCTGGATATCCGGCTTCGGTGCGACAACAGGCTTGTCGGGCTTCGGCGCAACAACAGGCTTGTCGGGCTTCGGCGCAACAACAGGCTTGTCGGGCTTCGGCGGCGTCAAGGGCACCAGGGCAATGTCGTCACCGAGGGGATCGACCGGCTTCACATCAGGAGAGCTCAAGGGGACCAGGGGCACCAGGGCCAAGTCATCTCCCCCTTGAGCCAAAGTCTGATCCGCGCTGGACTCGTACTCGAAACGAACGGTCATCTTCACACGGCGCGAACCCACGATGAGGATCTTGTATTTGTGCAAACCCTCGGGCACTTTGAGCTTGATCACCTTGGGCATGGAGGGAAAAAGAGAAGCTTCTTCCTTGTAATTGCCCACCCGAGAACGGAAAAGCTTCAGCTTCTCATTCCAAACCAATTTCCGGCCTCGCCGGACAATGAGCTTAGATCTGTAAGCCGATGCCTTCTTCTTGCTGTTGAGTCTAACTGTCAGGGTCAGGTTGCCCGGCCCCACCATGTCCACTTCCAACGGACTGCGCGGCTTCACCAGAAAACCAAAACTATCGTCGGTTGACATGGTCAAGGCCGAGTGGTTGGTCTTGGGCATTAGCTGCACCATTTCGGCTTCGGCAGGGCGAAGACCACCCAGAAGCGTCCAAGCTACGACCATCGAGAAAACGACAAAATAATTTCCGGCCCGGAACATCTCAAACCTCCCCGGTTTGGTATCACAGACCGTCTATTGTATGGCAAGTTCTACAATAAAGCCAAGACTTCACTTCATCGCTTCAAATTACTTCCCTTGGGGCCATTAAATAGTACAAAATGCGCAAACCAAGTCGTTCTTTTAAAACATAGTTTTCGTCGGTGCGGGCCAGGTGTCCGCCGGCGTCCCGAGCAATCGGGCGCGGGAGGAAAGTCCGGGCTCCGCAGGGCAGGGTGCTGGTTAACGGCCAGTGGAGGCAACTCCAAGGAAAGTGCCACAGAAATCAAACCGCCCGGCGTCGATCTGCATGCAGGTCTGCGCCGTATGGAGGACTCACTCCCAGAGTGACTTCCTCCTCACCGCGCAAGCGGGGCAAGGGTGAAACGGTGCGGTAAGAGCGCACCGCCGGAATGGTGACATTCCGGGCACGGCAAACCCCACCTGGTGCAAGGTCTGACAGGGTGCCCCCAGGCGCTAAGTCGTTTGGGGAAAGATGACCCGTCTTCGTCACCCGAGAAAGCCGCTCGAGGCAGGCGGCAACGTCTGCTCTAGATGAATGGGCACCGCCCGACTGTCGGCAACGATTTTCGGGAACAAAATCCGGCTTACGGCCCGCATCGACGATTTTTTTTAATTCTCGCTGTCCAACTCGTCCAAGGCCTGCTGATAGAAAAGAATGCGATGGCAGAAGGGGCAGGTTTGAATCTCATCACCGCGCAGAACGATATTGTATAACTGCGGCGGAATGCCGATATGGCAACCCATGCAGTGTTCGTCCACCACGGCCACCACCGCCACACCATCGCGCCGCTTGCGGATCATGTCGTACTGCGAGAACCATCGGTCATCAACCTTGGATCTGGCATCATCTCGACTGTTTCGATAGCCCTCGATGCCCTCGTCCAGGACCCTGAGTTTTCCCTCGAGCTCTTGCCGCTCTTCGTTGAGCTTCGACTCCAACTCCGCTAAGTCCTCTTCCTTCTGCCCGATGCTGATCTTGAGATCCTCCATATCCTGCATTCGCTTAAGAATCTCATCTTCAATGCCCAAATTGGCCTTGCGGGCCGCTTCGGTTTCCCTCGACAGGGCCTGATAGTCACGGTTGCTCTTGATTTCGTTGAGCCGAGACTCCCACTTCCTGATCTTTTCCTTCTCCGCCTTGAGGTCACCCTCGAGTACACGCCTAGACATCTCGGTCTCGGCCAGCGCATTTTGCTCTTCGGCCAAGCTGCCGCGACGCTCGTCGAGGATACCCTCGATTTCTTTCAAGCGGGAAGGAATCTGCTCCCGGTCCTTTTCAAGTTCCAGGATCTGAACATCAATCTTCTGCAGGTCCACCAAAGCCTTCAAGGTCTCATTGGCACTCACCCGAACGGCCTCCTTACAACCCCCAGAAACAAAAAAAGAAAAACGCGCCGGAAGGGTTCCGGCGCGTTCGTTCAAGTCGGTCGATTGGTCGATTCCCAAACGACCCAACCGGGGGTCGTTTGGGCGTGTTGCCTCGAAACATGGCCGAAAGCTACCCCCGCCCAAGGAATCTGTCAACGAAAAAACACGAAAAAATGGGCCCACCAGGATTCGAACCTGGGACCGACCGGTTATGAGCCGGTGGCTCTAGCCGCTGAGCTATGGGCCCAATAGGGCCTGCGCCCCTACTCATCCACAAAAGACCGCAGGCGCTTGGAGCGTGAAGGGTGCCGAAGCTTGCGTAGCGCCTTGGCTTCGATCTGCCGAATTCGCTCCCGGGTAACCTCAAAATCTTGCCCGACTTCCTCCAAGGTGTGATCGGATTTTTCCCCAATGCCAAAACGCATGCGCAAAACTTTTTCTTCTCGCGGGCTCAGGGTAGCCAAAACCCGCCGGGTCTGCTCAGAAAGATTCAAATTCATCACGGCCTCAGATGGTGAGGTGACCGCCTTGTCTTCGATAAAATCACCAAGGTGGCTGTCTTCCTCCTCGCCGATGGGCGTTTCCAGGCTGATGGGCTCTTTGGCGATTTTCAAAACCTTGCGTACTTTCTCCAGCGGCAATTCCATCTTCACTGCGATTTCTTCAGGGGTCGGCTCACGGCCGATCTCTTGGACCAGGTAACGAGAGGTGCGGATTAACTTGTTGATGGTCTCGATCATGTGTACTGGAATACGAATGGTTCGGGCCTGGTCTGCAATGGCCCTGGTGATCGCCTGCCGGATCCACCAAGTGGCGTAAGTGGAAAATTTGTACCCACGACGATATTCAAACTTATCCACCGCCTTCATTAGACCGATATTGCCTTCCTGGATTAAATCCAGAAACTGCAAACCGCGGTTTGTGTACTTTTTAGCGATGGAAACCACCAGGCGAAGGTTGGCCTCAACCAATTCGCTCTTGGCTCGTTCCGCACGCTGCTCACCATCCATAATGTTGTGATAGATGGCGTGCAAAAGATTGACCGGCATGCCCGCCTCTTCCTCAACCCGCTGCCGCTTGCGGTGGGCCGCACGAATCAAGCGGTCCATTTCCAGCAACTCATCTTTACGAATGCCCAACTTCCGGCTGATTCGCGCCTCCCTGTCCTTGGATGAGCGAACCTCTCGAATCGTCTTGCGCAAATCCTTCAGGCTCAAACCGGTCCTGCGCTCACAAGCGGCAATGTCCTCATCGGCTCTCTCCATCTGCCGAATCAGAGCCTTGAATCGCAACACGATGCCATCTATCTGCTGCTTGACTAAGCGCATCTCTTCCAGGGTGTGGAGCATCCTGGCGCGGTTCTTTTCCAATTTCAGCTCAGCCTCGGAGCGCTTCTTTTGACTCACCCGTCGCCCAGCATTTACCACCAGAGCCAAGCGCCCGTTTTCCTGCTTCAATTTCCTGATCAATTCGATCTGTCCAACGACACGAGCCGTGGACCTAACCTCCTCGGCCTCGCTCATGTCCTCTTCAAAGTCCTTGAGCACCTCCCGAATGCGCACCTTGCCCTTGCGCAAACGATCGGCCAAAGCCTGGATTTCTCGCATGGCCAACGGTGATTCCAACACCACACTCATGACTTCCTTTTCACCATCCTCGATCCGCTTGGCGATCTCCACTTCGCCTTCTCTGGTAAGCAAGGAAACCGACCCCATCTTGCGCAAATACATGCGCACCGGATCATTGGTCTTGGTTCCCCTGCTGTCAGCGGCATAAGCATCTCGAGACGACTTGTCTTTTGCTGTCTTTCTTTGAGTCACCTTGTTACTGGGCGGGTCGTCCAACACGTCAATTTCCGACTCGCCTAGAAAAGTCACCAAGTCGTCGAGTTCGTCCGAGTCAACCATGGAGTCGGGCAAAGTCTCGCTCACGTCCTGGACGGTCAGGAAGCTTTGATCCTTCCCCTTCAGGAGGAGCTTTTGGAGGCCCTTGCGGTCCTCTGATTCAGCGAACATGGTAGCGGGCAGCACCTCTTCAGCCTGCGCCAGAAGCTGCTGATCATTGACACGCATGAATGGCTTGGAATAAGGCCGCTGCATTTTGGACTTGGAGGCAGCAGCAGGCCCACGCCCCTTGGGCGTATCCTTTCTATCCTTCCTGCGCGAAGGCGCTTCTCCCTTTTTGCGCCGGGTTCGCTGCTTGGCCGACTCCCGACGTACGGCCTCAGCGGCTCTTTTGGCCTCGATACGACGAGCAGCCTTTGAGCGAGAGCGACGGACGACCTTGGGCTTGGGCTTACTCGCATCGGCGGCAGGGGTCCCAGTTTTGCTGGGCGCTTTCTTGACCGCTTTGGATTTGAACGGCTTGGCTTTGGCCTCTTTTGCCGTAACCGGCTTTGCCTTAAGCGGCTTGGCCTTAAGCTCCTTGGCTTTGACCGCCTTCGTCTTAACCGCCTTGGCCTTAACCACCTTGGCCTTAACCGCCTTGGCCTTAACCGCCTTGGCCTTAACCGCCTTGGCTTTGACCGCCTTGGACGTCTTCGGTTTGCTGCGAGATGTCTTTGTCGTTTTTTTCGGCTTAGCTACCATGCTGTCTTCTCCAAACAACCGATTGCGGATGTTGTGCCAAATTCCGCCCACGAGCCCTCGCCCTTGGGCAGCTCCATCCTGCGCGTTCATACCTGTGCCTTGACGGTCACCCCGAGCGCTACGAGCTCACGATCAACATCCATCTTTACCACCGCCAAGCGTCTCCGTTCTTCATCCTGACCAGTCCTGGCGGCCTGCGTAATCTTATCCTGCAAGCCTTTTTTTCTTTCTTGCAATCTGCGAGCCTTGATCTTTCGGATGCAACCTTCAAGGTCATCCGCTGCGCGCTCCGCAGGCAAGTCAGCGTCCAAAACCAACCTGGCTGATAGGGCCTCCTTGATGGCACCATCGCCCCACCCGGCCACCAGGACAGAAGGAGTCGCTGCTCCTTCTTGCACCAGGGCCTCGAGCAAGGATTTCAAACCTGTTTCCCGAAAACTGCCGACCACTCCACTGTCCGCCGCCTGCTTGATGAGCTTCGCGAACTGAATCAAGAGAGTCACGCAGTGCAACTCATCATCCGTCCAATCCCGGGCCTCGCTCCGATCTAACTTCACCGGGGTTTCAACCCTGGCAGGGGCAGGCGCTCTGCCGGCGCGCATGCCTTGACGCAAAGCCACCTCGTCCACACCAAAACGCTCTGCACACCACCGGACATACCCGGACAGGCGGATCGGATCATGACAGGCCCTAAGCAGGGGCAACAAGCTGTGCACGGCACGGGTTCGCGCCTCCACATTATCGCCTGCCTGAGCCAACAGTCCATCGCCCAGCACTTCAATGCTCGACTTCGCTCCATCTATCAATTCAATCAGAGCCTGACCACCATGCTGCCTGGCGAAATCATCAGGATCCTGACCTACCGGTAGCAACACCGTGTACGGGGAGATGTCCATCGACAGAAGCAGTTCGGCGGATCGGAAGCTGGCTTTTCTCCCAGCTTCGTCTCCATCGAACAAAGTCACGACCCTGTCGGTGAAACGCCGCAAAAGCTTCCCATGCCCCTCGGTCAAAGCCGTGCCACTCGAGGCCACCACGCCCTGGAGCCCAGCCCCAACCGTCGACAATACGTCGATGTAGCCCTCCACAAGCACAGCTCGCCCGGTTTGCTGGATCTCCATGCGGGCCTGATCCAGCCCAAAAAGGATCTCGCTTTTGTCATAAACCGGCCCTTGCGACGAATTGATATACTTGCCGCCTGGTTCTTCCGGATCCAACTTGCGACCACCAAAACCACGCACTTTTCCATCAAGGGCAATGATGGAGAAGATAAGTCGGTTACGAAAAAGGTCATAGGGGCCCCGGTTGCCTCTCACGGCCAGACCCACCTCCAGGCTATCGTCTTCTTCTCGCTTTTGGACGCGCAAATGGTCACAAAGGTTTTGCCAACCGGGCGGCGCCAGCCCCAGTCGATAGCGCCGAGCCAAATCCGACGAGATGCCACGTTGCGCCAAATAATCCCGAGCCGCCTGCCCCGCCTGCGGATGCCATAAGCGCTCCTCATAAAACTTGGCGGCCACCTCCAGTAATTCCAACAAGCGCTGCTTGTGTTCTCTCTTCTTGGGGTCGGTACGCTGCCGGTCGGGCAACTCCACTCCAGCGGTCAAGGCCAGACTCTCCAATGCCTCGGGAAACGTTTTGCCATCCATGCGCATAACGAAAGAAAAAGCATCCCCGGATGCCTTGCAGCCGAAGCAATGAAAGAAACCTTTTTGCGGATTCACCGAAAAAGAGGGTGTCTTCTCACCATGAAAAGGACACAAGCCCACGTACCTGCTCCCCACTTTCTTGAGCTTGAGGTAGCGCCCGATCAACGCAACGATGTCGGTCCGCGATCGAACCGCTTCGACCGCGTCATCTCGAGAAGTCACGGCGTCCTCCGGTCCAGGGCCATCTTCAGCCCGCAAGGCCACGTCCCGCGCAAAGCGCGACGGGCTCAACTCATCTCGCGCAACAATCCAGGTGGCTGTACTCGTTGGATGAAGAACGAAGGACTCAGTGTCTCTTGCGTATTTTCTTAAGCATGCGTTTCTTGGCCGCTAGCGCTTTCTTCTTCTTGCGAACGCTGGGCTTTTCGTAATGCTCACGCTTGCGGATTTCGGACAAGATGCCCGCTTTTTCACACTGCTTCTTGAATCGCTTGAGAGCACTCTCAAACGACTCCCCTTCACGAACCTTCACTTCAGGCATAAAAAAAACCTCCGAATGGGTACCCAAAACCGGCCTCCCTACAGGGGAGCCGGAAAAAAGTTCCCTATTATTAGGATTTGCCTAGTCCCTGTCAAGGGGCAATCGCCATCTTCCTTCCGGGCCGAAAAGTCGCTCATGGATCTGCTCCACATTACCCGGAATGGATTTGGCCACCTCTTCCGTGCAGCATTCGGAAAAAACAAAGGATTCCTGGACGCCAATCGTAAAAACAACAAGATCTTCAGGCATTTCCATGCCACAAGCTCTTCCCATGCCCAGACAGTGGACCAAACCGGCGTTGTGGGGGGTGATGGGGGTATACTTGCTGGCCAGGTCCTCCAAGGGAATTTCCTTCAATTCCCCAGGTTCCTGCCGACCCGGCTCCACCGCATCGATGATCACCACCCGCTCCCAACCCTCAAGAATATTCAGAAGTTCCACCCCGCCGAGATAGGCCTCAACGAACTCGGCCGTGCCGGAAGGCAGGCGTTCGTGCAAGGCCCGAGCAACCTCCAGGCCGACACGATCGTCAGTCAAAATAGGGTTGCCCAGACCCAAAATGAGCGGCTTGGAATGTGCCATCAATCGCGCTTAATGGAATGCCGAACCCGACCATCCGGCTCAATTACCTTGATTTCCAACGGCATCTGACCCGGCAGGCTGTGGGTGGCACAAGAAAAACAAGGGTCATAGGCCCGGAAAGCCATCTCGACCATATTCAACAAGCCCTCTTCTACCTTGTCCGTCTTGCCCTGCAACACCTGCTGGGCGGCTTTCTTCACGGACATGGTCATGGGGGCGTTGTTGTTGGTGGTGCCCACGATCAAATTGGCTTTGGTCACCAGGCCATTTTCGTCGGTCTCGTAGTGGTGGGTCAGGGTGCCCCGAGGCGCCTCTACAATCCCAGTGCCCTCCGTGGGGGTTTCGGTGGGAATCGTGTGGACGTCATCGGAGAGAATCTCTTCGTCGTTGACCAACTCCATCCAGCGCTCGGCGGAATAGAGCAACTCCACTAGGCGGGCCCAATGGATAGCCAGAGTCTGGTGGGCAGGCTTGCCGCCCAGCGTCTCGTACATTTTCTCGTACTGCTCTTGAGCCAGAGGAGTCGCCATGCCATCGGAAACATTCAGGCGGCTCAAAGGAATCGCCCGGTAGATGCTGGAATCCTTGCCCTCGACGAAGCCCTTCCATCCTCGCTTCTTGATGAAGGGAAATTTCAAGTAGGAGTACTCTTCCACGTGCTCCGCGATGTTCTCGAAGTACTCGTCCGGACCATACCTGAGGACTTCGGCGCCGGAAGCGTCCGTCACCCTTACCTGGCCCTCGTAGAAATTAACCTTGTTGTTCTCATCCACCAGGCCCATGTCGCCGACCTCGAGTCGATAACCATCACTCAAGATCAGATCCACATAGTCCTTGTTACCCATGACCACATCGTCGAACAACTTCAGGGAGAATTTGGCGAACTCCAGGCACTTCTCGCCCTTTTCCTTCAGCTCGGCCACGTTCTCCTTGGTGACGCCCTTGCTCACGCCGCCAGGGAGACACCAAACCGGGTGGGTGGAACGGCCGCCGATGAGAATTTGCATGTCCTGTGCGTAACGGCGATGAGCGATGACCGACTTACCGATGTCCAGACCCACTTTTTCGATGACGCCCAGGATGTTGCGCTTGGCCGCCGGAGCCGTCGGCCCCACCACGAAATCCGGAGCACCCAGGTAATAAAAATGCAAGGTGTGATCATAGACGTAGTAGATGTTGTACAAAAGCTCGCGTAACTTCTTGGCCGCCGAGGGGATGTCCACGTGATAAACCGCGTCCACGGCCTTGGCCGAGGCCATATGGTGGGCCGTGGGGCAGACACCGCAGATACGGGTGACGATGCGAGGCACCTCTTCGACGGGGCGGCCGACGACAAACTGCTCAAAGCCCCGAAGCTCGGGGATTTGCAGGTAGGCGTTGGCGACGTTGCCGTCGTCATCCATGAAAATTTCGATCTTGCCGTGCCCTTCCAGGCGAGTGATGGGATCAATGGTGAATTTTTTCATGTCTTGGATCTCCTCGCTCAGCGATTGGTCCGCTGGCGACGTCGCAGCAAGGACATCGGAAGCCCGAATCGATAAAAAGTCCCGGCCGGATCAGGCAGGGTGTCCAAAATTCGCTCGATCTCTTCTGGATCGTCACTGTCGATATGACTCGCGATCGCGGTCAACATTTTGGCACCCTGGTCGTGGGCGTTGGGCAAGGGACCATAGCAACCCCGGCAAGGCATGTTGGCATTGATGCAACGCCAACCACAACCGGCCCGGGTGGCCGCACCCAAACAAACGATGCCCTGCTCCATGAAGCAAATATCCGGATCCGGATGGACCAGATGACGCCGCTTGAATTCCTTAAAGTGCAACTCGGTCTTTTTTCGCGGGCATTCGTCGCACAAGGCCCTGTCCGAGGCACCCACCGTGGAGCCCTTGGGGGGCAACTTGCCCGTGGCGATGGCGTTGATGACGATGAAAATCTGATCGGGATTGGGCGGACAGCCGGGCAGAAAATAATCCACGTCCAGGGTCTGATCCAGAGTCTTGACCGTGTCGTAGATCTCCGGCAGTGTCAGCTTGCCCTCGGGGACATCCACTTCGGTCTTCGGAAAAACCCTGTCTGGATTGTCGGTCGACTTGTTGTCCACATAAGCAGTCTCGAAAATCGTCTTGCGATCATGGAAATTGGCCAGACCCGGGATGCCACCCATGTGAGAGCATGAGCCAAAAGCCGCCATCACCTTGGATTTTTTGCGCAACAAATGAGCGATGTGCTCGTTCTCGCTATTGCGAATTGCGCCATTGTAGAAGGTGATGTCCAGATAATCATCTTCCATGTCCTCTACATCTTTAAACTTGAAGTCCATGGCACACGGCCAAAACACAATATCCGCCACCTGGACGACGTCTAAAATTCTCTCATGGATATCCAGCAGCGCCACGTCACAACCCCCGCAAGCAGCGCCCCAGAACATTGCAACTTTTAGTTTTTCTTCAGCCATCTTGTTCGCTCCTTAGGTCCGCGCTCAGGCCTTGGCGGCCTTTTCCATCTGCCGGGCTTCCAAGTTCAAGGGGCCAAGGGCCCGAACCTGCTCGACAAACTCGTTGACCACCGTCTGGTAGCGTTCACCCTCCGAGGCGGAAACCCACTCCAGCTTCAAGCGCTCCGGCTCGATGCCCAACTGAGACAAGGTCCTTTTCAGCAAGGGGATGCGGCGCAAGGTCTTCATGTTGCCATTCTGGTAGTGACAATCACCGGGATGACAACCAGCCACCAAAACCGCATCAGCACCTTCCTTGAAGGCCTTAAGCACGAAAGTAGGGTCCAAACGACCACTGCACATGATGCGCACGACCCTGACGTTGGGCATGTACTTCATCCGCGAGGTGCCGGCCAGATCCGCGCCTGTGTATGAACACCAATTGCAGAGAAAGCCTACGATTTTCGGTTCGTAACTCATTTCCGCACCTCGTTAAATGCTCATGACGCCTTCGATCTCGGCGAAGATCTGGTCATCGGAAAAATGCCGTGCCCGAATGGCGCCACTGGGACAAGTGGCGGCACATGTACCACAGGCTTTGCACAGCGCTTCATTGATGATTGCCCGATTCTTCTCTTCGTCGAAATCAATAGCGTTGTATGGACAAATGTCAAGGCAGCTTTTGCAGCCAGAGCAAAGTTCTTCCTCAACAAAGGCCGTATTGGCTTCCACCTCGACTTCTCGACGGGTGATGAGGGACAAAGCCTTGGCGGCGGCCGCCGATCCCTGGGCCACCGTGTCGGGGATATCCTTCGGTCCCTGGCAACCACCGGCGATGAAAACGCCATCGTTGGTGGTGGAAACCGGACCCAGCTTGGGATGCTGCTCGATGAAGAAGCCGTCCGCGCCGCAGCTGAGCAGAAATGTCTTGGCCACCTGGGGCGCGTCTGCCTGGGCCTCGAAAGCTGGCGTCAAAACCACCATGTCCACCGGCACCCGAACCAATGATTGCAACAGGGTGTCTTCCGCCTGGACCACCAATTGCTCATCGGTCAAACCCTCGATGGCCTGGGCCGGCGTGGAAATGGCCTTGTATTCCTTGCCGCTCCAAACCTGAGCCGCTTTGCCGCGGATAAAACGCACGCCTTCTTCTTGCAGGCGCATGTAAAACTCTTCATAGCCCTTACCAAAGCAACGCATGTCGATGTAAAAATTGTACACCGCCGCCTCGGGCATCTTCTCCTTGATCAGATGAGCGTACTTCAAAGCGTACATGCAGCACACTCGGGAGCAGTACCGATGGTGGTTCTCATCTCGGCTGCCCGTGCAATGCAGGATGGCTACGCTCTGAGGTACGCGTCCGTCCTTGGTCGTGACCCTGCCCAAGGTCGGGCCTGATGCGTTGTTCAGGCGCTCGAACTCCAGGGCCGAATAAACGTCCGGATGTTTGCCATAGCCCAGTTGGGGCATCTGGGTCATGTCCATGGTCTGGAAGCCGGTGGCCACAATGATGGTGCCCACTTCGTATTCTTCCACCCGGTCCTGCTGCTCGAAATCGATGGCATCGACCTCGCAAACCTTTTCGCAAATCCGACACTTTCCCTTCAGGAAAAAAGCACAAGAATCCCTGTCGATGACCGGCTTGTTGGGCACAGCCTGCGGGAATGGCGTGAAAATGGCCTTGCGCTTAACCAGTCCTTGATCGAACTCGCTAACGGTCTTGTAGGGACACTTTTCGATGCAGATGCCACAACCGTTGCACTTGTCATTATCTACATAAGAGGCCTTGCGACGCACTTTGACCTTGAAGCTGCCGATGAAGCCACTGACTTCTTCCACCTCGCTGTAGGCCATCAGGTTGATGTTGGGGTGTGCGCCCACTGTGGTCATCTTGGGGGTCAGGATGCAGGCCGCGCAGTCCAGGGTCGGGAAGGTTTTGTCGAACATGGCCATATAGCCGCCGATGGTGGGCTCACGCTCCACCAAATGCACCTGTACGCCGGCGTCAGCCAAATCCAAGGCGGCCTGAATGCCGGCGATGCCGGCACCCACCACCAGGGCGGATGGCTTGATCTCGACCCGCCGCATCTCCAAAGGTTCGTGGTTGCTCAGTCGAGCCACGGCACCGGCCACCAGGCCCATGGCCTTCTCCGTGGCCAATGCCTTGTCGGTCGTCACCCAGGAGCACTGCTCGCGGATGTTGGCGATCTGCACCAAGAAGGGATTCAGACCCGCATCCAAGGCCGCCTTGCGAAAAGTTCGTTCATGCATGAGGGGTGAACAAGCCGCGATCACCACGCCATCCAATCCCGAGGCTTTGATGTCATCTCGAAGCAGTTCCTGTCCCGGGTCCGAACACATGAACTTGTAATCTTTGGCCAAGGTTACATTGGCCAAGCCCTTGGAGAACTCGGTCACCGCCTCCACATCCACGATGCCCGCGATGTTGGTTCCACAGTGGCAAATATATACACCGATTTTTTTCGGCATGACTCGCTCCCTCAGGCCAGGGCTTCGGCGACGAGTTCGGTCACGTCCTTGACCTGAATCTCGTCTTCCTTGTTCAAGTTCAAACGGCTGTCTTCAAACATATTGATACAGTAGGGGCAAGCCGTAGCCAAAATGCTGGCACCCACGGACAAGGCCTCAGGAATGCGCAAGTCGCTGAAACGCTCCCCGAACTTGGTCTCCATCCACATCCGACCACCACCACCACCGCAGCAAAGGCTCTCCTCGCGGACGCGGATCATTTCGATGAAAGTCACGCCAGGCAAACTCTGAATGACCTTGCGCGGGGCATCGTAGATCTCGTTGTGGCGCCCCAAATAGCAAGGATCGTGGTAGGTGACCGTGGCTTCGATGGGCTTGGAGAGCTTCAGCTTGCCCGTCTCCAAAAGATCAGCCAGAAGCTCGACCATGTGGGTCACTTGCAACTTGGTGCCCAACTCGGGATATTCGTTGACGAAGGTATGGTAGCAATGAGGCGAAAGCACCAAAACCTTTTCCACACCGTGTTCACGGAACAGCGCCCCGTTGCCGCCGGCCAAGTTGCCAAACAGATCCTCATCGCCGATCTTGCGAATGGACTCGCCGCAGCAACTCTCTTCGCTGCCCAGCACACCCACCTTGACGCCTGCCGCCTTGAAAATCTTTGCGGCGGCGGCCACCTGCTTGCGAGCCCGCGGGTCGTAAGAAGGCATACAGCAGGCGAACAACAGATACTCATGCTTGTCCTTGTCAAACGCCTCGATGCCCATCTCGGCAGCCCAGCTGTTACGATCCGAGCGATTCCCGCTCCAGGGATTGCCTTCGCTCTTGGTGCTACCCAAAGCGCCGCGCAGACTTTGTGGGATCAATCCGGTTTCGACGATCATCGTCCGGATGGATCGGATGATATCGATGATACCCACCCCACGGGGACAGCGTATCTTGCAGGTGTTACACGTAGTGCATTTCCAGAGGTCTTCGCCTTCGTAGCCCTCCAGGCCCAGTTGGGCCAAGTGGATGAGCTGCCGAATATTCAAAGGCTCGACGAATCCCCAGGGACATGACCCAGTACAGGTCGCACATTGATAGCAGAGATTGAGGTCTTCACCTCCCGATGCTTCGATGGCCTCTGCGACTTCGAGGAATGGGACGACTACTTCCATAGGACAAACTCCTTGGACGAACCACTGGCCGAAAAGGACACTTAGACTCCCGAAATTGTGACTCGCATAGTGCCAGGGGTTGACAGCTCAGTCAACAAAAAAGAGAGGGGCCGTTCAAGGAGTTAACTTGTCGTTATTTATCGCCTTTTTAGGGACTCGACTCAGCGTCTCTTTGAGCGAGAGGATGATCGTCCGGAAGACGAGCGGGACGATTTGGACGAGTTAGACGACCGTGAGGAAGAAGATCGTGAAGGCCTGAACGATTTACTCGAAGATCCAGACGACTTGGAAGAAGAAGATCGTGAAGGCCTGAACGATTTACTCGAAGATCCAGACGACTTGGAAGAAGAAGATCGTGAAGGCCTGAACGATTTACTCGAAGATCCAGATGACTTGGAAAAAGAAGATCGTGAAGGCCTAAACGATCTACTCGGAGATCCAGACGACTTGGGGGCGTGGAAACTCGGCCGTGAGCCGGGACGACTCTTCGGTGCCGAGAAAGAAGGCTTGCCAGGTCGAACCCCAATGCGTGAGGTCGGCACAGGACGATGGGTGGAAGGAGAAGAAAACGACGGATTGCGACCAGGACGCTTGGGCGCGATGGTGGCCCCGTGAGCCGGACGCCCAAACTGCTTCTCCGATGCAGGAGTACGCATCGCCTCCATGTCGATCACTCGGGGCTTGATGTCTCTGACGATGCCCAGGTCCACCGTGCGACGCTTCCCCGGCAAAGGGCGACCTTGCCCGGCCAGGGGCCGGTCCGCGCCAGTCAACCGCCTGGCCTGCGGTCGAAAGATTTTCAAACTGTCATTGCGAAGACCCAACTGAACACGATCCGGCTTCGACAACTTGCGACTCTTCGCCACATTCTCCAACTTGTGTATTTCAACGGGCAACTTGGTGTGCTTGCGCACGATGTTCGCCCGGGGTCCCCGTACACATTCCGCGCCGGCCCGAGAGCGGCAGTTTCTCGGGTAGTGACTGTGACGGAAAGCATCGCGCATACCTTTGCGAGGCATGTAATGATGATGCGGGTTCCGATCTCCAAGATAATCCCAGCCCAAGAAAGTCCAGTGACTGTAATAGACCGGATAGTAGGACCAACCGTACCAGAAGTTGAAACCAGGCAACTGTGGAGCCCAGCCGATGTAGTCATCCGAATAGCGCCATATCACCCAGGCCGGTGCCCACACCGTACCCGGCACCCAGACCCAACCCAGACCGTCCATGACCATCCAGTTGCCATAATGAAAAGGAGCCCAACCCCAAACAAAGGAGGAGGTCCATGTCCAGCCCTCGGTGGTGTTGGTCCAATAGCCATACGTGTAAGGCCGCCAACCGGGCCAAATCCCCTGAGGCTTCCAAACCCAACCGTATTCCGGGGTCCAAGTCCAGGAGCCATAGGGTGAAAGCTTGTCGAAAAAGTAGGCCTCGTCCACATCGCCCTGGGGAACCTGCCCCTCTGCCGATGCGGCATCGGATTCCTCGTAGGCCTCATCTTCGTAGGTGTCACCTTCAGCCCAAACCGCCCCACCGCTGCCTTCGCCGTCTCCACTCCATTCATCCTGGGCCGAAACAAAATGGGGGTTGCCAAGCTGGCTTACAATAACCAAGAAGAAACCAAGCATCCAGGCGGGCAAGAAACGCGATTTTTTCATGTCGAACTCCTTTGCTGCCCATATGACTAGCAACGCCCGTGCCAACCGACGCGAATTGGAAATCTTTTGTTTTTCAGGGATGTACGTGAGCAAAAAACAACCCTACAAACACAATCCCCCAAAACGGAATAACAAGCGATTCCAAATTGAGGCCCTTCTGTCACTCTTTCTTGTACTTTTTCAGCTTACGCCAGAGGGTATTATAACCAATGTCCAACTCGGCGGCTGAGGCCTTCTTGTTGCCGCCATGCTTATCCAAAACGCTTAATATATAGGCCTTCTCCACCTCGGCCAGACTCATGGACTTCTCCAGGCCCGCCAGCACCACCGGCAGATCCCGTTCGTCCATTTCGAGCTGAAAGTCGTTCGTTCGGAGAATGCGCCCACGAGACCGAATCAAAGCCCGCTCCATGGTGTTTTCCAATTCACGCACGTTGCCCGGCCAAGGGTAGTCACACAAGAACTTTTCGGCCTCGGGAGCCAGGGTAGGCGTGAGCTTGTTCTCCTTGTCGGCAATCCGGCCGAGAAAGAAATTAGCCAGCAATAGCACATCCTCCCGCCTTTCTCTGAGCGGCGGGACGCGGATGGAAATCACTTGCAGGCGATGGTACAGGTCTTCGCGAAACCTACCCTCTCGCATCAAGACCTGCAGATCCTGATTCGTAGCAGCCAAAATCCGCACGTCCACCTTGACCAC
>JAFCZJ010000073.1 GCA_019314375.1 Deltaproteobacteria bacterium | reverse complement strand
CGGGATGGTACAGTACATGGACCCCGAATCGGTGAGCAAATCAGCGAAGCAGAAGGGATTGGCAGGCAGGCATTCGTCATCGCAGACGCAGTCCTCGCCCAGGGCCTTGTCGAAAGTGGCCGGGCAGTCGCTGTCGGCCGGGGAGGCCTCATCGCCACCACCGGCGTCTTCACCGCCGGCATCTTCACCGCCGGCATCTTCACCGCCGGCATCTTCACCGCCAGCATCCTCGACGCCCGCATCTTCACCACCCGCGTCCGTGCCGCCGTCGGTCGAGCCCGACTCGCATTCATGGGTATTCACGTTGCAGACGCCATCGGTGCAGTCGTCGTCGTAAGCACAACCCAACTGGCAGCAACCCTCGTCATCGCAGTACTCGCCACGATTGCAGTCGCCATGGGCCTCACAGACCGAGCAGGCCCCCGCATCCGTGTCCTCGTTGTTGGAATCCGAACTGCAAGCAAAACTGACCAGGGCCACCACGGCCATCAAGGGAATGGAAATGCGCCATGTCATGATTCGTTCTCCAGGAGAGGGGACGTTGTTGCGTTATTCTCATTATTCTTCGATTAATGAGAATAACGCAACAACGTCCCCCCTCTAATCACTTCTGCTGTCGATAACCGAAGCCGTCTATTTTAACGCCAGCCGCCTCTTCCGCCGCCTGCAACAAGCGCTGGGGGTCAGCCGAACGGATGGAAAGATCAAGAGGAAAGATACGAACTCTCTTGCCATCCGCGACCAGCAGGTCCTGACCTTCCCTGCGAAAACAAACACCCACAATGTCTTGCAAATCTTCCAGGATCAGAAGAGCCTCTCCGGACCGCCAGTCCCACAGCCGAAGCGATTTATCATCGGACACGCTCAGCAAGAGCTTTCCATCCGGCGACCAACGAAGAATATTGACCCAGCCCCCATGACCCGTGAGCACCCGCAGTCGCCTTCCTGTCGACACGTCCCACAAGAAAATATCCTTGTCCTTGCCTCCACCGGCCAAGATGGAACCATCGGGCGAAAAAGAAACGCTGGACAACCAATCGCCATCTCCCCTCATCTCCCCAAGGGTCCGTCCCGTGGACCAGTCCAGAAGCTTGACGGCTCCATCCAGGGAACAAGTCGCCAAGGTTTTGCCGTCTGGGGAAAACTCCAATTCGACAACGCTACCCTCGTGGATGTGAAATTTTCGCATCACACCGCCCAAGTGACCGTCCAGTAAAAACACATCACCACGGAGGCCCGCCAAGGCGATGGTCTTGCCGTCGGGCGAAAAGACCGCATCCTTGGAAAAATCAGTATTCGGACCGAAGCGAGCGATTTCTTTTTGGGATGCCACATCCCAAAGGCGCGGTGTGCAGTCTCGACCCACGGAAAGAACCGTGGAAGAATCCGGAGAAAACAGGGTTCTAAAGACTCGCCCCTCATGCCCCGCGAAGGCACTTAAGGGCTTTCCTTGTGGCAGCGTCAAGACTTGGATCCGACCACTGCCGTAACCAGCCGCCAGGAGATGTCCCTCCCGGTCACAGCCGATGGTTTGGAATTCCTCTCGATGTCGAGAGAACTGGGCCATCTCCTTCGCTTCTCGCATGCGCCACAGTTTGACCGTCCCATCGTGGGAAGAACTCACCAACAAACGCCCATCCGATGAAAAATTCAGACCCGCCACCATGTCATCATGAGCATCTTGTTCCGTGATGACCTGGCCGCTTGCCACATCGATCAGCATGATGGTTTTGCCGAAACCGCTGGCCGCAAGCATTCGACCATCGGGAGAAAACACGATCTTGTAAACCCCCACCTCCTGAGCTTGTATGCTCGCCACCTTCTTTTTGGACCGAATGTCTGTCAACGTAATTTTCCCTGAAAATTCCGCGGAGGCCAGCAGCTTTCCCTTGGGAGAAAACTGCAGGCTCATCACCGTTCCTTTTGAACCATGGACGGACCAGGCATCACGTCCATCTCTCCTGGAAACATGCACCACCCCTTCGCCCCCACCGGAGGCCACCCATTCTCCATCCGGAGAAAAAGCCACCGACAAGGCTCGAATCCGGTGAGCGGGTGGGGCTCCCTGCCTGGTCCCGCTCTCGATGTCCCATAGTGAGATTTGGCCATCCTGCCTCGCCACGGCCAGGGTTTTTTCATCCGAAGAAATCTGTACATCCAGTACGCCAACTTCCTGCACGGGGAATTTCCTCAGCTCCCGGCCTGCCTCAACATCCCAAAGCCTGAAGGTCCGATCTCCACCACAACTGGCCAACAAACGACCACTCTTCGAAAAATCCAGAACAAAAACTCGCCCTTGGTGGCCGACCAGGGTCCTCGACTTTCCTTTGTCGCTCCGATCCCACAAATCAATTATCCCGCCATATCGGGACGCCGCAACCAGCTTTCCATCCGGCGAAATATCCACGGATTCCACCAGGCCCTCACTCGAATAAACTTGCTCTAAAACAAGCCCCGGCTCAAAACCCAGGCGATATAGCAAGGATGCGCTCCGGGTCCGAAGCTGGAGGCTCTCAGGATGGGTCTTCGAAAATCCAGCCTCGTGAAAAAGACTCTTTTCGTGGGCCGGATTGTTGACCAGGGCCGCCGCGGCAAATACCGCCGACAGGCCATGATGCTTTTTTTCCGCCAATTGGAAGGCTTTTTCGTTGAGGGCCTGGGCCAAATGAAAGGTCGCGCTCAGCTGCGCCTCCCGCTCCGAGCTGAAAGCCTTGTCCGCCAAGTGTCGGGCCTCACGCTCCGCGTCCAGCGAAAACAGCACGAAGACCAAAGACACCAGGATCACAACAAAGATACTGGCCGCAGCCGCCAAAGCCACTTTGTTGCGCAAAGCGAATCGACGAAACAAATCCCAAGACGAATAGGCATGCGCCCGAACCCGGCCGCCCGTCATGTAAGCCGACATCTCCTCGGCCAGCTCACCAGCGTTCCGATAGCGCTTTGCAGGATCTTTCTGCAAGGCCTTGTCGACCACGGTGGCCAACTCCACGGGGGCTTCGGGGCAAACCTGCAAGACCGGATCGTGTTCCTGTTCGACCAGATTGAACACGATTTCGGACCAACTCCCGCCCGAAAAGGGCTTCTTGCCCGTCAGCATCTGGTAAAGAACCACACCCAAACCCCACACGTCGGCGCGCTCATCCGTGGTGCCTGTTTCGCCGCGGGCCTGCTCTGGGCTCATGTATGCCGGCGTCCCGATCAAAGCCCCGGCCATGGTGGCCCCACCATCCGTCCCGGAAATCACCGGGGTCGTATCCGGACCGCCAAGTTCTGCTTCCGTGTCCAAGGCCGCCATGCCCTTGGTCTTGGCGATACCCCAGTCCACGACCAAAGTCTGCCCATGGCTTCCCATGATCACATTGGAAGGCTTGATATCCCTGTGGATCACTCCTCTACTATGAGCATAGGCGATGGCATTGCATAGATCCCAGTAGGCCCCCAGAAGCTTGAGCCTCTCCTTCAGCCCCTGGCAAGACGCAAGTCTCTTCGCCAGGGTCTCTCCATGAATGAAACGCATACTGTAATAAAGGCGATCATCTTCCGTGCGCCCCAATTCATGAACCGGCGTGATATTTTGATGTTCAAGCTGGCCCGTGATCCGCGCTTCCCGCAAAAATCGGCCGACAAAAGAAGTATGGCTCTGGCTGGATCCCGTGACCGCCGGCTCAGCCCCGGCAGGAGCAAGCGGCCTCATCTCTTTGATGGCCACCAGGCGACCGATCTGCTGGTCGAAAGCCATATAAACCTTGGCCTGGCCACCCTGCCCATGCAGCTTAATGAAGTTGTATCGCCCCTCTTGCCGCAGTCCCAGCTCCTCCACCGATTGAGTCTTGGCGCAATCAGGTCCGCAGTCCGCCATTTCCTCAGGTCGGCAAGGCGCCTCCTGGCTCTCTAAGGTCTCGTCGACCTCAAGCAAAGTCTCCGGCAGCGTTTCATCGGGAACATGGGAATCGTTTTTCGACGACAAGAGGCCACTCCTTGATTAATACCCAATAAATCAGCTAGAAAGAAGGGACACAAGCAAAGGAAAACAAATCCATGCGAGCCCTCGCTGTTTATTTCTCTCTCTGCTTGATTTTTCTGGCTGTGGCCTGTGACTCGACCCATGGCGAGCCCTATGAGTTGGACGAACTGGGCTATCAAAGCTGCGCGGGTTACTTCGATTGTGGTCCGGGCCGTTTTTGTACCGAGGAAGCACTGTGCTGGGCGGAATGCCGCTTGACGCCCGACTGTCACCTGGTGGCCGAGAACACGCTTTGCAACCCCTTCGGCGACTGCGTCGAACAGGGCGGCGGCACGGAATGTAACGCCCACGCCGATTGCGATGAGGGCCATTTCTGCAACGGCGTTTGCGCAAGCGGTGGCGCCGTATGCGGTGATTCCTCCGAATGCAGCCTGGGCGGCGACTGCGTGGGCTCCTGCTCGCAGGCCTGCGGTTCCGACAACGACTGCACCCCCTTCGATCCCATGGTGCCGGACACGGAGTTTCTTTGCACCCCCGTGGGCCAGTGCCTGCTCACCGGCTGGGAACGCTGGATCTCTCCGGGCGAATTGCCCCCCACCTCCTGCAAGCAAGACAGCCACTGCGTGGCCTTGGGCTGGGGCTGGCGTTGCGACTGCGACAAGACCCCGGACCCCAAAACGGACATTTTGCGATGCGCCGGCGGCGCCGAGAGTGCCTGCGTGCCCACCGACGAACCCATCGACTTCGGCTCCGGACCCGAGTCCAGCCCGGCCCACGACTTCGCCGGCGTCTGGGGTATGCGCATGGAGATTGCTGTCGTGACCGAGGTGCCCATCATCGGCTACCAAAACACCTATTCGGCCAATCTGTTTCTGGTCAAAGTGAGCCACGAAGAGGGCAACAAACTCAAAATCACCGAGAAACTCTGCGACTTACAGCTCATCAACTTCATCGACAGCGATCAGGATTTCAACGATTTGGGCTGGATGATCATCACGGCCCGCTATGTCAAATCCCTCGGCATCCTCGAACGAGAGGTGAATCTATCCAGCGCCACCGCGGGCAGCCCTTGGCTGACCACCCAAAGCGTGGAAGTACGCGGTTGCGTCATCGACGATCCCCTGAACGACCCCTTGCCTGACCGGGACGCCTTCCTGGCCGATCCCAACGACAGCCGGTTCTGGGACCAGGATGAGGACGGCAACGTGGGCATGACCACACTCATGGACGGCATCATGAGAGGTAAAATTTTCAACGTGCAGCGATGGAAAGCGATTTACGACGGCGAAATCATCAACGCAGACCACATCAAGGGACTGGCCGCCATCGACAATGAGCAACTCATCATCGACGCATCCAAACCCGACTTAATCCAGTCCAACAGCCAATCCACCATCCACTCACAGGCCGACCGAACTTACTTCCGCATGATGCGCTTTGCCGATCCGGAAACCTCCTGCGCAGACATCATCCGCGCGGCCGCGCTGGATGGTTCCTGGCTGGCCCATACGCCCCACTTGGACGACGTGCCCAATCCTTGATGGTGAAAAGAAAAGAGTAACCCATGTCCGCACCGCGACCGCTCATCCTCCTCCTCTGCATGAGCCTTTGTGCGGCATGCAGCGAAGACTCCAACTGCCAGGTCGGCCAGGTACTCGTCGACGGCGTCTGCGTATCGGACGGCGACGGCGACGGTGTGGCCGACAGTGAAGACAACTGCCCGGGCGAATCCAACCCGGACCAGGCCGACTCGGACAACGACGGCATCGGTGATGCCTGCGAAGGCGTGGACTTAGACGCCGATGACGACGGCGTGTTCGATGACGAAGACAACTGCCCAAATGACTACAACCCGGACCAGGCCGACTCGGACAACGACGGCATCGGTGATGCCTGCGAGGGTGTGGGTCCGGATGCCGATGACGACGGCATACTCGACGACGATGACAATTGCCCGAATGACTACAACCCGGATCAGGCCGACTCGGACGACGACGGTATCGGTGATGTTTGCGAGGAGACCCTGGGTTTGGGCACGGTGGAAGACCCCATCATCATCCCGGTTCAAGGCGATCGCTATATTTACACGGACGCCCGCGACACCACGGAAGGCCCTTCGGATCGCTTCGATGCTTATCCACCCGACGAGCTGGACGAATCGGGCCCCGAGTTTGTCTACATGTTCGATCTGGATCAAGAAATGGCCGTCAACGCCCGCATCGCGACACCGGAACCCGAAGGGGTGGACGTGGACCTGCACCTCTTGGCCTCGGTCGAGCCCCTGACCCTGCTCAGCCGGGCCAACGATCAATTTGACGAGTTCTTGGCCCCGGGTCGCTACTATTTTATCATGGACACTTATGTATCGGACGGCACGGAAATGCCCGGACCCTATACTTTACGGATGGAGTTCGCCCGACAACACAACGGCACGCTGACTGATCCCGTGCCCCTTGGCGAGCCGGACACGGCGCTTCCCGTGCCCTATGTCTACACCGACAGCCGCGATACTTCCCTGGCCGCTTCCGACGTCTTTGACAGTTATCCACCCGACGACTTGGACGAATCCGGGCCAGAGGTCATCTATAGCTTCAGTCTGGATCAACCCGTGCGATTTACCGCCGAGCTGGTCTGCCCGGAACCCGACGGCGTGGATATCGACGTGCATCTTTTGGGCGATATCGAACCTTTGGACTTGATCAAACGCTCGGACAAAGGCGTGTACGCCGAATTGACCGCGGGCGATTACTTCCTGGTGCTCGACACCTACGCCGGGGGCGGTGCCCCCCGAGTGGGCCCCTATACTTTGGATGTCGCGGTGCGCCACATGGAAGCGCCCGCCGAGCAAAGTTTCCGTCCCTATATCTTAGCCGCGGTGGAGTGGCTATACGATGGTTACGGCATCCTGGGCTATGCCTCGGCCGTACTCACCCATGATATCGCCTATGGCGATTTGGGCACCATCACAGCCACCGACCCACCCCGAACCATGTGCGTGGCAGCCACCCTGGAAGTCATCCTGACCGCCATTCAGATCTATGAAGACGACACGGGAGACACGGGCATTTGGACCTACCTGCCTCTGCGATCCTTCTCGCGACTGGGTTCGAACGATCTGAAGGCCCACATCTGGGTTAACCATGAGCTGAACGCCGGCGGCACGGCCGATGCGCTGCGCCACTTCGGCATGGGCATGACCGTGCCCTTTGAGCAAATGAGGCCCGGCGACTTCATCAACTTGAACCGCACCAACGGCACGGGTCACGCGGTCACCTTCCTGGCTTTCATCGATATCGCGGGCCTGGAGTCCGACACCTGGCACGAAGACGTGGTGGGCTTCAAATATTTCAGCGCCCAGGGTGGATACGACGTGGGTGCCGGGGGCCTGGATTACCGCTACGCGGTCTTCTCAGACTTCGGTTCACCGGAGATGCCCTACAATCGAGATCTGAACATAATCTACTCCACCAACCAGGTTTACCTGAACACGGGCACCCTCTACGCCCCCGACTACTGGCTACCCACCAGCCGCGTGCCCTGGTCCGGCACCCTGGCAGCAGGCCTGGATGAAGACGTGAGCTTCTTCGATCCGGTCTACTTCGACGGCCGCACCACGGACGACATCGAATAATTATATATACCAGGCTTTACATTTCCCTATATCGATACGATACTGTCCTTCGTCGATATAATAGTTGTTCCACTTATTTGGAGGTATCATGCCCGCAGCCAAAAAGAAGGCCGTCAAAAAAACCACCAAGAAAACCGCCAATCAGAAAAAAGGCAAGCGCTACACGCCAAAAGAAAAGGCACGCTTGCTGACCAAATATCTCGCCGCACGCACCGAGGGCAAGAACACCCAGGACGCCGCCAAGACCGTAGGCGTGCCCTACATCACGATCCACTCTTGGGAAAAGAAGACAGGCAAAACAACCGGGCGAAAAAAGGCATCCGCCAAGAGTCTGACCCTGAAAAAAGCCGTACGCGGCAAGAAGAAGCCCGGCCGCAAGCCCAAAACAGCCCCAGCGGCCAAGGGCGGTTTGACCCTGGTCACCCCCGCCGGCTTCCGCATCGAAGGCATCAGCTCGACAGAGCTGATCCGGATACTCAAAGCACTCAAGTAAGCGGCTTGTCTCGCAAAAGGACGTGAAAACGGGCCCATGACTTGGGCTCGCTTTCCGCCCAAATGCGCCCCCCATGGGCTTGCACGATACGCCAGCTCACATACAGACCAACCCCCGTGCCCTTCTGCTTCATCAACTCCGGCTTGCGGATGCGCGAGAAGCGCTTGAAAAGCAAATCGCGGTCTTCGGGCGAGAAGCCCGGACCTTCATTGAAGACCCGAATATGCACGCCCTCATTTGTGCGGGCGGCATTCAATTCGATCTTGCCGCCGGGTTTGCCGTACTTGATGGCGTTGCCCAAAAGATTTCTCAAAACGACACCCAAAAGACTCGGATCGCCTCGAAGCGAAATGGGACCCTGGTCGACTCGAACCGATAAAATCATTCCCCGTTCATTCAACTGCGGCTCCAAATCCTCGACGGCGGGCGAGAATATTTTCTTTTCCAAGTCCAGGTCGTCCACGGCCTGAATCTCCATCTCACCCGATTCGATCCAGGCCAGGTTCAAATACTCGCCCACCAGGGCCAACAAGCCCTCGGCCTTGGCGTTCATTCGACCAATCTTCTCTTTCTGCTCTGGACTCAACTCACCCACGTAACCATCCAGCAAAGTTCGCCCGACGGTCTGCAAGGAAGCCAAGGGACTTTTCAGCTCATGGGCCACGAAGCCCAGCATCTCCATGTAGGCCCGGTTGGCCGATTCCAACTGTTCGATGCGATAAGCCTTTTCCACAGCCTGAGCAAGGCGCTCCATCAGGGCCATATGCTTCCGCACATGTTCCTCCTGGTAAGCGCCCTTCATGACCGAGGAACGGAACAAGAGGGCCACCACCCGCCCTTCCAGCATCAAGGGACAGGTCATGCTGGAGCGCAGACCCTCGGCCACCAACAATCGGCTGGATTCGCTTTCGGGCTTGTCTTCGAGGTAGGCCTCCAGATCCCCAATGAGTCTCGGCCGCCCCTCGCGCACCACATTCTCAAGCGAGCTGCCGCCGATGTCGCCGGTAAAACCCTTGGTCAGCCGGCTCTCGGCAAATTCGCTACGGGTCCAATGGGCAACCGCCCGCCGCCCCTGCTCTTCGACAAAGGCCAGGCTCATGCGGTCACAAGGGAAAAGTGATCGGGTGGCGTCATAAAAAAAATGCATCAACTCATCCAAGGAAGCCGCCGAAGCCACCTTTTGGTTGATGTAATCGATGGTGTGCTTTTCTTCCGGGCTCATGCCGGACAAAGGGTCAACCGATTCAGAAAGATCCAGATATCGAAAAGAAATAGACATGGGACACAGTTTGCCAACGACCCCTAGCCGACGCAAGTCTCGACCTTTCATCCTTGCCCTTTTTTTCAACCGAGCCTACGATGCGGTCGATTGAGAACAGAGGCAGGAGGTCGCATGAATATCGTGGTGGTTGGCGCGGGCGTGGTTGGAACCGACCTGGCCAAACAGTTGAGCGAAGAGGGCCACCGGGTTGCGGTGGTCGATTCCGATCGACGCAAGATCAAAGAACTCAACGAGAAGTTGGACATCCTGGGTGTCTATGGCAACGCAGGCATGCTCAGCGTCTTGGAGAAAGCCGGCATCCGTCAGGCCGAAATGCTCATCGCCGTGACCGACGTGGACGAAGTCAACCTGGTGGTCGGCATGCAGGCCAACAAGCTGGGAGTCAAACATCGCATCGTCCGCATCCGCAATCGCGAATACACCCAAAATGAATGTCTGCTGCCTCTGGGCGAACTGGGCGTCGATCACATCATCAACCCCGAGCCCAGCATCGTCCAGGCACTCAACGGCATGATCGACATCCCGGGCACAAGCGATTATGCCCCCCTGGCCGACGGACAGGTGCTCATGCTGGGCTTCGACATCGCCGCCGACAGCCCGGCCGCGGGCATGACCCTGGCTGAATTCGCCGAGGTCGGCGAAATGGATGCCTTTTTGTTCCTCTACTTCACCCGGGGCGAGCAGGTCATCGTCCCTCGAGGCGACGACCGCATTGAGCCGGGCGACAACGTGCACATGTTGGTCAGCGCGGACACGGTCAAGTTCCTTTTGCCCTTCATCCATCGGCGCCCCGTGAAAGTAGACTCGGTCATCATCTCCGGAGCCAGCCGGATTGGCGTCAAGCTGGCCCAGACCATCGAAGAAAAAGTCGAACGACTTTTCCTCATTGAGCCCGACCCCGAGCGAGCCGAGGAGGTGGCCGGCCAGCTAAAAAAAGCCATCGTCCTCAAGGGCGACGCCACGGACTTAGACATCCTGGAAGAAGCGGCCCTGGACAAGTGTGACCTTTTCTGCGCCGTGGCAGACGACGATCAGAACAACATGCTGAGCGCCCTGCTGGTCAAAAGGCACGGAACAGCCAAAGTTGCCGTCCTGGTGCATCAACCCGACTACGTACCGGTCCTAGACAGCCTGGGGATGGAAATCGTCATCAACCCCCGCCTGGTCACCGTCGGTGAAATCATGATGCACGTACGTCGCGGTCACGTACACTCCGTCACACGCCTGGCCGAAGGCAAGGCCGAACTCCTGGAAATGGAAGTACCGGAAGGTTCGCCGGCCGTTAAGTCCAAACTCAAGGATCTGAACTTCCCCAAAAACGCCATCTTGGGTGCCATCATGCGCGAGGGCGTGATGATGATCCCATCGGGCGACACCCTCTGCGAACCCGGGGACCTGGTGATGGTCTTCGCCTTGCCAGATGCCATCGAGCGCATTGAAAAGCTCTTCACGCACAGGAAATGGTACCAAATCTGACACCATGAATTTTCGAGCCGTCACCTATACCCTGGCCCACCTGGCCATCATCGTGGGCCTTTGCCTGATCGCGCCGCTCGTGGTCAGCATCATCTACTTCGGCGACCACCCAAGCGGGGTCTGGATCTGGGAAATCGTGGGTTTCAGCATACCCATGGCCCTGTGCCTGGGTGCCGGTCTTTTCTTCCACCATCGATACCAAAGCCACAGCGAGTTGGGTCGAAGAGAAGGCTTCGCCGTAGTCACTTTTTCCTGGTTGCTCTTAACCCTCGTGGGCATGATGCCCTACCTCATCTCAGGTGCCACCGCCAGCGTCACCGACGCTTTTTTCGAAACCATGAGCGGATTCACCACCACCGGGGCTTCCGTCTTCCCCTCTGTTGAGATCATCCCCCACGGGGTGCAGTTCTGGCGCTGTATGACCCAATGGATGGGCGGCATGGGCATCGTGGTCTTGAGCGTGGCCCTGCTGAGTTTCTTGGGGGTGGGCGGCTATCGCCTGCTCAAAGCCGAAACCCCGGGCGGCGTGACCTTCGAGCGTGAAAAACCGCGCATCGCCGAAACAGCCAAGAATCTCTGGAAACTCTATGTACTCATCTCGGCGGCAGAGCTCATCCTGCTCAAACTCTCGGGCATGACGCTCTATGACGCCTTTTGCCATACCTTCACCACCATGAGCACGGGGGGCTTTTCGAACCATTCGGAGTCCATCAACTACTTCACCAACCCCTGGACCCAGTGGATCATCATCTTCTTCATGTTCGCGGCCGGCGTGAACTTCAGCCTCTACACCCAACTCTTCCGACTGCGCCCCAGACCGATGTTGCGCAACCCTGAGTTCCGACTCTATGCAGCCATCACCGCCGTCGTGGTCCTCGCGGGCGTTTTCATCGTGCCCATGAACGGCAAGGGCGTGGAACACCATGTCCGCGACATCGTCTTCACCGCCGTCTCGATCGGCACCACCACGGGTTACGCCACAGCCGACTACGATCAATGGCCGCAGCTCATGCGCCTTATCATGCTCCTTCTGATGTTCGTGGGCGGATCCATGGGATCGACAGGCGGCGGCATGAAGGTGGCACGCATCCTGGTATACGCCAAGGCCTCGGCCCGCGAATTGCACCGCCTCATCTACCCCAACGCCATCCGTCCCATTCGAGTGGGCGAAAAGGTGCTGGATCCCAAAATCGTATCCAACATCATGGCTTTCGGCTCCATTTTCGCGGCCCTGTTTGTTTTTGGCACCATCGTCATGGTGGCCTGCGGCTACGATCTGGTCAGCTCGGCCTCGGCTTCGGTGGCGGCCCTGAGCAACATCGGTCCGGGCCTGGGTGTGTTTGGCCCCTCGAATAATTGGGCCCATCTGCCGGACGTGGCCAAATGGATCATGAGTCTGCTCATGCTGCTGGGTCGACTGGAATTGTTCAGCGTGTTGATCCTCTGTACGTCATGGGCTTGGCGAAGATAAGCATTCAGCCGACGACGGGCTATTCGATGGCCATGCCGGAACGGCGCAAAAAATCCAAAAAAGCATGAGTCTGAGCTCGCCAATCCAAGACCTTGACCTTCTTGGCCAAGCGCTGGGCCCGGGCTTGACGATCCGAGGGGTCCTTGACCAAACGACGCATGGCGCCTGCAAAGTCCTCTAAGTCACCGGCATGCACCACCAGGGCGTCTCCGGCAGCGTATTGCACGGCAAAAGGCACCAAATCGGAACAGATGATGGCGGTTTCGGCGGCGGCCGCCTGGGAAACACCCATGCCGAAATCCTCAAGCTCGGAAGCAGACAAATAAATGTCAGCCATCGAGAAAAAAGGACCGATGTATTCGTCCGGGATGTAGCCAGTCAAAAAGGCCCTGCCTGCGAGAGCCGGGTTTTGCTCCAGTTGATGCCTGAGATCCTTGTAGACCTCGTTGGCCGGACCGCCACCGATAAAGAGGTAGCAATCAGAACAGTCCTCGACGATGGAGGCGAAAGCATCAATGAGCAAATCCTTGCGCTTGGTCCGGTCCATTCGGCTGGTCTCAAAAAGAATCACCCCTTCTTGAAGCTGCTCAACGCTCAAACCACTCATCGCCGACAAAAATTCATAGCTGGCCTGGGTCTCCTCCTCCAAGTAAGGCCGGAACAAGGCTCCATCCACACATGGCGGGAAATAAAAAATCTGATCAACCGGCACCCCATGGTGACTTCGCAAGCCCTCGGCCACTGCTGGGCTGGTGGCCGCGAAAGCGTTGGTGCGATCACAAATCGCCCGTTCGTGGTCCCGCCGATCGCAAAACTTCAAGTTTCGGCGCAGCTCAGCCGGCTGATTGCGCTGACCCTCGTCATCGAGCACGCCCAAGGAATGTGGCGTCCAAACATGCCGGTCCAGATGCTCCAAGCCAGTGCGCAGGTGCTCAGCTTGGCCAGGAGAGAGCGTCAAAATGGCCACGCCCAGCGCGTCGGCGGCCACCATGGGATGCAAGGCAGGGGCCATCCGATTGCGGATCTTCTTCAGGGCGTCTTCCACCGCCTCAACAGGCATGCTGCTTGCCTGGCCACCCATCTTGCGCACAGCGGCCCATCGAGCCACCGAAGCCCGAACCCGCTGTTCCACCGGCGTGGCTGGAGAACCCTCACAGTCCAAAAGCAGACGACCCAAATGAAAAACCGGTGCCTGACCCAGGGCCAGCCGGTGTCGATCACGCCAAAGATCGGCCAGGGTCTCGGAAAGCGCCACCCCTTCGAGCAAGCGCGAGATGACATGCCAGGCCAGGTCATTCCGCCAGCGCTCCACCAAGCCCATCCCCAGGACGGCGGCATCCCAATAGTGGGTATTCACCAGCTGGAAGACTTCCCAGGGCTTGCATCCCTTGGCTTCGGCCTCGGCCCGAATGAAAGCGTCAAGCCAGTCAAGCTGCTCGTCTAAGGCCACCGCCATGTCTTCTTTGCGAATGAAAGCATCCCCACCGCCCGGCACAAAGACGAAACGCACGGATTCCGACAGGTATTCAGGCTCATCGCGCAAGCGCTGCCCATCGAAGTGAGGAAAGCCTCCCCGGGCGAAAATGCTGACCCGATGGCCCATCCCGGCAAGAGAAAGGGCTAGCGTTTTCACATACATACTGGGACCACCCGTGTCCGGTGCCCCGCCCACCGGCACCTCGGCCCCTGCGTATCCGTGGTTCGTGATAAGAGCCACGTCAGGCCCACTGCCTTCTTGAAAAATGCGAGCCAGCCGCCTGGAATCCCTGTTGCTACCCAAGATTACGACCTCCGGCCTGAAAAATGCGCCCAGAAAAGGGTGAATCATCATAGGCGGGTATTCCGAAAATTTCAACCGAAAACCTCGAAACAAAGGGCTTTTTTGCTCCAAGAAATCCCTTGCCAAGGCAGGGTTCGGGTGCTAAAAAAAATTACCGTGAACACACGCAGACGCCCAGAATCCTTTGCGATCCACCCCGACGACGGACTGATCATGATCGTCGGCAACTATGGATCGGGCAAAACCGAGGTCGCCGTCAACCTGGCCGTGCAGACAGCGGATACAGGAAGACAAGTGGTGTTGGCCGACTTGGACATCGTCAATCCCTATTTCCGCTCACGGGAAGCCCGCGACATGATGGAAGAGCACGGGGTTCGAGTGGTTGTCCCCCCTGGTGCTCAGACTTTCGCCGATCTACCCATCGTGGTGCCTGAAGTTCAAGGCATGCTGCAGCCCACGTCCAACAGTCTGAGTCTTTTTGATGTGGGCGGCGACGACGTGGGCGCCCGCCTGCTCTCCAGTCTGCGCGAAGCCCTGGGCCAACGCCCTTACCAGCTTTGGCAGGTCATCAACGCCCGCCGACCCTTCACCGGAGATTTGGCGGGCTGCCTGAAGATGAAAGACGCCATCGAAACAACCGCGCGCCTTTCCGTTACCGGCCTGGTGGCCAACAGCCATCTGGTCACCGAGACCACCGCGGAAGTGATCATGCAAGGAGCGGCGCTTGCGGAAGAAGTGGCCCAGGCGACAAACCTGCCCTTGAAGTTCGTCACGGCCATGGAGGGACTGGCTGACGACCCAGCCCTCCATACTCTGGGCGCGCCCATCCTGCGACTTAATCGCTTTATGCTGCCACCCTGGTTAAAAAAATCCGACAAGTCCGAATCCATTCCGGCGGGCCGTCCCGTGCCCATCGGTAAGCTGACGGGAGTAACCTAATGCCAATGGTCCAGATCGATAAGGAACGCTGCAAGGGCTGCGAACGCTGCAACGATGCCTGCCCCCAGCAAATCCTGGCCATGAGTCAGGATTTGAACGAGAAGGGTTACCCCTATTCGGTGGTGGTGGATCCTTGGCGCTGCATCGGTTGTCGCATGTGCGCCATCGCCTGTCCCGACTTGGCCATCGAGGTGCTGTCCGCTGGCACCCAATATGAATTCTTCGCCTACTGAGTGAGGTAAGCCGTCATGGCAAAGGTGTTGATGAAAGGTAATGAAGCCATCGGAGAAGCGGCCATCCGCGCCGGCTGCATCCACTTCTTCGGCTACCCCATCACCCCCCAGAGCGAGGTGCCCGAGTATCTGGCCAAGCGCCTACCGGAAGTGGGCGGGCTGTATCTGCAGGCCGAGAGCGAAGTGGCGGCCAGCAACATGATTTACGGCGCGGCCGGGGTGGGTATCCGAGTCTTGACCACCTCCTCTTCGCCCGGCATCAGCTTGATGGCCGAGGGCATTTCCTACATCGCCGCGGCCGAACTGCCGGTGGTGCTGGTTAATATCATGCGGGCCGGACCGGGCTTAGGCGGCATCCTGCCGGCCCAGAGTGATTACCTCCAGGCCACGCGCGGCACCGGTCACGGTGACTTCCAGTTGCTGGTCTTGGCACCGGCCTCCGTGCAAGAGGCGGTCAACCTGGTTATCGACTCCTTTACGCTTGCCGAGAAATACCACACGCCGGTCATGGTCATCGGCGACGGCATGATCGGACAAATGATGGAGCCGGTGGAGTTCCCCATCGAAGGCGTGGGTCCTCCCCTGGATCCGGGCGACTGGGCCCTAACCGGCTGTGAAGGCCGAGAGCGACGGGTGGTCAATACCTTGTTCTTGGATCCGGAAGAACTCAACCAGCACAACTTCAAGCTCAAGGCCAAATACGAATTGATCGCCAAAAACGAGCAGCGCTGGGAGTTGTACAACTGCGACAAGCCCTACGACCTGCTGGTGACCGCCTTCGGCATGGTCTCGCGCATTTGCAAAACAGCCATCGACCAACTGGCGGACGAAGGCCTGAACGTCGGTCTCTTCCGACCCATCTCGGTCAACCCCTTCCCCTACGATGCCTGCCGCAAAGCCATGAACAAGGCCAAAGCGGTGCTGGACGTGGAAATGAGCATGGGCCAGATGCTCCTCGACGTACAACTGGCCGGCGAAGGAAGCAAACCCATCGATTTCTTCGGCACGGCAGGCGGCGTCATCCCCTCCCCCGAGGAAGTCGCCGAGCACATCCGCGGATCACTCAAAGGCATAGGCAAGGCGGGCAAAAAAACCGCAAAGAAAGCAAAGGCTGTAAAGAAGGCCTCACCCAAGAAAGCCCCGAAGAAGACACCCAAGAAAGCCCCGAAGAAGACCACCAAGAAGACCACCAAGAAGACCGCCAAAAAGACCACTAAGAAGACAGCCAAGAAAACCAAAACGACTCGCAAGGCGGCCAAGAAATGAACAAGATATTTGCTTACCCGCCCTCGATGACACCGCGCACGACACACTACTGCCCGGGCTGCACCCACGGCGTCATCCACCGCATGGTCGGTGAAGTCATCGACGAGCTGGGTATCCGGGGCCGCACCGTGGGCATCGCGCCCGTGGGCTGCTCGGTGCTCGCCTACGAATACTTCAACTGCGACATGTTCCAGGCATCTCATGGCCGCGCTCCAGCCGTGGCCACCGGGGCCAAGCGCTCCCGCCCCGAGCTCATCGTCTTTGCCTACCAGGGCGACGGGGACCTGGCCTCCATCGGCATGGCCGAAATCGTGCACGCAGCCAACCGGGGAGAAAAAATCACGGTCATCTTCGTCAACAACGCGATCTATGGCATGACCGGGGGCCAGATGGCGCCCACCACCATGCCCGGCCAGCGGGCCACCACCTGCCCGGCCGGTCGCGACGTCAGCGAAGTGGGCTACCCCATCAAGGTGGCGGAGTTACTCGCCCAGCTCAACACCCCGGCCTATGTGGCCCGAGGCTCGGCCCACAACGTGCGTGAAACCATTCGAACCAAGCAGTACATTCGCCGTGCCTTTGAGCACCAGGTGGCCGGCACCTGCTTTTCTCTGGTGGAGGTCCTCTCCACTTGCCCGACCAACTGGGGGCTGTCCACCCGAGAGTCGGCCAACTGGCTGGCTCGGGAGATGATCCCATATTACCCCCTCGGGGAGATAAAGCATCCCGAGGATCATCCGGACTTCAAGGCGGCCGCGGCCGGGGAGGTCAACTAACATGGCGGGCACCGAGGTCTTGATGGCCGGCTTCGGCGGCCAGGGCATGCTGGCTTCCGGCAAGCTCTTGGCTTACGCGGCGATGGATCGTGGCATGGAAGTAAGCTGGCTGCCCTCCTACGGACCCGAAATGCGAGGCGGCACGGCCAACGTCACCGTCTGCATCTCGGACTGTCCGGTGGGCTCACCTTACATCGCCAAGCCTTCTGCGCTTCTGGTGATGAACCAGCCCAGCCTCGATAAATTCGGCCCCCGAGTCAAACCTGGCGGCCTGATTGTAGTCAACAGCTCACTTGTGTCCGCTCCCTCCGATCGCAAAGACTGCACGGTGATCAGCATCCCGGCCAACGACTTAGCGACCCAGGTGGGCACGGCCCGGGCGGCCAACCTCGTCATGCTCGGGGTCTACGTGGGCTGGTCCGGCGTGGTGGACAAGGCCACCACCATCCGCATGATCGAAAAGGAGTTCGCCAAGAAGGCCAAGTTCATCCCGGCCAACCTCGCGGCCTTCAAAATCGGTTTCGCGGAAGGGGTCAAGGCCAAGGGTGGCAAGCGATGAAAGCCTCCCCGATCGATCCAAAACGCATCGACCTCGTGCTCTCTCGCCACCCCAAAGGCGCCCAGGGCAGCCTGGTCAACGTACTGCATGACCTGCAGGCCGAGTTTCGTTACCTGCCCAAAGAAGCCCTGGCCAAGGCAGCCGAGCATCTGGATGTGCCGGCAGCCCACTTGTATGGGGTGGCTACTTTCTACGAAAGCTTTCACCTGAAGCCTCGGGGCGATCATGTCTGCACGGTCTGCATGGGGACGGCCTGCCACGTACGCGGCGCGCCTCGCCTGCTGGAGCAAGCCGAGCGGGATCTGGAGATTCCTTCAGGGCAGACCACCAAAGACATGCAGTTCACCCTCGAGCATGTCAACTGCGTGGGCGCTTGTGCCCTGGGCCCCTTGGTCATCATTGACGGCAAGTACCACGGCAACATGTCCCCGGATCGGCTCAGCCGCGTGCTGGGGAAAATGGGCAAGCGGAAGGGGAGCAAGTAATGGCCCGCATCAAGACAGCCAAACAACTCAGAAAACTGCGCAAGCAGATCCAAACCGCGCGCCCGGCAAATCGCAAGGCCATTGCGGTCTGTGCTGGCACCGGCTGCAAGGCCTTCGGCTCTTTCGAACTCATCAAGGCTTTCGAAAAATCACTGGCCAAGCACAAAATGGACAAAGAGTGGGAACTGCGCGCCACGGGCTGCCACGGCTTTTGCGAGCGAGGCCCCCTGGTGCTTTTGTTTCCCAGCGGCGTACTCTATCAGCGAGTGCAGTTGGCCGACGTGGACGATATCGTGGTCGAAACCTTGAAAAAGGACAACATACTGGATCGCCTGCTTTACACCGATCCCAACACCGGCGACGCCTACCTTAAGGAAGAAGACATCCCCTTCTACCGGCATCAGAATCGCCTGGTCCTGAAACAAAACGGCTTCATCGATCCCGGCAGCATCGAAGACTACATCAACATAGGCGGCTACCACGGACTGGACCGCGCCCTGGACATGGGCTCCGATAAATCCTTAGACCAGGTCGTGAGGGCCGAGCTGCGCGGCCGCGGCGGCGCGGGTTTTCCCGCGGGTCGCAAGTGGAGCATCTGCCGTGAAGCCAAAGCCGACCAACGCTACGTGGTCTGCAACGCGGACGAGGGTGATCCCGGCGCGTTCATGGACCGGTCCATCCTGGAGGGCAACCCCCATTCCGTGATCGAGGGCATGATCATCGGTGCCTTCGTCATAGGCGCTTCCGAAGGTTACGTTTATTTGCGCCAGGAGTACCCCCTGGCCATCGAGCGCTTCGGCCTGGCCCTGGACCAGGCTCGCGACCTTGGCCTGCTGGGCAAAGACATCCTGGGCTCGGGCTTCGACTTCGACATCCAGATCAACCGGGGTGGCGGTGCCTTTGTCTGCGGCGAAGAAAGCGCGCTCATCGCTTCTTTGGAAGGCAGGCGTGGCGTGCCTCGCAGACGACCGCCCTACCCAGCCGTCGAAGGCCTGTGGGGCAAACCCACCAACATCAACAACGTGGAAACCTGGGCCAACGTGCCCCTGATTCTGGCCAAGGGCGCCGACTGGTTCCGCGGCATCGGCACCGAGGGCTCCAGGGGCACCAAGATCTTCAGCCTGGTGGGCAAGGTCAACAACACGGGCCTGGTGGAAGTGCCCATGGGCATGACCTTGAAAGAAATCGTCTACGACATCGGCGGCGGCATCCCGGGCGGTAAAAAATTCAAAGCGGTTCAGACCGGTGGCCCCTCGGGAGGCTGCCTGCCCGAGGCCAAGTTGGACGTGCCGGTGGACTTCGACTCCTTGGCCGCCGAAGGCTCCATGATGGGCTCGGGCGGCATGATCGTCATGGACGAAAGCACCTGCATGGTGGACGTCGCCAAATACTTCGTGAACTTTCTCAAGTTCGAATCCTGCGGCAACTGCACATCCTGTCGCGATGGATTGGAGCGCATGCATGAAATTTTGGAAGACATCACCTCGGGCCGAGGCACGCTTCAGTCCATCGAATTATTGCAAGAGGTGGCGGCCACCGTTCGCGCCACCAGCCTCTGTGCCCTGGGCACCACCTCGGTCAACCCGGTGCAGTCCACATTAAAATACTTCCGGGACGAATACCTGGCCCACGTGGAGGACAAACGCTGCCCGGCCGGGGTTTGTAAACCCCTGATCACCTTCACCATCGATGCCGACAAGTGCACGGGCTGCATGATTTGCGCCCGCAAGTGCCCACAGGACGCCATCGAGGGGAAAAAGAAGCAGGTCCATCGCGTCATCCAAGACAAGTGCATCAAATGCGGCATCTGTCACGATGTTTGCAAGTTTGACGCCGTGATCGTCGAGTGAGGGATGAAACCATGAGCATCCGATTTGAAATCGACAACCAAGAGGTCAAGGCCGAGCCCGGCGAAATGCTGCTCGACGTGGCCCGACGAAACGGCATCGAGATTCCGTCTCTCTGCCACAAGGAATCCCTGCCCGCCATCGGTGCCTGTCGCCTCTGCCTGGTGGAGGTGGAGCAAGGCGGCCAGCGCGACCTGACCACCTCATGCAACTACAGGGTGGAAGCGGGCATGAAGGTTTGGACCGAAAGCGCCGAGGTTCAGCTTCACAGGGCCATGAACATGGAGTTGCTTTTGGCCCGCGCGCCCAGAGCACCCAAGCTCAAGGCATTTGCCGCGGAATTGGGCGTGAGCCGAACCCGCTTCGGCCCGGCTGCGTACAATCCCTTGGCCAACTGCATCCTCTGTGAGCTTTGCGTTCGCGCCTGCGCCAAATTGGGCAACAACGTGCTGACCATGGTGGGTCGTGGCGAAAAGAAACGCGTCGGCATGGCTTTCAACGAGCCCAGCGATAAATGCAAGGGCTGCGCCGCCTGCGTAGCGGTCTGCCCCACCGACTGCATCCCGATCAAAGACACGGCCACCGAGCGGACCATCTGGGGACAAAAACTTGAATTCGCCTTGTGCAAAAATTGCGGTCAACCTGTGATGACCAAGCGTCAACAGGCCTCGGCCATCAAGGGCAAAGGACTTCCGGAGGATTACTATGACACTTGCGAAAGCTGCAAGCAGGCCGCTACCAGTGAACGATTTGCTGAGGTTGTCATCTGGTAAGACGGCACCCGGCGTGGCCAAGCAGGGTCGGCTGATCCTCAAGCCAGACAATTGTATCGGTTGCCGCACTTGCGAATTGGCCTGTTCCCTGGTTCACATCGACGGAGCCCAACTGGGACTCAGTCGCATCCACATTCACCCAGTCGGGCAGGATCGGTACATCCAGGCGACTTGCCTGCAATGCGCCGAGGCGGCCTGCGAAAAGGTCTGCCCCACCGAAGCCCTGCGACGCAACGAAGAAACGGGCGCCATCGAAGTGAATGCCCATCGATGCATCGGCTGTGGACTCTGTGCAACGGTCTGCCCTTTCGGCCATATGCATTTCGACAAAACGCAGGGCCTGCCCATCAAATGCGATCTATGCGGAGGGGCCCCGACCTGCGCCGCCTTCTGTCCCAACGATGCTTTGGAGGTGCGCTGATGGAAGAAGTCCGCATCAAGGTTCCCTCGGGCAAGGTGCTCATCAAAGAGGGCTACTGTCCCAATGGCTGCTCGCTCATGAACAAGGACAAACTCGTCGACGGCCATCCGGCCATCACCTGCCTGGTGCGGGTCCGCGGGATCACGGGCCATATCCACTTCAACCCATTTTACGGCACCTTCGGTTACGATAGCGACATCAAGCTTCGGGAAGGCGACATCGTGGGCCTTTACTGCCCTCACTGCAACGTGTCTTTGACCACCGAAGAACATTGCAACATGTGCCGCGTACCCATGTTCGCCATCCAACTGCCCGACGGCGGTGAAATCCGCGCCTGCCCCACGGTGGGTTGCCACAAGCACCACCTGACCATCGTGGACTTGGACGCCCAATTCGCCGAACTTTACAACGAAGAACGCCGCCCAAAAATGTAAACGGAGCATCCCGCATCCCCCGGGGGTAAACCATGCGCCTGCGCAGTCGCAATAGCATCATCGCAATCCTCGCATCCCTGTTCCTATTCGCCGCTTGCTCCAAGAAGCCCGAAAACCTCGCTACCCTGCCCTTCGCCGACGATTTCAATCGATCCGAATTCGGTAAATTTTGGAAAGGCGATCCCGCCTGGCGCATCGAAGATGGCCAGGTTTTCACATCCGGCACCCGCAACAACGCCCTCTGGCTCAAACTGGACATCCCCGACGACGCGGTCATCGAATTCGACGCTCGCTCGGAAAGCCCCGTCGGCGACATCAAGTTCGAGGTCTACGGCGACGGCAAAACCCACGCATCCGGGTACATTTGTATTTTCGGCGGATGGAAAAACAGCATTTCGGCCATAGCCCGCTTAGACGAGCACGGCTCCGACCGCCAGGAATACCCCAAAAAGGGTCTGGTCAAAATGGGCCAAACCTACCGAATGAAATTGGTCCGCAAAGGCAAAGTCCTGCGCTGGTTCGTCGACGGCAAACGTTTCATGGAATTCTACGACTCAGAACCCCTCCGAGGCCAAGGCCACAACCGCTTCGCCTTCAACGACTGGGAAGCCAACCTATACTTCGACAACCTAAAAATCCGGGCGGCCACCGCGGGCGACTAGCGTTTCTTAAGAAGGCACAATCTCGTCATTTGAGTCAATTATCCAAACAAGAAACACCTGAGTAGAAACGCTTGTGCCGTGTCGCGAAGCGACATGGCGCTAGGGTCCCAGGTAAAACCGGTTCCCCACTGGGTGCCACATGAGCCGTGAGATGGGTGTAAGATAAGTGTCAAGTGTCGGGGTCCGACCCCTGGTTGTTCTTCGGTTTAAGAAGGCACGATCTCGTCATTTGAGTCAATTATCCAAACAAGAAGCACCTAAGTAGAAACGTTTGTGCCGTGTCGCGAAGCGACATGGCGCTAGGGTCCCAGGTAAAACCGGTTCCCCACTGGGTGCC
>JAFCZJ010000195.1 GCA_019314375.1 Deltaproteobacteria bacterium | reverse complement strand
TCGTCCATGGTCATCTTGGTGCCGCAGACCGCGTTGAAGACGTCGATGGGGTCGGTTGATTTGAAGGTCCACATGTCGAAAACACAGAGGGTCAGGGAGTTGCACTGCACACCGAAGTCTTCGGCTTTTTTGACGACCTCGGCTTTGCCCTCGTCGCTTTGGCCGTCGTAGTTGTCCGAGAAACCGAGATCGGTCCAAGTGGCGACGCCATGTTCGATGGGATGCATCAAGTGGGCGTTGTGGCAGGCACCGCGGCTGGACATCATGTAGGCCAATCCCAGGCCATGAGAGCCCCGCGGATCGTGCATGGGCAGCTCGAGTCCCTTGATCTCCGCCGTCAGCTTTTCGGCCCCCCTGCCGATGCGCCGGGCTGCTTCCCGACTGCCCTCCGCCAGGATGTCGCCGATCCCCTCGCGCTTTGCGATCTTGTGCACGAGGGCCAAGATGCCCTCCGCGTTGCCCCAGCTTAGCTCGATACCGTCCAGGTCTTCCTTGGAGAGAATCCCTTGCTCATAGCAGTCCATGGCGAAGGCCACGGTCGCGCCGCCGGAGATCGTGTCCATCGCATAGCGGTTGCACCATTCGTTTATTTTCAGAATCGACGCGGCATCGGCATTCATGCACAAGGTACCGAAGGCCGCGGCCGTTTCGTATTCGGGGCCGGGACCCTCTTCCATTTTGAAAGGTCCCTCGTCATTCTTCATCACCCGCTTGGAAGAAATCGGGCACCTGGTGCAGGTATGCGCCTTGACCAAGAACTTCTCGGTCATGGCCGGCCCGCCGATCTCGGCGGCAATGTCCAAGGCCTCTCCCACGCGGTAGTTCTTGATGGGTACGTCCCCGGTCATCATCCCCAGATCCATCGTGGCGTTGGTGCCCATTTCCTTGAGGCTTTGGGCGGGCATGGCCTCGCGAATTTGCGCGTGGAGGCGTTTTCTGATTTCGCCCAGGGCCTCGCGGTCGGCAACCTCGACTTTTTTCGTCCCACGGCAGATGATCGCCTTGAGCTTTTTTGCGCCCATCACGGCACCCATGCCGGTCCGACCGGCGAAGTCTCCCTTGTCGTTGCAAAGGGCGGCGAATTTGACCAGGTTCTCTCCGGCCTGGCCGATGCAAAGCACCTTGGGCACCTTGCCCTCCCCGAAGAAACCCTTGAGCTCGTCCACGGTCTCGTAGGCATCTTTTCCCCAAAGGTGAGCGGCATCCACCAGTTCGACCTTGTCTTCGTCGATGACCAGGGTGAGGGGGCTTTCCGCTTCGCCTCGGACGATGATGGCGTCGTATCCGGCCGCCTTCAACTCAGGGGCAAAGTTGCCGCCGCAAGTCGACTCACCCCAGATGCCGGTCAGCGGTGACTTGGCGCAGACGGCGAAGCGCGAAGCGCCGGGAATGCCCGTGCCGGCCAGCGGGCCGGTCATGATGTAGAGCGGGTTATTGGCCGACAGCGGATCGACGTCGACGTCCTCTTGCTCGAAGAATAGCCGGGCCGCGACTCCCGCGCCCCCGAGATATTCCGTCCACAAACGTTCCTCGATGGTGATCCTGCGGATTTCTCCAGCGCTGAGATCCACTTCGAGCGTCACACCCGTCGTGCCGTGCATGGATACCCTCCCAATTCTAGGGGTCGCTATTTCGACCAGCTCCAATGATATCCAGTTCGGCTGCGGCAATCAATGGGTGGTGTATCCGGGGGGGCTACAGAAAACAAGGCTTGGGACTCGAACCTGCTATTCGATCTGCCATTGAAAACGTTCTTCCATTTCTTGGGCTGCGGTCGGAGCAAAGGTGATGCGGAAGCGCGTGTCGCCGAGAGTTCCCTGGATGATGTACGCGTTGTCTTTCTCGATCTGAAAATGGCTTGCAGGAGTGTCTGGGTAGAGTTGCAAGTTCGAGCCCCAGGCCATGTAACGAAGCGTCTCTTCGTCTAAAGGTTGGTCCAGTTCATATTCCTTGACCACCGCATTGCGATCATCCAGCACTTTTATTGCAATGACTTTGGTCATGATCTTCACCGTCCCGGGATCCGCCTTGGATCCACATGGAGCTTATGAGCAAGATGCAGGCCAATTCGGACATTTTGTGTAGTTTGGATTATGTGTATGGGATGTTTGGGTTATTTCGGTTCCATCCTCACTGCATTTTGAATGGATCGAGGTAAAACAGCCCTGGGTTCTTTTTGTGAAATTTGGAGATTGTTTGTTTTTAGCCCATGAAGTTTGTTGGTTTTTGTTGGGAATTGTTTTCGAGGTTAATTTACCGCAGTTCCGGGGACTGATTCTTTGTTGAGATCTTGCGCGAGAGACTTGCCACGGACCGGGGCCTCGGATAGCTTCGACATATGGAAGGCTCAAAGCAAAAATTTTTTACGGTGGCCATGGCTGCTGGCGTGATGCTGCATTTTGCAGCGACCTATATCTATTCCTTGCACAAAATCGAAGAGCTCTGGCCCGCCTATCTCTGTGGAGTTCTTGGCGCCTTGGCTCTCATGATCGCAGGTGCGGTTTTGGCCCAAAGCAAGGGGCGTTCAATGTTCATGGGGGTGATGTTCGGCGTTTTCAGCGTCGTGGGTTTGATCGTTTTGTCCATGATGCCCTCTTCGGCGGCGGCCTCGGGCATGCGGGAAGAGGATTTGAGTGCGCCCGCCGCGGATTATGTCTTGATGAAGGCGGCCCACGATGGTGATTTGGCTGCTTTGGAAGCCAGGCTTGAGGCCGGGGTGCCCCTGGACGGTCGGGAACGTTCCGGGCAGAGCGCCTTGCACGTTGCTTTGGCGGACGGGCACGGCAAGGCGGCCCTGTTTCTCCTGAGCAAGGGGGCCGATGCGCAGGCCCGGGACAAGTTGGGCAATACGCCCTTGCATTTGGCGGGCGAGTTGGGTTCTTGGGGGGTTTGTGAAGCCTTGCTGGATGCGGGTGCCGAGGTGGACGCCGTGGGCAATGACGGATGGACCGCATTGCATTGCGCCGCCGCATGGAACGCCAAGGGGGTGGTGGAGGGCCTGGTGGCGCGAGGGGCGAGTCTTTCAGCCAAGAACGCCAAGGGCATGACCCCAAAAGAGCAAGCCGAATTCGAAAACCACCAGGAGGTGGGGGATTTACTAAGGCATTTGGAGCAAAACGAGAAGGACGCCCCATGACGAAAGAGACCAAGAATCGAGAACTGAACGTGCACTTGTCCCAGGGCTGTATCGCCGACTTGGGCCAACTGGGCCAGGAACTGAAAATTGGAGCTGGAGAGGTTTTGGCGCTGGCTTGGGAGTTGGGTAAGCAGGCCTTGTTGGCCCGGACGCCTGGTGTGGACGAGGAAGGTCGAGAGGTCATGGGTTTGCATTCATCTCCGCCCATTCTGCCCGAGGGCATGGAAGTCGACGCGGGGCGGACCGATCAGCCTGAGCTGGACGAGAGCGGCGGCAAGATCTTGATGAACTTTGCGCTTTCTTCTCGGGCCCTAGAGGAAGTAGAAGGCTTTGCTTTTTTTGCGGATCGTTCCTTGTCCTGGTGTCTGCACCAAGTCTTTTTGGAGGCGCGGCCAGGTCTTTGGGCTCGCGTTAGCCCGGAAGAGCCTGATATTTCCATATCATTTTGAATTGAGCGTTTATCCTGGGGAACCCAGTGGGCTTGCTGCTGTCTCAAGTCCCATGCTCCGTTCCGGCCAGCCAAAAAATCAGCATAGAAATCAGCAAGAATGGATGCCCCTGCTTTTCGGCCTTGGCTTTCTCTTGGTTTTCATTTTGGGCATGGATGGACTGATGGCGGGGAATGGTCGGGTTGCCCTTGAGATTGTCGATCTCAAGATTGAAAACGGCATAGATACAAGCTATCGGGGACGCCATCTGGATGAACCGGGATTTCGTTCGAGTCTCGCCGCTCTGCCCATGCTAAGGGAGCAGGCCCTGCATGCGGCCATGGAACGCACCGGATTGACCCTGGGGCCCGATGATGCAGGGGAATTGGTGATCGCCTTTCGAGATACGACCCGTGAATCCGACTTCGCCGCTTCTTCTCGCCTGGTGCGAGCTTCGGTGGGCACGCGTAGCCTGGTGACCCTTTCGGCACGTCAGGTGAGCCTGGGGGTGATGGATCTCAAGCGGGTGCTTACCCACGAGTTTTGTCATTGCTTGATGCGCCATCACATGGGGGAGCTTGCCTATCGAAGATTGCCGGCTTGGGTGCGAGAGGGCGTGGCGGTATGGGCGGCCGGACAGGTCGAAGAGCGCGCCCATGACCTGGTGGCTCAAGCATTTATGCTTCGGCGGTCGAGTGAGCAGGTTCTGGCGAATTTGGCCAAAGAGCGCGATCCTTATCTCTGGTATGCCCTTTCATTCGATCTTTTGGAGCGGCAGGTTGGACAAGCCGGCTTGCGTGATCTGATAGCGGATCTTGTGGCGGGTCGGGATTTGTTGGAGACCCTGGAACAGTATTGCGGCATGCCATGGGCGGATTTTCTTCGAGCCAGGGATGCCCATGCTCGACGATGGCTGGCACAGGTCCTAGAGGCCAGCGGTTTGGACGCATTTTTGGCCGCCGAGGCCCTGGCCGACGTCGGCGGCAGAGACGGGGCCATCGCCAGGCTGGAGCGGCTGTTGCGAGAGCGACCTGATGCCATGCTGGGGCCCCATGCCTGGCACCGCCTCGGGCATTGGCGTTTGGAAGCCGGTGATCTGATCGGCTCGGCCCGAGCTTTTTCAGAAGTGATTTATCGGCATGGCGACAGGCTTGGTCTGCAGGCGGACAGCCGCTTGCATCTTGCCGAATGCTTGTTGCGCCTGGGGCGAGCATACCGTCTGCCGGTCTTGCTGGCGCCCATGTTGGCAGAGGGCAGGCAGCCGCTGGACATCCGCGCCAAGGCCCATTTTTTGCGCGGGCAGGCCCTCCTGAAGCTTGGGGATGCGGCGGGGGCCGCCCGGGATCTGCGCTGGGCTGCCCAAAACGGGCGATGCTTGGCACCTGATGCCCTCGCGGACTTGGTCCAAGCTCATTTGCTGCAAGGTGATCGTTTCATGGCCGGCATGGCGCGGGCGGAGTTGGCCATGCGCAGTCCTTACGATACACGCATCGAGAGTCTGGGCCGCGCCGTGGCTGAAGATCAGGGTTTGCCGCCGCGCGATCGCAAGAACTTCACCACGCCCCCATGACCCAGGTAGTCGGCCGAGTGCATGGGGGTCCAGCCTTTGTGGCAGCGGGCATTGATGGGGGCTTTGTGGTCGAGCAAAAGCTCGGCGATTTCGCGGCGGGTCGCCCAGTGAAGCGGCGTCATCCCTTGAATGTCTCCGATTCGGGGCTTGGCGCCTCGCTTCAATAACAGGTCCACCAACGGCGTTTTGCCGCCTTTGCAGGCCAGGTGCAGAGGCGTCATGCCTTGCTTGTCCTGGGCGTCGATGGCGGCACCCCGCTCGAGCAGAGCCTTGGCGAACTGACTCTGTCCCCGTTTGGCGGCCGCATGCAGAGGGCTTTCTTTTTTTGCGTTGGCCAGATTGACATCGGCCTTGTGGTCCAGCAACCAGCTTACCAGCGCATCGTTTTCCAAATGCAGGGCATAAACTAAGGCGCTGCCTCCATCCGGATCCTGGGCGTTGACGGAAGCGCCATGCTCGATCAAGCGACGCACGATGGCGGCGTGGTTGGATCGGACGGCGGCCAGCAGGGCCTGGTCCCCCTTGTGGGTCTTTGCGTCTACCTTGGCGTTTTTCTCGAGAAACAACTCGACAAGCGCTGTTTGGCCGGCGGCGCTGGCCAAATAGAGCCCCGTGCAGCCTTCCTTGTTCGAGTGGTCGATGGGTGTGCCCCAGTGCAGATGGCGCTCGACTTCTTGCACATTGCCGTCCCGAAGGGCTTCGAAGTAAATGCTTTTGGGCTTGGGGACTTGTTGGCAGGCCAGCAAGAAAAAACCCAGCAAGGAAAATCCAAGGAGGGCGAAAGCGGATATTCGAATCATGCGCATGGTCGTTATGCTAGCCAAAGGAGAGTCTAAGCTCAAGTCTGCGGCGGGGCCTTGTCTGGCTTGGGCGGAAAGGCTAGTCTAGCCTAGTGAATCATGATGCTCAGGAGGAAAACATGCGCGTGTTGAAATCGATCCCCTTGATTCTCTATTTGTTGCTGCTTGTCGTTTTGGGCGCCTGTAGTGGTTCGGGCGGCGGCGACTGTGAAGCTTGCAATACTCCGCCCGCTGATAGCTGCGACGCCGACGGTCGTTTGCTTCAATATGAAGCCATCGGAACTTGCGATGACGGGACCTGCGTTTACGAATCGGTCCCCATGACATGTGTGGGTCCTCCGGGCCTTTGTCGGTTGAGCGCCGGTACTTGTGTGGAGGATCCGGATGCCCGCTGCGACTATCCGGCTTTAGACGATGGCACTTCCTGCGCCGATGGTCTTTTCTGTAACGGCGATGAGACCTGTCAGCTTGGCGAATGCGAGCTCGGTGAGGTTGTGTCTTGTGATGACACGGGCAATCCTTGCACGGTGGCCGTTTGCAGCGAGACCTCGGGGGCTTGTGAAGTCGAGAACCTGACTGACGGGACTGCCTGCGATGATGCTGATCCATGCACCGAGATCGATACATGTCAGACGGGTGCCTGTACCCCGGGTGCCGACATCTGTGGCACTGAGACCGTGGTGCTTATGTTCTACATGGCCGCGGATAACGATTTGGACGATTTCATGGCCTTGGACTGGCATGAGCTGGAAGCGGCCAACGTGGATGCATACGACTGGCTGAGGGTCTTCGTGCTCATCGATCAAAGCGATTATGCCGCCCGTTCCGATAGCCGCTTTTATGAAATTCACAATGGCGCCAGCACCGAACTTGCTGGTCTCAATTTGGGTCTGACCGTTCAGTTCAACGAAGAGTTAAACATGACCGATCCGGATCTGGTCACGGCCTTCATTGCCGACGTCAAGGCCGAGATGGCCGGTGTCTCCAGCGTGTCTTATTTCTTGTTCTTAAACGATCATGGGGACGGCTGGTGGCGCAAGTCGCCGGGTGGCGCCGTCGAACCCGAGCCCATCGACAAGGGCTGCTGCTACGACGACGACGACCCGGATGATTTTATTTCCAATGCCGAGCTGCACACGGCCGTGAGCGGCCAGGGCCTGACACTGATCGGCTTTGACGCTTGCTTGCAGGGCATGGCGGAAGTGGCATACGAGCTGCGCTACGACGCGGACTACATGATCGCTTCTCAGGAAATGGAGGGTGCCTGGGGCTGGAACTACACGGCGCTGGTCAGCCAGTTTGGGGCCTCGGATGATCCCAGCCCGGAAAACTTCGGTCGAATCGCCGTGGATACCTATATGGCTCTTTGCAGTCAGGAGGGCGACCCCGAGGGAACGCTGGCCCTTTATGATCTCACCTTGATGGATGAGTTGGCCACGGCGGCCACGGGCATGGCCTCGGTCCTGGCGGATTTGGAGATGCTTCCTTACTCAAACCTTTGCGCTGCCCTGACTTGGCACGGTTGCATGGGCGGTTATTGCGATGAGTATGCGGATCTGTGGGACTTGGCCGATCAGGCACGGCTGGTGGATTTTACCAATTCAGCGGTCTATGCGGCCGTCAAGGATGCGGTGTCCAATCTGGTCCTATACTCGGGCCACGGCAGCGCCCACCCCGAGTCCCACGGCATCAATGTTTTTTTCGCCTGCGATTATTATCCCTACGCCGAGTATTCGAACATCAGTTGGGCCATCGACACCGGCTGGGGCACCATGGTTAACGCCCATTAGTTGGGCTTCATCCAGGAGAGAGGTAGACATGCGTCGCTGTTTTCTGATTTTGGGTTTGCTTTTCATGGCTGCCGGACTGTTCTTTGGCGGCTGCGGACCACAGGACACCTTGTTGACTTGCGTTGCTTCTGACAAGTGCGAATCGGGAGGCTCGTGTCCCATCATGGGCAGCTGGGGGGTTTCGGGGACATGCCGTCAGGATCAGGGCATGGAGGTTACGGTGCATTACACCTTGCGCAACGGCAGCGAGGAGGTCATGCATTTTGTCCAACTGTATTCCGAGCTGGATGTGGATGGTTTTGAGGCCAGCGAAGTCAACCCGTCGGATGCACTACACCAAAGTGAGGACGGGAAGTCGGAATTTTTTGTCGAATTCGAAACGATCCAGCCCAATGAATCCGTGACGGCCGGCTATACGGCCACCTGGAATGTAAGCGGATCCGATGGTCGCTTCCCCTCGGCTATCGCCTGTGTACCCGGGGTCGCGATGCGTACCATAACCTTCTCGCCCTTCGACTGTAATTGAGACCGCCTGGGTCGCATTCGTTTACTCGCCGCAGGTCCAGGATTCCTGAGCCTGAATCCATCGGGATTGCAGGCGTTTGTCTAGTTGATCCACTTCGCCGGGGTAGTCTTTCCAGTGAGGGCTCAAGAGCACGATGGATTCTGAGCCTTCGGGGCCGCAGGGGGCCATGAAGCGATGCAAGCGTGGCACCCGCCGGTAGTGGGTGGTCCAGCTTGGGCAGTCGCGGATGAGTTTCCAGAGCCAGTCGGCGCGCTGCACCCGGAGCCGCGCGATGCAGGGGGGCTCGGCGCAGTCGTATCCCAGCAATTCGGCCGGCACCTCGCAGGCGTCTAAGCTTTCGGCAAGCCAAGCCTGGAAATTTTCCGGGCGCTGACCGTCGGGCACCTCAGTGGGCCAATCCTGGGCCGTGCCCTGGGCCTCGGCTTGATATCCCTGAGACAGGGCGCGGACGAGGCCCAACTCGGCCTCCAAGCGGGCGATTTTGTTGGCCAGCTTGGCCAGTATTTCGTCCCTTTTTCTCACTCCGTCCCCATTTTTTCTTACTCCGTCCCCAATGGGGCAGGTGGGTGGATTTGGGAGGACCGGGTATACGGGAAGAGCTTGAATTTGTTCGTTTTTGTCTCCCAGCAAGATGCCCAGGCCCAGGCCTGCACAGAAGGCCAGGGTGACGCCAAAGGCGGTGATGATGCCGAGTTTGGTCGTTTTTGACTGCTTCATGGTGAGATGATAACACCCCCTCCAATCGATCTCCATTGACCATCGGGAGGGCCCGTGTTTTTCTGTGGCATTCATGCTGTCTGTTCATGCTGTCTGTTCATGCTGTCTGT
>JAFCZJ010000309.1 GCA_019314375.1 Deltaproteobacteria bacterium | reverse complement strand
ATAGACAGGTCCATGGAAGCTAGAAGATGGGACCAATCGTTTGATTTAATCCTGGAGGTCAAATGAAGTCATTGAAATTGTTAGCCTTGTTGTTTTTTTTCTCCCTGAGTTTTGGCATGGTGGCCTGTGGCGGTGATTCGGGTCCAAAAGACACGGACGGCGATACCATCGAAGATGCCCTGGATAACTGTCCCGCGGTGGCCAATCTGGATCAAGCGGACGGGGATGAAGACGGCATCGGGGATGTCTGTGATAACTGCCCCGATGCTTCCAACGCCGATCAAGCAGACACCGACGGAGATGGGGTAGGCGACATCTGTGATGAAGAGGGCGATCAAGACAATGACGGCGTGGTCAACGGAGAGGACAACTGCATCGCCGTGGCCAATGAAGATCAACTGGACACGGATGATGATGGATTGGGCGATGTCTGCGACAACTGTCCGACCGTGGCCAATGCGGATCAGGTGGACTCGGACGGTGATGGGGTGGGCGACGCCTGCACGGTGCTCATCGACCTGGTTGATATTTTTCCGCCCGCCGGCTGGCGCGGGATGGACGTGGACCTCACATTGACTGGCATTGGTTTTGAAGCAGGAGCCACGGTCCTTTTCGTCAACAGCGACGACGATCAGATCAGCTTTTCTTTGGAGGCCACCCTCGTAGTGGGCGAGAACTCCATTGAGGGATTGCTTTCGACCAGTCTGGATAGACCCTTGGGGCTTTACGATGTGACCGTGACCAATCCTGCTGGCGAGAGTGACACGGTGGAGAAGGGCTTTTTGGTAACGCCCAACCCGCCCCCCGTCATTGACGATGTGTTTCCTCCTTTTGCCTGGACCGGCAACCCGACGGACGGCGTGAGCTCGGATCGCACCATCTCCATCCTGGGCCAGGGCTTTTTGTCCACGCCAGGCGTGCGTTGGGTCTCCAACGCCGATCCCAACCTGATTTTCGATGCGGTCAGCGTGGCCTTCACCGACAACCAGTCCGTGACCGCCATCGTACCCAGCGAGTCGGCTGGCATGCCCGCCGGTGAATACACCGTGCAGCTCACCAACCCTGATCAGCAGGGCGCTACCTGGGCCGGGGTGTTCGTGGTCACCACCACGCCGCCGCCCCGCATCATCGGCATTGATCCCTTGCGCAGCGAGTTGAATGAGTTGGCCACCATGACGGTCAGTGGTCAGAATTTCATTCCAGGCGCGGATGGAAGCGTCGTGGCCTTCATCGGACCCGATGGAGATGAGATTGTCTTGCCCACGGATGCCCAGGATGAAAACACCCTGGTGGCCACGGTCTCCGGGATGGAGCTCCGAGGCGGCTATCCGGTCAAGGTGACCAACCCGGACGGGCAGTGGGACGTTTTTTATCTGTTCTCGGTGACCGCCTCCTCCGAAGGCAAGTTGGAGGAGCCCTGGGAGGCGAACACCTTGAGTCTGCTGGTGACCCCTCGTTGGCAACATGATGGTACCTACGGTTTTGACCTCTATGGCAATGGCTATATCTACGTCGTGGGTGGCAAAGATGTCGACGGCAACGTACTGAATACGGTCGAATACGCGCAGGTCAGTTTCTTTGGTGAGCCGGGTACCTGGCGTCTGTCCGAACAATTCGAGGGTGGACAGCGGGTGATCAATGAGCTGAATTCGCCTCGTTCCGGTTTGGAAGTGCTTCGCTTCGGTCCGTACCTATACGCTCTGGGTGGCACGGCCGACGGCTCCAATGCATTGGCTACGGCGGAAGTAGCCCGGGTCTTAGGAACGCAAAGCATGCCTTACCTGAGTCGACACCCCAGTACCCTGGCCGATGGGGATCTGCCTTTGGGTGCGTGGTATTACAAGGTCTCTGCCGTCTCCATCCGTGGCGAAAGTTTGCCCAGCCAGGAGGCTGTCGCTCGCGATGCAGCCGGCGCGGTGGAGATTCGTTGGGCCCCCGTTGAAGGGGCTGCAAGCTACAATGTTTACCGCTCCGTGGCTTCCGATGGTCGCAGTCAGACCGAGCGGCTTTTGGCCACCGGTATTGAGGCCCAGGCCTTCGTCGATGATGGTCGGGCTGAGTTGGCTCCCGCTCCGGGCAATATGCGGGGCCGTGGTGGAGAGGCCGGTTCTTTGGATGAGGGTCTCTGGACTTATCGAGTTTTGGCTGTAACGGCCGCAGGCGAGACCTTGGCAGGTTATCCGCTTGTCACCGAGGTGGCGGTGGGTGAGGGCAGTGCTGTGCTGAACTGGGACGCCGTGCCGGGTGCAACCTCATACAGCATTTACCGTTCAGAGGTCGTCAACGACATCAGTCGGGACACGTTCCTGCTTGTGGCGGATGTGGCGGCCACGACTTACAGTGATGAAGGTGCGGCGGCCGTTGATTTGAACATGCCGGCCCCCGATGGCATCCGGCCCTTGCCGCCCGGCAGCTTGACCCTGTGGCGAACCGTGGTGGATGACCATGGCGAGGATATCGTGATGGCCTCGCCTCGTGAAGGCCTGGGCGCAGCCGTGATTACGCTTGTTGATGATAGTGTGCCCGAAGAACCCGAAAGCCATGTATTCGTTTACGCGGTGGGCGGTCGAGAAAGCGATGCAGTAAACACACCCTATCTAAACACGGTGGAGCGGTGTGAGATCGACACCTTGACCGGCAATTTCTCCCATTGGATTACGGAAACCGCGACCATGACCACCCCTCGCGCCTGGTATGCTCTCATGTCCAGCCAGGGCCGATTCGAAAACCCCATGCCGGATGAAGAACCGCCTCAGCCATGTGGCGACGTGGATGGCGACGGCTATAAGGACATCGAGTGCGGCGGTTCGGATTGCGACGATTCGGATGCCTCCATTCATCCAGGCGCCGACGAGATTTGCGGCGATGACGTGGACCAGGATTGCAACGGTGAAGATTTGCCCTGTGGCTGCACCACCGAC
>JAFCZJ010000015.1 GCA_019314375.1 Deltaproteobacteria bacterium | reverse complement strand
TGGATGCGGGCGGCCGCATCCTCGGGTAAAGAGGCCATGCGATCGCGCAGGGCCTGAATCATACCGGCTTGGGCTTCCAGGGCCCAAACCGACAGACCCTTTTCGGCCAGGGCCAGGGCCATGCGGCCGGAGCCACAACCGAGTTGCCAGAGTGCAGGATGTCGTAAAGAATGGGGTCATATTCGGGTGGCAAAGCGTTCATGGCAGGAAGCTAGCACAAAGGACACAGTGACGTGATAGAAAGACAGACATGAACAAGCTCCAAGCCATTGGTTTTATTCTGGCACCGGCCCTGTTCGGGCTGCCGGCCTGCATGAGCAATCAAGGACTGAAGGTCGGGGACAGGGCCTTTGGTTTCGTGGCCTCCGGCCCCTCCCGTGTTCTGGACGCGGATGGCCTGGAGGTGACCCTCGACGGCCCGGCGGTGCTGGTGTTCTTGCGAGGCTTCGGCTGACCCTTTACCCGCGCGCATCTGGTTCGGATGCGGAATGATTACCCACGCTTTCAGCAGGCGGGTGCAAAGATTGTGGCGGTGGCACCTCACCCGGTCGACAAGGTTCGTGATTTCTGGCGCGAGCATAAATTGCCCTTTGTGGGTGTGGCTGATCCCGAGGGCAAGCTGGCCGAATCCTACGGACAAGAGTGGAGCCTTTTTCGCCTCGGCCGCATGCCGGCCTTGTTGGTCCTTGACGAAAATCGGCGGGTGTTGCTGGCTCATTATGGCAAGAGCATGTCGGACATACCCTCCGAGGACAGGGTGCTCCAAGTCCTGGGTCGCGCTTTTGGCCTGTGACTCGGTTGACCTTTACGATTTGTTTGTGACTGGCGTGGCTGGTGACGGGGGCTGCTCACCGAATCCCTTGAGCAGCAAGAACACGGCCAAAAGACTGAGTCCCGTGATGCCGTCGCGGACCAGGCCGGCCGTGGCCAGGGCGTCTAAGAGGGGGGCACCCACGGGTCGCAGGAGCAAGAAATAGCTCATCCACATGTAGACCAGGGTGCCGAAGTGCAAGAAGCAGCGCAGGCGAATGAGTTCGACAGCCCAGTTTACTTTCAAGACCAGGCCCGTTATCAAGAATGCATCCACGCCGATCCAGACCCAGCCCATGGTGGTCGGCATGAAGGCCGCGCCGAAGACCTCGTCGACCAGGGAAAAGCCGACGATGCCCAGTACGTCGACCCAGGCCAGGAGCACGATAGCGCCAAACAAGCGGACCCGGTTCTGCGAGGGTTGTTGAGATGCCATGTTCTCGGTATACCCCGAGGGCGGGCGAAGGGGCAAGGCCGGTCTTGCATGCGGGTTGCCTTGGTGTTCTATTTAGCGCGCCGCAATAACGTAAAACGCATGAGGCAAATGCCATGAGCCCAAAACGACCCAATGATTTTGCCGGAAGACATCTGATCGTGGACGCGTCGACATACAACCGGCGCAATCTGACCTCCACCGATACGATCTTTTCACTCTTTGAGGCCATCGCTCGCAACCTGGACATGACCCTGGTGATACCGCCCATCGTCTGCCGTTATCCATTCGCCAACAACGAGCTGGAAGTCTTTTGCGATGACATCGAAGAGGAACTCCTCCGCATGGCCAAAGAGGCGGGCGAAGAGTTGCGCTTGCGCCCCATCGAGGTCATGAAGCGTTATCTGAAAAAGAGACAGGCTGAAGACAGCGGCGTGACCGGCATCAGCATCTGGGCCGAGAGTCACTCCGCCATTCACACATGGGACGAGGACAACTACTTCAGCTTTGACGCTTTCAGTTGCAAAGACTACGATCCCTCGGACGCCATCCGGCTGCTGATGACCACATTTGATGTGGAGGTCCTAAACTGCGTGGACTTGCTGCGCTGCAAGCGATCCTTGCCCAAGATTACCCACTTCCAAATCGACGATTCCTGGAATGTATTGATCGACGGAAAAATCGTGGGGGATTTGGACAGCTACGACTTCGATACTTGAGATTCCGGGGGTGAACCTCCGAAAAATTCGTAGGGGCGGGGTTTATCCCCGCCCGGGACGGCAATTGGTAAACATTTGGGGTGGACGGCGCATCGGGGCGGTGATCCCGAGGGTGAACGGCGCATGGGTGCGAGGCCCGGGATGAACCCTGCCGCAAGAAACGCGGCAGGAACCATCCAGGGCTCCCGTAAGGGTGCGACACGGAGGGTAGCTGTCGGATAAACCGGCAGCGTAAAGGTGCCAAAGATTCCACAAGATGACACCCAAAGGCCGGGTTGTGCCGGCGGTTTCTGACGGCACGTTCCGGCCGCATCCGGGTGTGCGCTTAGGGCGCGCTGGTTTTTCTTTGCTCGGTTTGTTGCGTCGGTTTTTGTTGCGTGGCTTCGACCGCGGTGGATTTCTTCACCGCGTTATTGAGAAAGACTCGGAGTCGATCGTTTTGTTGGCCTTCGCCGTCGTAGAACATGCCGACTACCGGTATGCCCAACTCAGGGGCGAGCTTGCGGAAGATGGCCGTGGTCAGGGTGCCGGGCATGCAGCCGAAGGGTGCGCAGTTGACCACCATGGAGGCACCTTGCTCCGCGAATTTGACGGTGCGGCCCACCGTCAAGATGGCCTCGCCTTCGAAGTTGGTGGGCATAAATTGGGCACCGATTTTGATGACGTCGTGCACTTCCGGCTCCTGCCGATCGGCAAGGAATGGACCAGCTGCCTCGGTCATCTTGTGTTCCTGGTGGAAGACGTATTTGTTTTTCAGCGCCGAGAGCCACTTCGCAAAAGGGTTGCTGGAGCGATCGGTAAAGGAGATGTCCTGGGTAGCGGCCGTATAGAGGATCCACTCTGACATGGGTGCCAGCCAAGCCTCTCCGCCGAAGCGCTCGATGGCGCCGATGACATCTTCGTTGGCGTAGGTGTTGCTTCGAACATAGATTTCGCCCACCACGCCCACCAGGGGTTTTTGGCCCGGGTGGCGCTCGATGGACGCGAAGTGCGCAATCGCCTTGGTCAGGGCAGGGCGAAGATCGGCCCGTTTTTCAGCCGCCTTTTCAAGATTGGCTTGCTCTTCGGCTAGCACCCGGTTGGTCTCACCGGGATTGACCTCATAGGGGCGAACCTTGCAAACGGCCTTGAAGATAAGATCGCCGGCCAGCATGGCCTGCCAGACGTAGCGGCGCAAGGGCTCGCTCAATCCCTGATAGGAGTTGGAAGAGCTGGGAGACAGGATGGAGGCCTCGCCCATGCCGATTTTATCCAAGATATGCCTGTGCAAAGTGCAGTACTGACCAAAGCGGCAGGGCCCTTCGGCCGTGGGCATGAATTCCACATGGCGGCTCGGATCTTCACCACTTTCGCGGACGGCCTTGACGAAGGCCCCCAGGGTTAAGGCGGTGGGCAGGCATTCACTGCCTCGGGTGATGGAGCGTCCGATCTCAAAGGCCTCCCGATCTTCGGGAGGCAAGGGCCGCGCATCAAATCCATAAGCGCGGAAGGCCGCGGCGAAAATACCGGTGCTGACGGGATGCAAGGGCGGGATCCAAATGATGCGATTTTTCAAGGAAGTGGGCTCGGGCTTGAATGGGGCTCGTTCTCCGCGCTTGATGCTGGGGCGGTGAAGCACGTCGAAGAAGGCCTCGAGTCGAGTCATGTAGCCCGCGTCGGCACCGTGTTCGTCCAACTCCAGGGACAGAAAGGGCTTGTTGCCGAAAATTTCCTCGGCGTAGCTTTGCAAGAAGCTGTCCGGACCGCAGTTGAAGTTGGTCAGGTAGACGGCGTCCAGCAAGTCTTCTCTTGCCACCAATTCACAGGTGGCCAAGATCCGCTGGCCGTATGACCAGAAAATGTTCTTGTAGCGTTCGCCCAGATCATTGAGGTTGTAGTCGACGAAGTCGAGGGGCAGAACCGTACGGCCCTGTTCTGCTAGTTTTTGGGGCAGGTCCAGATTGAGTCCCGGGTCGTGCAAGTTGTAGGCCCGGCCCACAAGAATGATGAGTTTTTCGTTCTTGGCCTTGGCTTCGGCCATGATTTTCGTGCCCTCGTCGCGACATTCCTGTTCGAACTGTTCTTGCGAGCGCATGCCGTCCTGCCAGGCCTCGCGGATTTGCTTGCGGGTGACAGACAGGGGACCGGCCAAGTGCGTGTGCAGCTGTTCCACCACCTTGCTCGAGCGCAGTCGCAGATCCACGGGCGGGCTGATCATGTGGCTGGTCCTGATGCCGTTCATGGCCAGGGCCGGCTCCGAGTAGGAGGGCAATCCCTGGACGTAGGGACAGAACTTGGCGGCCGTGGTGGCTTTGTTTTGTTTATCCGACACCATGTGAGGCACGAAGAGGAAATCCACGCCTTCATCTTCCGCCAGCTTGGCCACGTGCCCCATGGCCACCTTGGCCGGAAAGCAGAAGTCAGCGCCCGTCAGGCGGGTGCCCAGTTCTCGGATTTTTTCGTCGGTGGGGCCGCTCACCTGAATCTGGAAGCCCAGGTGGTTGAAGAAACGCCGCCACAAGGGAAGGAAAGAGTATGTGGTCAGGGCCGAAGGAATGCCCACCACCGGCGCTTTCGAATCCACCGTGATTCCGCGTCCCCCCTGTCGCCAGAGTTTGCGCCGAGTGCGCATGGGCTTGTCATGCTGGTTGACGCGGACCTTTTGTTCCTGGGGATCGCGTCCGCACATATAGCCCCAGGAGGGCGTTTCTTTCATGCCCTCGATGTGGGCGTAGGCGATTTTGCAGTCATTCTGGCAAAGGGTGCAGGTCTCGTAAGTGATCTCGATTTTTCGCGCATCCAAGTCCAAGCCAAAGAATGTGCTTTTTTCCTTTCCTCGATTCACCATGGACTCGCGGGTCAGGAGGGCCACCCCGTAGGCACCCATGACGTGACAATAAGGACTGACCACCATGGTTACGCCCAGGAGTCGCTCAAAGGCTGCCACCAGGGCCGGGTTGCGGGCGGTGGCGCCCTGGAAGAAAATGCGCTCCCGGCTGTAGTGCCGACCGCCCACCACCTGCTTGACGAAGTTTTTGACCACGGAGACCATCACGCCGGCCAACGCGTCTTCCGGCTCGACGCCGGCTCGCACCAGTTTTTCCACGTCTTGTCCCATGAAGACGGTGCAGCGGTCGGAAGTGGCGGGTGGGAGCCGACCCAAAACGGCCTGACCCACCGCGGAAACTTTGTAACCCAGTTTGTTGCTTACCTCTTCCACGAAGGAGCCGGTGCCGGCGGCGCAGACGTAGTTCATGTTGCTGTCGCGGATATGTCCGTCGACCACGTGCATGTACTTGGCGTCTTGCCCGCCGATCTCGAAAATGGTGTCGATGTCTGGATCCGTCGCCACGGCTCCGGCTACGTGAGAAGAGATCTCGTTGATGATGGCATCGGCCCCGATGACCTGACCGATCATCTTGCGGCCAGAGCCCGTGGTGCCGACGCCCAGGATCTCGAAGCGAATACCGCGTTTTTTCTCCAGGCTTTGCATCGCACGGAAGAGGTGTTTGGTGGCCTCGATGGGCGAACCCGCGGTTGAGCGATACAGATCCAGAATGACCTTTCCCTCTTCGTTCACCAAGACAGCCTTGGTCGAGGTGGATCCGATGTCGATGCCCAAGAAACCGCGGATGGTAGAGGCCTGCTCAGGCCAGTGATCCAGGCGCACCTCGGTGCGGGCCTCATCGGTGAAGCTCTCCTTGGTTTCAAAGGAGGGATAAACCGATCGCTCCATGCTCAATGGCCAGTTGTGGTGGCCGGCTGAATCTTCGTGGTTTGCCTGGGCCGGGATTGAGCGGGGCATTTCGTGGGCCGCGGGTTGAGCCAATTCGGCAGCACCGATGGCTGCTATCAAATGGGGATCTTCGGGAACCAAAATCAGGTCTGGATGGGTTTTTCTCAGCCATCGCAGGACCTGGGCGTTTTGCGCCACACCGCCGATGATGGCGGCCGGGGCATCCAAGGGGCGGCCGTTGAGCAGGGTGCCCAAAAGCGTGCGGGTCATGCCGCGGCAGAGCCCGGACCACATGGCATCCGTGCCGTAGCCTTCTTGTTGGCGGTGGATTAGATCACTTTTGGCAAAAACGGTGCAACGGGTTGCGATGCTGGGCGGATTTTCCTGGCCTTCAAAGTCCGCCATTTCTTCGAAAGAAATACCGAGTCGCTTGGCCTGCTCGTCCAAGAAAGAGCCCGTGCCGGCGGCGCAGAGAGAATTGGTGGTGTAACCCTGGAAATGGCCCTCGCTATCCAGTCGGACCAGGGTCGAGGAGCCGCCGCCGATGTCGATGATCTGTCTGGCCAGGGGCAAGCGTTTGTGCACTGCCAGGATCTGGCAACGGGTAATGTCTAAGAGATCCACGCCCAGGGTATCGGCGAAGAGGTCGGCGGCCAGGCCGGTGACGCCCACCTTGGCCGTTCCGCTCATGCCCAACTCGGCAATGGCCTTTTCCAATGCGGCACCGGGTTCCCCCTGGTGGGCTTTGTAAAAGCGACCCAGGACATGGCCTTGTTCATCCATGCTGACGGCTTTGATGTACATGGCGCCGATGTCGATGCCGAAACGAAGCTTGTTTGAGGTGTTTTTTTTCATGTGCAATCCCCTTTTTTCGAATGTAGGGAAATGGGTTACTAGACTGACGTGTCAGTTTAGTGGTTTGGAAGAAAAAGTCCAGTCCAGAACGGTTTTTTTTCAGATGGGTCCGCTACGCTTAAATGCGATGGCCCCGGCCAGATTGACGGCCACGGAGACCAGGATGAGCAGTTTGGTCCAGCGGTTCATGGGTATCTTGCCCACGGCCAAAAGCATGACCAGATAGGGCGTGATGTCCAGGCTGAAGCGATAGCCGAACTGTACGTAACCTGAATTCTGATAGAACAAGGGGGGGAGGATGCCGGCGATGGCGGTCACCCAGAGTATGGGGTAAAGCCAGGGCTTGGCCCGGGGCCAGAAAAGGCGCACGAAGATCGGGGTGGTCAGAAGGATGCTCAGGCCATCGGCGTTGTAGCCCAGATAAGGCGCCCGATCCAAGATCACGGGCAGGCGCAAGAGCATGGCCCGAAGATTCCACTCGAAGAAATGGTAGGCAAACAGTCCATGTTCTTTGATTCGTTGACCTGCTGGTCCGATTAAATAAGAGTGACCAAACTCGAATAAATTGTGAAAACGAGCGTGATTGAAGGCCATCTGGACCGCGGCCACCAGCAGGATGGGCAAGGAGAACAAGGCTCCTTTTTTCAGCAGATTTTTGAAGTCACCGAAGGCCCAGCGCCCCCCGACCCTGGGGAAGAAGAGCTGCAGGCCGAAATAGAAGACCGTGAAGGCCAGGTTCACCCGCGTGTCGAAGGCCAGGGCCAAAAACAGGCCCGCCAACAGGGGATATTTTGCCTTTGTGGCCGCCAAAATATAGGCCAAAGTGAAGCTGACCCCGATGATTTGGGCCGTGAACCACACCTCGCCCCGAACAGCACAAACAAAATGTACGGTGCCAAAGCCGAAGAGGGCGGTCAGCCAAAGATTGTCTTCTTCGCGCAATGCCGACAGACCCTCGCGCACAAGCATTTGAAGGACCATAAACATCAAAAGGATGTTCAGGGCACCGAAAAACAGGGTGAAGAGCACGTCATTGAAAGAGAGGCCGAAGATGGCCACGAAGGGCATCATGACCACCGCGGGCACGGGCGGAAAGGACACATAGTCCTTTCCTTCGTAACGGATCCAGTCGTTGTTGTTGGGTGGCTTGGCGCTCAGCTCCAACTGGCCATCCAAGAAGGCCTCGGCCTGGTAGGCGAAGTGGGGGGCCTCGGATTGATCGATCAAGTGATCGGCCGAGGTGGCGGCCAGGACGCAAAGCGCGATGCCAAAAATAGCCAGGTGCATGCGATGTCGGGCAAACCAGCCCGCTTTGCTGGGCTCACTCATTGGGATCACTCATGGCGCCATTTTTTTCACGGAGGGCCGAGTGAGTCAAGAATCGGATTTTTTGGGACCTTGCCAAGTTCGACCCGGAGTGGCATATGGTTGAAGCCTGGGATGAACACAGAAAGAGGATGTCGTGGACTGGAATCGCTGGCAAGGGAGCTTGGCCAAGGTCGCAGAGGGGCGAAGTCAGCTTCAAGTATTAGGGGACGATCTGAGCCAAGCCTTGGCTTGCGAGCTTGAGGGCATCAAGCCCGGGCACGAAGATCCGGTGCTGGTCAGGCTTTTGGGGCCCGAGTTGACTGAGTTGCTGCGCAAGGTCGGCTGGAGCACCCTGGTGTTGAACCCGGGCTCTACCTCTACCAAGGTGGCGGTTTACAACGGATTAACCCTGCTGGCCGAAGGGAATATTCCTCAGGATCCAGAGCAGGTCGATGGCCTGGACTCAAGGGTGGCCCTGGTGCGGGCCTGGTTGGATGAGCAGGGCCTGAGTCTTTTGGAGCTGACCGGCATCGCGGCCCGGGGCGGGTTGATGGCGCCCGTGACCTCGGGCACCTATGCCGTTTGCGAGGCCATGCTCAAAGACTTGAGCGCATCGGCCTTTGAGCATGCCTCCAACCTGGCGGCTCCCATGGCCGTCAAGCTGGGTGCCTTGGCTGGACCGGATATCCTGCTCACCACCTCCGATCCGGTGGTCTGTGACGAGGTGGACCTGGTGCATCGCATCACCGGGTCGGCAAAGGTATTAAACGACGGCAGGGCCGTGCACTACCTGAATCACCGAGCCGTGGCCGAATTGAGCGCTGCCTTGTTGGGGCAATCTCGAGATCGCCTGCATATGATCACCTGTCACATGGGCGGCGGCATGTCGGCCGTAAGGCATCTCGACGGCCGCATGCCGGAGGTCTTACAGGGTTTCGGCACCCTGCCTTCGGCCAATCGTTCGGGCGCGTTGCCTTTGCATGAACTCATCCGCCTGATGGAGACCCGCCAGTACTCATTGGATGACCTGCGTCGGGACGTGATGAGCGAGGGCGGGCTGCTGGCCCTGGCGGGCACCCAGGATTTCAAGGCCTTGTTCGAGTTTGCGGCCCATGGCGCATCTGAAGCCCAGCAAGAAAAAATTGAGCTTCTGGTTGAGTTTTTCGCCAGTCGCGTGGCCTCGGGCATCCAAGAACTGGCGGCCCATCCACGGCCTGTCGACTGCGTGGTCTTGACCGGGGGTCTGGCCCATGACCAGGATTTCTGCCGTCGGATCATCGAGCGGCTTCAGCTGCCAGTGCCCGTGGCTCGACTGCCGGGCTCCCTGGAGCATACGGCCCTGGTGGCGGGTTTGTTGAAGTTGGCGGCGGACAAGTCCGGGCACAGGCCATACGCGGAGGTTCGGGACGAACAGGCGGTTTTGCGAGAGCAAGAGCAGACCCTGCTGGGGCGGACTATTTTTGAGCCCGCGCCGGTCTCGGAACGCATGGGTTCGCCAAATCGCTTGGAGGAAATCGTGGGGGCGGCTTGCGCCGGGGACAGCCCCACCATCGCCCTGGTGGGGGCCGACAACGACGAAGCCCTGCTGGCCGTCAAGCAGGCCAATGAACAAGCTGGCGGCCCCATGGCCCGATTTCTTTTACTGGGACCCCATGAGGAGATTTCCCAGCTGGCCTGGGAGTTAGACGTACCCATCGACGGCGAGAACGTGATCCTGGTGGACACGGACGATCCCGTGGAGCGAGCGCGCGAGTTGATGCTGGCGGGCTTGGCCGACACCCTCATGAAGGGCAACGCCACCACCGCCCAGGTGCTCAAGGGATACCTGGGCTACCTCAAGGCGGCGAGCCAAAGAGGAAACAAGTCAGGAGGCAAGACACTGCTGAGCCACATCGGTCTCTTCGAGATCCCCGGACGATCCAAGCTGGTCCTGGTGAGCGATGCCGCCATGAACACTTATCCGGACGTGGAAACCCGGATGGGTATCTTGGAAAACTCCATTCAGGCCATGCGCCTTTTGGGCTATGCAAAGCCAAAGGTGGCGGTCATTTCGGCGGTTGAAAAACCCTCGAAGGCCGTAATTTCCTCGATGGAGGGCAGGGCCATCGCCGAGGCTTATGCCGCGCGGGATGATTTGATCGTCGAAGGGCCCTTGTCGGTGGATCTGGCTTTGTCGCCGGAATCGGCCGTGGAAAAGCGCTATACAGGACGAATACAAGGCGACGCGGATCTTTTGTTGGTGCCGGACATCGACGCGGGCAACGCCATCTACAAGGCCTTCACGATCACCTCCGGCGCCACCCTCGCCGGCGTGATTCTGGGCGGTGCCACGCCCTTGATTTTGACCTCTCGTGGTGACAGCTCGCGCAGCAAGCTTTCCTCGATCGCCCTCGCGGTCCTTTTGACCAACCGAAACAAGGAGCGTTGCCCATGAGTTCGGCCTTCGATAAGGACAGCTTGCTCGGTAGAAGCCGGCTTGAGCCGGGACCTGGTCTCAAAGACGGCGCGCGCTTTGCTTCGGCCGCGGATTATCTCGAGTTCCTCTCCGGGAGCGAGGCCGATCCCGCCTCCTATTGGATGAACGTGGCCAAGGATCTGGCCTGGATAAGTCCGCCGACCACATATGGAGAGGCTGGCGATTTTTTCCCGGACGCAAGCCTGAATCTGGCGCAGGCCTGTTTGCAAGCCGCCCCCCCTGAAGGCGAATGTCTCGTGGCCAGGAGAGAGGGCGCGGGACATACCCTGAGTCGAGATGATTTGGCGGGCCTTGTTGCGGGGATGGTAGCCCAGGTGGCGGCCCTGGGGCTGGCCCCGGGCTCACCAGTGTTACTGGCCCTGCCGTACGGAGCCAAGCCGTACGGAGCCAAGCCGTACGGGGCCGAGCCGGATGGGGTCAAGCCGTATGGGGTCAAGATCGTGGCGGCGAGCCTTGCATGCTTGTGGCTCGGTTTGGTTTGCGTACCGTTTGATCCTGGATCTTCGGATTTTGGTCGTTTGAAACAACATGCCGAGGCGGCGGGTTGTCGGGCGATCATCTGTGAGACGGAGACGGCCGAGCTTGAGCGAGTGGGTTTGCCCATGTGTTTGTTGCGGGCCGAAAGGCCTGCAAGCCATGCAGACTTGGTGCCCGCGATCCCTCGACGCGCCATGGATCCGGCCTTTGTGCTGGCCGATTCGGCGGGACGAACCTTCACTTTGCCCTGCGCCGGCTTGGCTCTGGGAAGCCTGAGCGCCTACCGGCATCTGCTCGACGGCCGAGGCGGGCAGGGAGAATCCGGGGATTTGCTTTGGCTCCAGACCCCGGCGCATCATGCGTCTTTTCTTGGCGGATGGTTGGGGGCCCTGTTGGCGGGCGGGCGCGTGGTCTTGCCCGGGGCCCTGGATGACGCGAAGGTTTTCAGGGCGGATCTTGTTGATTGTGGTGCCAGGGTGGTGCTCATCCAGGCCAAACAGCTTAAGGATCTGTTGACCCGCCTCGAGGCCGAAGAAACGCCATCTTCGGGTCGAGGTCCGGCCTTGCTCGTTATCGAGGGGGACTCGGTCGGGCCCAGGCTATACACCAAGGTGCGACAATTCCTGTTCGACAGCAACACCCACATCACCCAGGTTTTATCTCGTCCGGAGAGCGGCGGTTTTCTGGCGGGCCACCACCCGAGCACCATGGCGGTGCTGCCCGCTTCAGCGGGGCGGGCCGCGCCCGGATTGCGGCTTGGCGTGGTCGACGGCCGGGGTCGGCCCTGCGAAGCCAATTACGGCGGCCTCCTGACGCTTGCGGAAGTCGCCCCGGCCTTGGCCCTGGAACTGCAAAGCCAGAAACCGCCCATCCCCATGGGCCTGAGGGTTCGCATTGAGGCGGAGGGTTTGATTTGGAGCATGGGAGAAGTCCGGGTGGCTCGGCAAGAGTCGAATGCCGTGTCGGCTTCGAAGCTGGAGGCCGCGATGGTCGCCATGGAGGGGGTGGAGCGGGTGGCCGTCGTGCGCCATGGCGCGGGGCCTGACAAACAGAGAACTTGGGCCTATGTCGTCCTCCGTGGCGGGCCAGAGCGGCTTGATGCCATTCGCAAGGATTTGGCCGAGCGCTTTGGCGAGCAGGCCGTGCCCGATTCCATGCAGGTGGTCAGCCAATTGCCTTATAGTCGGACGGGCAAGCTTTTGCGTAGCGTGCTCCGTCGCATCGCCGGCGGAGAGCTTGTGGGTCTGGATGATGCGGGCCTGGTGGAAGACCCCGCGGTGATCCCTGGCCTCCTGCGAGAATGCGTGGATCAAGAAGAGGAGGACTGAATTCATGGAGCTAAAAAAAGTCTTCGAAGCTCAGCGGATCTGCCTGGTGGGGGCCAGCAATAAAGCGGGCAGTCTGGGCCTCCTGGTGTCTGAGAACCTGCTTTCGGGCCCGCGGGAGACCGATCTTACCTTTGTGTCCATGGATGGCGAGGAAGAAGTCGCGGGTCGGCCCTGCAAAACGGAATTGAACAGTGGGGCCGGGCCCTTCGGGTTGTCCTTGGTGGCTGTGCCCGTGGCTCGCCTTAAGGAGGCGGTTGCGGAAGCCCTCAACGCACGGGTGCATCATCTGGCGGTTCTGACTTCGATTGACCGGGAGTTGGGCGGGGACATGGACGCCTTGCGCGAAGACATTTTGAGTATGTGCCAAGAGAAGGGCGTTCGTCTTTTGGGCCCGGGCAGTCTGGGCCTGGCCGATATCAGGACCGGGCTTAATGCCACCTATTTTCACGGTGAACTCAAGGCCGGCGGCGTGGCCGTCATTTCTCGCTCCAGCGCATTGGCCGCGGCCATGTTGGACTGGGCCGCACACCGAGGTTTGGGCCTGGCCCGGATAGTGAGCCTGGGTGACATGCTGGACCTGGACGAGGCGGATTTTTTCGAGATCTTCGCGGAAGACGATGATTTGCGCGTGGTCATTGGTTATTTGGAAAACATCCGTTCGGGCAAGGAGTTCATCAAGCGAGCGGAAGCCCTGAGCTCGGTCAAGCCGGTTGTGCTCTTGAAGGCCGGCACCACCGCGGCCGGCGAGAAAGCCGCCTTGCTTCACACGGGCCGCAAGCTCCATTCGGACATTGCTTACGGTGCGGCATTCAAGCGTTCGGGGGTGATCCAGGCTGAGAACTTCCAAGAGCTTTTCGACTTCGCGCGGGTTTTCGATAGCCAGCCCATGCCGCAGGGGCACCGGGTTGCGGTTCTGTCCAACGCCGGGGCCGCGGGCATCCTGTCGGCCGACGCGGTGGAGGGGGCAGGGCTTAGCTTGGCGCAACTGGGCGAATCCACCCTGGCCACCATCAAGCAGCTTTTGCCCGCCGGTGCTCAGGTGGACAATCCGGTGGATCTGTTGGGCAGCGCGGATCCGAAGCGCTTCGCAGCGGCTTTCGAGGCGGTGCAGTCAGACGAGGACGTGGACGCGGTATTGATGGTCCACACCCCACACTTGCTTGCCAAGGCCGAAGAGACCGTAGAGGCCTTGGTGAAAGCCAGGGTGGGCGAAAAGCCGGCCTTGGCTGTTTTCATGGGCGGGGCCAGCGTCGTGCAAGCTCGTCAGCGCTTGGTGGAGGCGGGGATACCCGATTATCCCTCGCCGGGTCGAGCCGTGGCGGCTTTGGGCGCCTTGTGTGATTACGCCGTTTGGCGAAAGCGACCGCCTCGCATCGTGGCGCGTTTTCCAGTCAATCGAAGACGGGTTGAGCGTGTTCTGCGCCGGCATCAACGACTGAAGCGACTGGAGGTGGAAGAGTACCAGGCCAAGGAGATCTTGGCCGCCTATGATTTTACCGTGCCCGAAGGCCAGCTCGCAGAGGATGCGGATGGGGCGATCGAAGCGGCGGAGCGGGTGGGTTACCCCGTGGCCATGAAGATCGTTTCGCCGGACATCGTGCACAAATCGGGAATGGGCGGCGTTCGTCTGAGGTTGGCCAGTCCCGAAGCGGTGCGCGATGCCTATGACTTGATCATGCTGCGCATTCAGCGAAAAAAGCCGGAGGCGCTCATCGAAGGCGTTTACGTAGAGAAGATGTGCCAACGGGGGGTCGAGGTTGTCATCGGCATGCACCGGGACGCTCAGTTTGGGCCCATGCTCATGTTCGGCCTGGGCGGCATCGCGGTTGAGGTCATGGATGACGCGACATTCCACCTGGCCCCCATTACCTTCGACGAGGCGATGCAAATGCTGGAAAGCACCCGGGCCTTTGCACAGCTTTCAGCCAGTGCCTTGGCGGACACGATGGATCCATCCGCCATCGCCCAGGGCTTACAAAAAATCAGCCAGCTGGCTGGTGACTTTCCCCAGATTCAAGAGCTGGAGATTCACCCCTTCATCGTGGGCAGGCCCGGGACCGAGCCCATCGCCGCCGACGTGCGGATTCTGATGAACAAAGGGGACACAGCATGAAAAAAATCAGCTACGATCCGCATTGGCAAGACAAGTACAAGGATCAGATCGTGACGGCCGAAGAGGCGGTTGGCCACATCCGTCCGGGCCAGCGGGTTTTCATCGGTACGGGCTGCGCGCAACCCCAAGAATTGGTTCGAGCCCTGACCGCCCGCTCCGCCGAGTTGTCCGACACCCAGCTTGTGCATCTTCTGACCATGGGCGACGCCCCATATGCCCACAAAGAGCTGACTCAGTATTTCAAGGTCAACTCCTTCTTTATCTCTGACAACGTGCGCGACATCATCCAGGAGGGCTTGGGGGACTACACCCCCATTTTCTTGTCCGACATCCCGAGACTTTTCGACTCGGGGCAGTTGCCCTTGGACGCCGCCTTGATCCAGGTCAGTCCGCCGGATGCTCGGGGCATGGTTTCTCTCGGCATCTCGGTGGACATTGTCAAAAGTGCCGCCGAGAATGCGGCCCTGGTCATCGCGCAAGTCAACCCCCAGATGCCCAGAACCCTGGGCGACAGTTTCTTGAGCGTGCATGACCTGGACTATTTGGTGCCGGTGGATGTGCCTTTGCTGGAAACGGTTGCGCCCAAGCCGGATAAGGTCACCCACAAGATTGGCGAGTACGTGGCCGGCCTGGTGGAGGATGGTTCCACCCTGGAGTTGGGCATCGGTCGCATTCCCCACTCGGTGCTGGAGAACCTGAAAGACAAACGGGACCTGGGCATCCACACCGAGATGATCAACGATCAGATCATTGAACTCTTGGAGTCTGGCGCCATCACCGGGGCGCAAAAAACCCTGGACCGGGGAAAGGTGGTGGCCAGTTTCTGCACGGGGACGCGCAAGCTCTATGATTACATCGACGACAACCCGACCTTTTCTTTTCACCCCACCGAATACGTCAACGATCCCTACTTGATCGGGCAGCAACACCGCATGGTGGCCATCAATGTGGCCTTAGAGGTGGACCTGACCGGGCAGGTCTGCGCCGACAGCTTGGGCACCAACTTTTTCTCCGGCATCGGCGGGCAGGTGGATTTCAATCGAGGCGCGGCAAGGGCCGAGCACGGCAAAGCCATCATCGCACTGCCCTCGACGGCCAAGGACGGGGACATTTCTCGCATCGTGCCCCAGCTGAGTCCGGGGGCGGGCGTGGTGACCACCCGAGGTGATGTGCACTATGTGGTGACCGAGTACGGGGTCGCCTACTTGCACGGAAAGAGCGTGCAGGAGCGGGCGCTTGCCCTCATCGGCATCGCCCATCCGGACTACCGGGAGAACTTGCTGCGCAAGGCCATCGAATACAAATACCTGCGCTCCGACCTGGCGGACGTCGAGGGAAAGCTGCGCATCGAGCCGCCGGACTCGCGCACCACGTATTTGCTCGACGACGGAACGCAAATTGTTTTCAGACCCATGCTGCCCACCGACGAACCCCGATTTAAGGATCTTTTTTACGCACTGAGCAGAGAGACCATTTACTACCGATTCATGTCCTACATGAAACGCATGCCGGATCGGCAAATTCGCAATTTTGTTTACGTGGATCATCGCAACGACGTGGCCATCTGCGGCACGGTGCCCGAGGCTCACGGCGAGGACATCGTGGCCATCGGTCGTTATTACCTGGACCACAAGACCAACCGGGCTGAAGTCGCCTTCGTCGTCCGGGACGAATGGCAGGGCCGCGGCATCGGCAAGTTCCTCTTCCGGTACTTAGGCACCATCGCCCGCCGCAACGGCATCGCCGGCTTCACCGCCGAAACCCTCCGCGAAAATAGAGCCATGCAAGCTGTCTTCCAGCACTCCGGCTACAAGGTCACAAGCCGCCTGAACGAAGACGTCTACTCCTTCACCATCGACTTCGTTTAGGGGACTCGTTTAGGGGACGTAGCTTGCGATTTTGCGATTCTCTCGTTTATCCTGCTTCTAAGCCTCCAATGCTCAGGAGAAGAACCATGCGTATCATGACACTTCGTGTTTGCTTGCTTTCGCTGGCTCTGTCGCTTGCCGCTTGCGGTGGTGAGGGCGATCCCGATCCTGTTTGCCAGGAGGGCCAGACCCGCTGCCAGGGAGACCTGTTGGAGCGATGTCAAAACAACGCCTGGCAAACCGACACCGACTGCGGCCAGCTTGGGCAAAGTTGCGGCGCGGATCCGCTTACGGGCGATCCGGCCTGCCTGGAAGACACGCCCGTCTGCACCGAAGACAGCCTGCGCTGCACGGGCGACCTGCTCGAACGCTGCGTCAATGACGCCTGGCAAACCGACACCGACTGCGGGTCTCGTGGGCAAAGCTGCGGCACGGATCCGACTTCCGGCGCTCCGGCCTGCCTCGCGGACACGCCCAACTGTACGGAAAACAGCCTGCGTTGCACGGGCGACTTGCTCGAGCGCTGCGTCAATGACGCCTGGCAAACCGATACGGACTGTGGGCTGCTCGGGCAAAGCTGCGGCGCGGAGCCGACTTCCGGCGATCCTGCTTGCCTTGCGGGCACGCCCAACTGCACCGAGGACAGCCTGCGTTGCACGGGGGACTTGCTTGAACGCTGCGTCGAAGACGTATGGCAGACCGAAAGCGATTGCCTGGCCTTTGGGGAGTTGTGCCGGGTGGACGAGGCCTCCGGGCTCGCCGCTTGCGAGGCCCTTAGTTGGAACCGGATTCTCATCGAGATCGACGACCCCATCGTCAACGGCAGTTCTTTGATGACGCCCATCGATGGAATCAGCTATGGCCATGATCAGACAAACGACATCTTCGCCACATCCTTCGGCAGCGCATACGACGATCCCTCCGTCCTCTTTCTCTGGCTTTTCGACGGAGCGAGTGGGCGTCATTTTAAGCGGTTTCTAAGCGGCGATCCCATGGCGGCGAACGCGCCCTTCTGCGTGGGCGGTGAGGATTGGTGTCAGTACATCGGCTTCGACCCGGTCTTTTCCGATTGGACCGTGCTGGGCCCCTCTTCGCCCACCATGATGCGGATAGACGAAAACGGCCTGGCCAGCCAGCAGGCCACCTCGGGCAACCGCCCACCCGATAGCTGGATCAACCGGACCTTCCGTCATGATTGGATAAGCCGCAAGCTCTGGGAATACGGCGCGGTCGGACCCAGCGGCTTCGGTCACACGCTCTACGCCTTCGACATGGACAGCGGATTCTGGAGCGAGGCCAAGACCCGCCTGCCACAGGTGATGGACAACTGCCTGGTGGTCGATGCGGTCACGGGCCTGCATTACAGCTTCGGCGGCAAGACCACCGACGACGGCGGCTACAGCTCTACGCTTTTAGATAGCTACTTGATAATCGACCCCCAAAGCGATTCCTTTGAGGAGCAGCTTTTGCCGGTCGCCATGGGCGCTCGTCGTTCCATGAGCTGTGCCCTGGATGCAAATCGTGGACTGATTTTTCTTCTGGGCGGCTCGGTCGTCCGCGACAACTGGAACGAGGTCGAAAACGATTACCACAACGATCTTTGGGCCTATCGTCTCTCCGACGGCGTCTTCTTCCAAATTCTCGAAGACACCCCAGGCGGCATTTTCTTAGAGCCCGATTCCTACGGCGACCGCTCCTTCGAAGGCGATCCCGAAGGCCCCAACTTCGGCATGAACGTAGCCAAGATGACCTACGATCCGGCAGCCGACCGCCTGCTGGTCATCGGCGCGGTGCCCATCTTCACACACGAACAGGTTTACTGGATGGAGCTAGAAGGCATCGAGGCCCTGCTGGGCCAGTAGGGTTCTCAGGGCCGGTAGCGCAGGCCGGAGGCGGAGGTCATGGGGGCTGCGTCTCGCAGCTTGCCGGCGTTGATGATTAGACCCACGATCAGTACGTGATCCCCTACTTCGTGCGTGGCGTGTACGTCGCAATCGAAGTAGGCCAAGGCTTCGCTTAATATGGGGACTTCGTTGCGGCCGGGTTGGGTGGGGAATTTGTCGATTTTGTCTTCGCCTACCATGGAGGCCTTGGCGAAGTGGCCGGCCAGGTCTTTTTGATCTTCGGCCAGGAGATTGACCACGAAATGAGGATGATCCGCTAAGCGATCCCGGCTGTAGTGGTCTTTGTGGATGGAGAAGGCGAGCATGGGCGGCTTGGCGGAGATCTGGCTGAGCCAGGAGATGGTCAGGCCGTTTTCCAGGCCGCCCGCGCCAAGCGTGACCACGCTGACGGCGTAAGGAATTTGCTCAAGGACTTCGGAGAATTGATTTTCACTCATGGCGCCTCCGGGGGATTCACTTCTTCATCATTTGGTTGAGCTCGTCTGCTGAAAACAGACCTTTGTCCATGAGCAGACGCGTAAGCTGGGTGATGATTGTGGTGGCCTTTTGTTGGTTTCCGCGGATGCGATCAAAGGTCGCCACCAGGGCCGGGTCCACGATGACCGGGGGTGGTGGCGCGGGTGCGGCGGGTGCGGGGGCTGCGACCGGGCTTGGAATCTGTTGCCCGACGGGTCCGGCGCTGACGTCGACTCGAACCCCGCCCACGTGCTTGACCAGGGTGTTGCCGCCCATGGCGCTGACGATTTTGAATTCTTCTTCTTCTTCCTCTTCGCTCAAGGACAGGTCGACTCCCCCGCCGCCAAAGGGATCGGCCTCCTGCATCTCCTGGACATCGTAGTGCTCGCGAACGTAGGCCAGGATCTCGCTGGGGCGTCCCACCAGGGGCCGGACCAGGCTCATGCCCGAGAGTTGGCGGGCCTGTTTTCTGACCTCTCCGTCCGTCGGATCGCCCATGGCCAGCCACAGGGTTTGGCCCTTGTCGCGGACGGCGCAGGGGAAAACAACATTTTGAAGGCAAAACTCTCCGGGCAATTTGGCTGCGGTGCGGGGATCGATCTGCATTTTGCTCAGGGCGACCATGGACAGATTGAGGGCGGAGGCCAAGGCCGAGACCAGCGGTTCTTCAGAGACCAGTCCCAGGCCCAGTGCGTGCTTGTGAAAACTGCCGCCATATTGGGCAACATGATCCTTGATGACCTCCAACTGATCTCGGCCCAGAACCTTGGCCGTGAACAGCAGTTTGGCCACCATGTTGTCGATGCGGTTCATTCGTCTCCGTCCGCTCATTTCCAGACATGCCGAGTATAGGTCGGTCGCTGGCGGCGCGCCAGTTTGGAATGCGTTTTCTCCCTGCTTCGGAATTGACGACCACGGTCACTGCGGCTAACCTGACGTCATGAAGAATAAACGAATGGGTCTTTTTTCGATATTGCTGATGATGTTGAGTTTGGCTCCCTTTGCGAGGGCGGAGGAGGCCATGGAGAAAAAGGAAAACCTTCCCCTGGTCACGGACCGACCTAGTTTTTCCGACAGCGCCGTCACCGTTCCGGAGGGGCATGTCTTGTTTGAGTTCGGAGCAGGCTTCGCGCATGACGCCGCCGGCGATGGCTTGACCCTGGCGATGCCCTTGATTCGCTATGGCATGACCGAGGGAATGGAAGCGCGCCTGGGCTTGCCCGCTCTTCAGATGTTGTGGCCTGCCGGGTCGCCGGACGAGACCAAGGTGGGAACTTTGGATTTGGGATTTCGTTTTGTGTACAAGCTTTCGGAATTCGCCACGGCCGGCTTTCAGCCCTTCGCCTGTTTTCCTCTTCGGGACGATGATTATGGCTCTTCGGGCGTGGCCGCGGGCCTTAAGTTGGTCTGGGCCCTGGGGCTGACGGACTGGATGGAAGTGGCCGGCAATTTCGGTATCATCTTCACCGGCCTGGGCTCCGACAGCGTCCAGGACCAGGAATACCTGGCCAGCCTCGTCCTGGGTTTTGCCCTGGCGGAGAACTGGGCTGCCTTTGTCGAGGGTTATGGCTTGATTCCGGAAAGAGATGCGGACTTGGCCGCGGCGGGCCTCAATGTGGGCCTGAGCTGGCGCATGTCTCCTGTTTGGCAGCTGGACGCCTTTTTGGGTTCTGATTTGAATGCTGACGAGGCGGTGTCTTTGGGCTTCGGTGGATCCTATTTATGGTGAGGGGCCCGTTTGGGCTCTTGACGAAGGGGTGTATTGCTGGGTATTTAGGCGCCAGGCATAAGGAGATTCGGCGTGGACGCATCCAAGGCCCTGGAGTTGGTGAAAGACAGCCTGGTAGAGCAGTTCGATTTGGACCGGGAGGTCTTGCAGCCCGAATCTCAGCTTTTTGCCGAGTTGGGCCTGGACTCAATCGATGCGCTGGACCTGGTGGGTATCTTGGAGCAGCGCCTGGGCTCGCCCGTGCCCGATGAAGAACTCAAGAGCATCCGAACCGTGCAGGACGTGGTGGACTTGATCATGAGGCAGTCGGATCCGGGATCGGCATGACGACAAGGGACTGGGCCGGCCTGGATCAATGGCGGCGGGAGGGGTCGCAAATTTGGGCCAGCAAGCGCCTTGATGAGTCGACCCCTTGGTTTGACGGACACTTTCCCGGCCAAGCCATACTGCCCGGGGTGGCCATATTGGCCATGATCTGTCAGGCCACCAGGATGGGCTTTGATGAGGCCTTGGTCCTGCGTCAGGTGGCCAGGGTTCGTTTTCGTGAGTTGGTAACACCCGGGGTGGAGCTGGTCTTGACCCTGGACTTGAAAGAATCCCTAGACGAGGTTGAGGCGCTCTTTTCCGTGAATGCCGGAGAACAGAATTTTGCCCGGGGTCGTCTGGTTTTCGCCCGGCGTGATCGCGGATCTTGACAGGCGCGTGAATATCGGTTGGAAATGGGCCGATTTGATGGGTGAAAACAGGGAGAGCAGAGCGCGAAATGAAAGATATCGAAAAACGCATTGCCCAAATTCTTATCGATGAGCTGAAGCTGGAGGATGCGACAGCCGCGGACTTCGACCCACAGCTCGATCTGGTGGATGAATTGGGTATCGACAGCATGGATTTGACGGCCGTGGTCTTAGTGCTTCAAGACGAGTTCGAGATCAGCATCGACGAGGATGATTACCCCAAGCTCAAGAACGTGGCTCTTATCGCCGATTACATCCAGGAGCGATTGGGCTCTTGATGTCCAAACTGGGCGATCTCAGGCGGGTTCGCGAGGCGCGCCCCGGCAAGTGGAAATTTTCAGAGCTTTTGGCTGATGCGGCCGTGCGCGAGCGATGGGAAAAAGTGCGCAAGTACTTTTTCATGCGCGAGTCTACCTACGACGTCTCGAATCGTTGCAACATCCGTTGCGAAGGTTGTTATTACTACGAAGGCGACAAGCAGTTCGCGCCTGAGAATCAGGACCCGTCGGCCTGGCGAGCGCTGATGCAGGCCGAGAAAGCCCGGGGCATTACCTACGTGGTTTTGGCCGGGGCCGAACCCGGCCTGGTGCCGGACCTGTGCCAGGTTTGTTACGATGAGTTGCCTTTGGGCTGCATCGCCACCAACGGGGTGCGGCGCATTCCGGACAGCGTGGGCTACAAACTTCATATTTCGGTTTGGGGGGACGATGAGACAAGCCGTCGTTTGCGGGGTGCCAAGGACTTGTTGAGCAGGCAGATGGACAACTACGCCGGCGACGAGCGGTCCGTGTTTGTCTACACCTACACGCGGCACAACGTGGCCGAGGCCCGACTTGTGGCCGAGCAATTGGCCAAGCGTGGCGGCAAGCTGACCTTCAATGTCTTCAGTTCGCCGATGGGTTATGCGGGCGGATTGCGCCATGACGCAGAGAGCTTGTTGGCCATGCGGGCCAGCATGATGGAACTCTTGGAGGCTTTCCCTGAGCATGTTCTTTTCTCCAGCGCCAACGCGATGGCCCACAGCCACGCTCTGGGGCTTCATGCTCTGTATGAATGCTCATATCCGCGCTGCAATCCTTCTACCCACATTGGTTTGGGCCGCAGTTTTCGGCAGTACCGCACCGACTTGAGTTGGGATAGGGATGCTGCTTGCTGTGTGCCGGACACGGACTGCGACGATTGTCGGCATTACGCCGCGGGCTCGGCCGTCGTCACGGCCCGCTTGCATCGCCACGCGACGCAGCCGGACATCTTTCGGTCCTGGCTGGACTACGTGGATACGTATTTGGCTGTTTGGGTCACGGGCTACGAGAAGGGCGAAAACCTCAACCAACATTTGGTCGCGCCGCCCGGCGAGGTTGTGCGTCCCTGATGCGAAGGTTCGAAGATGAAGACGGTTAGTTCCCTGCTGGACGGAGAGTGGTTGGCGCGCTATCGGCGCATCTCCAAGCTGAACATTCGCTCTTCCATTTACGACGTCACGGACAAGTGCAACCTGCGCTGCAAGGGTTGTTTCTTCTTTTCCTCGGGTGAGCAGCACGTGGCCCAGGAAGAAATGGATGTCGAGCGCTGGGGGGCTTTCATCGAGACCGAAAAAGAGCGTGGTGTTAATTTGGCCATCCTCATCGGCGGTGAGCCGACTTTGCACATGGAGCGAGTGGGGGCTTTTTATGATCGATTGCCCACCTACTGCGCAACCAACGGTCTCATCAAGGTGCCTCGGGATCGCTTTCCCGACATGATGGTTGGTATCAGTCTCTGGGGCGATCCGGAGATTGAAAAGCAGCTCAGGGGCAAGGACACCTTTGCCATTTCTTCGAAGAACTATGCGGGGGATGACTACACCTATTATTTGTACACCATCACCCCGCCTCAGCTGGGCCACATCGAGCCCATCATCAAGAAGATCGAAGACGTGGGTCTGAAGGTGCATTTGCAGCTTTTGAGCAATGACGAGGACGTGGGCGGTTTCACCTGGAGCGAGGAGCAGCTCGCGCGCGTGCGGGACGAGATGGACGACATGCTCGACAAGTACCCGCGCACCGTTATTTCCAGTCATTACTACCACGAGGTCTTGACCACGGGTCGCATGTTGGGTCGGCCATTCGGCTGGATGGAATGCCCTTCGGTCACCGAGCCCATGGACACGCGGGAGCCTCGCCCCAAGCGCCTCATTCGATTCATTCGCTGGGCCAGCGATCTGAAGACCACCCACCGATGCTGTACTTCCGCCACCCGGGACTGCGCAACATGCAAGGATGGGGCGGCGCACATGAGCTGGGTCATGGTCAACAAGCGTGCCCACATGCGCTCGACCCAGGATCTTCAGAACTGGGTGACGGTCTACGAGATGTTCGCCAAGCTCTATCGATTCATTCCCTGGTGAAAAGCGGCATCCATGACAAAGCGGCCCTGGATAATTGCTTGGGATTTGATTTCTCCTTTTGGGTCTGACCTTGAAGCCCAATGGCGACGAGCCGAGGCAGGAGAAAGCGGCATCGGTCCCTTGACTCGTTTTCCATTACCCGACGGTTTTCCCGTGACCGTGGCCGGGCAAGTGCCGGCCATCGATGTCACGCCTTATGATTTCTTGTCGCCGCGAAAGATGGCGCATTGGACCTCGCCCATCTTTCTTCATGCCATGCTGGTGGTGCATCGCGCCATGAAGCGGGCGGGCCTGGAGATCGATGCGGCGATCGCGCCTCGCGTGGCGACGACTTTTTCCACCGCCATCGGTGGCTTGGACGCCGTTTTGGCGGCGGACCGAAACATGGTGGCCCGAGGCAGGTTGCCCCATCCCTTCGCCAACCCAAACGCTTGCGTGAACATGGTGGCCGGGAAGGTCTCCATGCTCACCGGCGCCACTGGCCCCATCACCACCACCATCACCGCCTGTGCCACGGGCAACAGTTCCATCATTGCCGGCGCCATGTTCATCGAGGCGGGCATGGCGGATGTGGCCATTTGCGGGGCTGTGGATTTTCCTTTGGTCGAGCCCATCGTGGGCGGCTTCGCCACCATGAACGGGGCTTACAAGACCAAGGCGGACTCAGATGCGGACGTGCAACGAGCCAGCCGGCCTTTTTCCGTGGATCGCAGAGGTTTTGTGGTCAGCGAAGGCGCGGCATGTGTGCTCTTGGCCAGCCCCGATTTCGCGCGGGCCCATGGCCTGAGCGCTGCTTTCGAATTGGCCGGTTGGGGCATGAGCGCCGACGCTCACCATTTCGTGGCGCCCCATCTACCGAGCGTGAGCCGTTGCATGAGCGACACAATCAAGCATGCGGGTCTTGGGCCGCGGGATGTGTCGGCCATCAATGCCCACGCGGCCTCCACCAAGGTTGGTGATGCGGTGGAGGTTCAGGCCTTGAGGCAGGTTTTTGGCGAGCAATTACCACCGCTTTCCGCAAACAAGTCTTTGATCGGTCATGCCATGGGGGCTTCTTCGGCCATCGAGACGGTGTTGGCTTTGATGGGTATGGAGCGAGATACGATCTTGCCCACCATCGGCTACAGGGCCGACCCCGCGCTGGGGGACCTGGATTGCGTGGCCGAAGGGGCTCGATCTCTGAAGCAGGAACATGTGCTCAATAACTCTTTTGGGTTTGGGGGTTGTAACGCTTGTTTGCTGCTGCGTCGCCTGGCATGATGTGGGTGTTTGTAGGGCCAGACAAGGTACAACATGCGCGCACCCTTAAATCGAAGAGTATTTGTCATAGGCTATGGCGCGGCCACCCCATTGGGTATGCATTTTCAAACTACCTGGGAACAAGCCGTGGCGGGCAAGACCGGTTTTCGGCGTCTGACTCGATTCGACATCGACACGCCTTGTGATGTGGTGGGCGAGATCCCGGACTGGGATCCGTCTTCTTTGGACTTCGTCACCGAGAAAGAGCTTTATAACTGGAGCGCACGCTTCATTTTGTTGACCATGTCAGTTTGCAAAGATGCACTGGTCGACGCAGGTTTGGAGATGACCCCGGAAGTGGCTCGGCGAACCGCTGGTCTGGTGGGCTCGGCCCTGAATGGCCACGATGCTTATCGCCAGGCCGTGCGGGTCTTGGCGGAATCAGGGCCAAACCGGATCAGCCCCTATCTCTTGCCCAATCTTTGCGGCAATTTGCCCGCCGGCAAGGCCGGGATGTTGCTGGGGTTTCAGGGCCTGAGCATGTCCCCGCAGGGGGCCTGCGCTTCGGGCAACCACGCCATTGGTCTTGGTGCCAGGCTTATCCGGGACGGGGATCAGGATTTCGTGTTGGCGGGGGGCGTGGATGCTTCTTTGCTGCCTGAGATCATCTATGGTTTCGCCAACATGGGTGCCACCATCAAGGTCAAGGAGGGCGACAGGGCCTATGCCGATCCCAGCCAGGCATCTCGACCTTTTTCGGTCGATCGGCGTGGTTTTGTTTTGAGCGAAGGTGCGGGCGTGGTGCTTTTGGCCGCGGAAGACGTGATGAAAGACCACGGCATTTCGCCCAGGGCAGAAGTTCTGGGCGTGGGCTGGACCTCGGACGCCTTCCATTTCACGAAGCCCAACCCGGTCACCATTCAGCGGGCCATGCGGGAGGCATTAGGCGACGCAGGTGTGGCCCCCGCCGACCTGGACTACATCAACGCCCATGGCACCTCAACACCCCGGGGCGACTCGGTCGAGCTGGCCTGCCTGAGGGAAGTCTTCGGCTCGAATTTGTCCAAAATCCCGGTTTCATCCAACAAATCCCAGCTCGGTCACACCTTGGGGGCCTGCGCGGCCATTGAGGCGGCCTTGACCATTGAGGGCATGCAACAAGGTTTGGTTCTGCCCACAATCAACCATGTGCCGGATCCAGAAATGGCCGACCTGGACGTGGTGCCCAACGAAGTCCGCCGCATGCCGGTTGAGTTGGCCATGTCCAACGCTTTCGGTTTCGGTGGCACCAACTGCTGCATTGTTTTTCGCGGGGTGGACTGAGTATGCGACCTGAGCCTTTCTTGCCCGAGTTGTTGGAGGGCAAGGATTCTTACGTCCGGGATCAAAAGAGCGAACTGGTCTACCATCGAGCCCAGAGCCGGGTGCTCTATGCGGACACGGATCGCTCGGATGTGGTCTATCACGCTAATTATCTTCGGTATTTTGAATTTGGTCGGGCTTCCTTGATGCGCGAGGTGGCTTTTCCTTATGCCCAGGTAGAGGACGATGGCTTTGTTTATCCCATCATTGACTTGAGGCTGCGGTTTTTCGCGCCTTTGCGCTATGACGATCCTTTCTGGGTTCACACCCGTCCCGGTGAATTGGGGCGTGTGCGCATTCGTTTTGACTATGTCATCACCCATGCCGAGTCGGGCGCATTGGTGGCCCAGGGTTACACTCAGCACTGCGCCTTGAACAGCAAGGGCAGGCCCGTCGCCGTGGATCCCATCACGGTCAAGACCTGGGCGGATTTTCCGAAATGACACCCGTCCCAGAGTGTTAAATTGACCGAAGACGGGCACTGAAAAGAGGGCACTTTTTGCGCCGTGTCCCTCTGGAAACAGGGGTTTTGGGATGGACACTAGATGACCCCTACTCGCCAGGAGCTGGAGATCGACAGGCCAGCATACCTGGCAGACCATCGTTTGCCCGACCTGGGCGGAGGCGCGCAATGCGTGTTGCCCGCAACCGAGGCCCTGCAGGTTTTGGCGGCGGCCTGCCTGGGCGCCTCTCCAGGTGTGGACACAAGTGTCTGTAGCCATGCCAAATTTCTACGCTTTTTGTCCACCGCGCAGCCGGCGCATGTCCAGATAGAGCTGGAAGATCGGGCGGAGGGCTGTGTGGCCAGGTTGATGAGTCGCAGGCCCGCGGGTCGCAGCGGCCTTTCTCGCATGATGGAGCACATGCGAGTCCAGTTTGGGGAGATGCCGGGAGCGCTGGGCGAGGAAAAGGATTTCGACGGCTTGGATGCCTGCGGCCTGCCGGGAGTCGGTTTGCACCTGGATGCGGCGCGTGCGTACGCCGACCTGGTTCCCTTTGGGCCTGCTTTCCACAATCTGACAGCTGAGATTCACCTGTCTCCGGCGGGGGCTTTTTCCGCCATCCGGGTTCCCGATTTTTCCGCGCCCACGGAGCCATTGGGCTCGCCTTTTGCCCTGGATGCGGCCTTTCATTTGGCCTGTGTTTGGGTGCAGCACGTGCACGGTGTGCTGACTTTTCCCGTGGGTTTTGCCGGGCGTCGGGTGTTCAGGCCCATCGCTCCGGGTCAGACGGTATTTTGTCGTATTTGGCCCAAGGGGCAGGGGGCCGAAGGCCACTGTTTTGATTTGTGCTTGTTGGACGATTTGGGTCGAACCTGCGAGATTGTTTCCGCATTGATGATGCAGGATCTCTTTTCGGGCAAGGTGTCGGTTCCTGAGTGGGTGCGGAAGGGCAGGCATGGACAGGAAAAACTTGATCGTTTTTTTCGGGCCGCCGACCTGCGGGCCGTGGTTTTGCCTTTGGATGCCGTGGCCCCTTATGCGGAGAATCTGGCCTTGACCGATTCAGAGCGAAGTCGCTTGACCTCGATGGGCAGCAAGCGGAGCCGCAGCTTTGTCGGGGCTCGTTTGGCCCTGAAGGCGCTGGCGCGTGCCCATGGAGTGCGGGGTCGAGCGAGTAGACTGGAAACCGTGGCGGGTGATGGCCTTCGGCCCGCCTGTCCGGGGTTTCAGCATGTCGCGGCGGCTCACGACGACCGGTTTGCGGTGGCTGTTGGCGCCGATGGACCGGTGGGCGTGGACATTGAGCGAAAGGCCGAGTCGGCGAAACGAACGGCTCGACTCTGGCTGGACGAAGAAGAGCGAGCCTTGTTGGATGCCTCGGCTCAAGATGGCGATGGCGCTTGGTTGCGCGCCTGGTGTGCCAAGGAGGCTGCGGCCAAGGCCCTGGATTTAGACAGCCTGGCCGCGGTGTTTGGTCGGGCGCGTATTGTGGGGACGGACCCGGAAGGGGTGGATCTTCGCCTGGACGGACGCGAGGTGAGGGCACCCTGTATCGAGTTCGAGGGGAGTACTTTATGTGTGCTGAAATTAACGAATTGATGACGGGCGAGGCCTACCGGCGCCGTGCTGGTGAGTTGGGGCTGGAGCTGCAGCGCATGCCGCCTGGGGCGCTTCAGGGTTTGGCGATCGAGGACGCTGAGCGTGCTTGGCTTACGGAGCAGGGATTGCCGCGTTTTGCGCCTCCATTTTTGGTTTTCGGCGATTTCGATGGGCGCTGGCTGCCGGAGCTGGGCTCATGGTCCTGGCTTGAAGATCGCAAGGTGCCGAAATCACTGGCGAAGCGTCGGGTTTTGGGAATTGATTCCGAAGAGAGGCCCATCTGTTTGCCGGAGACTGAGCCTGCGGTTGTGGCCCTTGATCCGGGGCGTGATTTCGAGCCCATTTGGGTCAATGCCGGCATTCAGGCAATGGCTTGTTGCTGTTTGGCCTGCCAGGAAATGCACTTGGCTTGTGAGCATCTTGACTGTGTGCCGCCGGAGCGAGTCGGGGAGCTGGAGCGGAAAATTCGCGTCATGGATCCCAGCGCCTTGCGTCCAGGGGCATTCTGGGCGATGCAGGTTCATGCGTATTTGAATCCATTGATGGGGCAGGACGAAACCCATTACCTTGAGCGGCAGCGGGATTTCGTTTCGAACTATCGCTTGGCCGACGACGCCAACTTGCACATGTTGCGCGTACCGGTGGACAAGCAAGGGCTGGGGAATCGATCAGAGCGCTTACGTCAGGGCAGCTTGATCTGCCTCTTTTTGCTGTGGCGGCGGCTGGAGGAGCAGGTGGCCAGAATCCAAAAACCCTTGCAGCTATGGATCGAAGTGGGTGAGGAGGATGCGGGCCAGGACTGCGTGGTCGTTCACGGTCCAGGGGCGCCGGAGCAGGTTTTCCCCTGGGTTTTCGAGGGAGTCCAATGGGATCTCCCGGCTCCCGCTTTTTTGATCGACTCTTTGGATGAAGATCTGCAGATCGGTCGCGGTGGAGATCGCTGGGTGATGAGACGGAAATAGGTGCTTTTTCAGGAGTCGGATTCTTTAGAGGCCTCGGATTGGGCCAATTTCTTTTCTTGTTCGGCGACGCGGGCCCGGACCTCGTCCATATTTAATGACTTGATTTTGTTGATGAGTGTTTCCAGGGCGGCATCCGCCATGGCACCGACCTGGGAGAGAATGAGGACTTGCTCGCGGAAAACGACCAGGGTGGGGATGCTTTGGATGCCGAAGGCCTGGGCCAGCTCGGGTTGCTCCTGGGTGTTGCAGCTTGTAAAGCATATCTCCGAATGCCCCTCGGATGCTTTTGCAAAGACCGGTTTAAAGCTTCGACAGGGTGCACAGGAGGGGGACCAAAAGTCGATGAGCACGTAATCGTTCTCCAGCAGGGTGCTCTCTAAAATGTCCGGGCTCAGATCGATCACGGCCATGGTGGCGCTCCTTGTTCATGCTTGTTCGCGCAGGAGATCCTCGATGGCCTGACGATCACGCTTTCCCGCGGTGCTTACCGGCATGTGTTTAATATACAGGAATCGCCGGGGTAGGGCCACCGCCTCAAAGCGATGGCCCAGGATCTTTCGGATTTGATCTCGACCGGGCGGATCCGCGCCGCATAGTACGGCCACGATTTGGTTTTCATGGGCGTCTTTGCTGGGCCCCGAAAGCACCCAGCAATCATCGATGCCCGGGATGGCCAAGAGAACGCGCTCCAACTCCGTTAAGTCCACCCGCTTGCCGCCTACTTTGACCACGCCGTCGGCCCGGCCCAAAAGGGCGAAGCGCCCACCCTCGGTCCAGCGGGCTCTGTCGCCGGTGACGAAAAAACCAGCGGCGTTTCGAGCAAGCGTCGGGCTTAGAAAGGGTGAGTCGGCGGCCAGGCGCTCGCCTTCCAACTTCAGGTCGGCGATGGGAAGCGGCGTCCAGTCCCGCTCCTTTCGATTCCGCCAGCGGGTGGCCAAGCCGCCGGTCTCGGTGGAGCCGTACAGTTCGCACAGCGGCGTTTTCGTCAAAGCCGTGAACCCTTCCGAATCCTCCTTGGGCAACATACCCGCCGAGGAGATGGCCAGACGCAGGCCTGCAAGCCGGGTTTGGCCGCGCACCAGGGCCCTGAAATGAGGAGGCGCGGCCACCAGCATAGTACCGGGCGGGCAGGCCTTTTGGATCTCGGCGGGTAAAAAGGCCGTCTTGGGTTCAACTTTTGCCCCGCTCAACAAGGGCACCAAGACGCCGAAGAGCAGGCCATAGATATGCATGGGCCCGACGCAAGAGACCAGGTAATCTGTGGCGCCAATGCCAAAATGTTCAGCCAGAAAGCGGGCTTCTCCGAGAAGAAGCTGGGCGCTTTTGGGCCAGGCCCGCGGACGGGCGGTGGAGCCGCCCGTGAACAAGGTCACGGCCAGTCGTCCATCGTCCTCGATAAGAGGCGGGCTCGCGGCTTCTTTGGCCTTTCGTGTTTCCAGTCGAAGGAGAGGCAAGTCGAGGGACGCCTCCTCATCCCCAAGCAGGCCGCAGTCGCAGGGCATCTCTTCCGGCAACTGATCCAGGGCCGCTCGACTCAATCCATGCGGCAAGACCAGCTCAAAATCGCCAGCCAAGGCAGCCAAACAAGCGGCCGCCACCAGGTCCCGCTGTTCACTGAGCAAAAGAACCCGCGTTTTGCCGGCCAAGTCCTCTATGAGTCGATGAGCCAAGCCCCAGACCTGTCCTTGCCGAAGTTCGGCCAGTGGGTGCTTAGGCTCGTCGTGCATGAAAAAGGAGGAATTCATAGCCTTGGTTCAGCTTCGAGAAAAATCATAGTAATGGCAGTATTGGGTCATGATCGTAATGGCCTTGCGGATCAAGCGGGGATCCATGTCCCAAGTTTTTTTCAGAACCCTGAAAAACTGAGTTCGCACAGGCGGGGGCACCCGGAAGGAATAGTGATAGAGGATCCGGGCTATTTTTTTCAGGTTGGACCCGGTCCGTCGTTTTTTAGTGTAGAGAGTCGAAAAATAATTAACATTTGAAAGCCAGGTAAGGGTGCGTTGTTCGAAGTTTTCGGGTTCATAGAGTCGCCTGAAAAGGCCACGGTGTTTTTTGAGCAATTCATCCAGAGTCCATTGCAGGGGTTTTATGTTGGTGGAAAAATGCCAGAAGCCGGCGAAGTTGTCGTCGATTCTGCCCTGTTCATCAAGGCGGCTGTACAAAGGGGTGCCGGTGGGTGCGTTTAGTACGCTCAATGAAGCGATGGGGCTGCCCGTCTCGGACAAGAAGCCCTCGATTTCCTTGAAGGTTTCTTCATCGTCGTTGTCGAAGCCCACGATCATTCCAAGGAAGGGCAGTATCCCGTAGCTTGAAAGAAGCTTGATGCGCTCAACCGCGTCGTCTCGATATAGTTGGCCCTTGTTGACCTCTTCCAGGCATTCTTTTCTGGTACTCTCCAGGCCGATAAAAGCCGCGGCGAAGCGAGCGTCGGCGAGCAGTTTGATGATCTCTTCATTGTCGGCGATTCGCATGCTGGTTTGGCAGGAAAACTGTACCGGGTGCGCAAGAGATGTGTTCCAGTCGATTATTCTGTTGAGTAATTCCTTCGTTGTTTTCTCGCTGACATGGAAGTTGTCTTCCGAAAAGAAAATCGTCTCGGCTCCGGCCTGCTGGGCGTTGGAAATCTCGACCATGATCTGATCGATTGTTTTTCTGCGATGCTTGCGACCCACCAGTTGGATTGCATCACAGAAATCACAGCGATTGGGACAGCCTCGGCTGGTCTGTACCGTCATGTACAGGTAGTCCCCGGCATCTATGAAAAACCAATTTGGAGGAGGGCTGTCGTGCATATTGATACGGGTCTTTTGCTTATACAGGGGCTTGGCGTTTCCCGCGACGAATTCGCGCAGAAATTGTGGCCATGTGTATTCCCCCTCACCGATGAAATGGTGATCGCAAAGCTTTCTGGCCTGTTCCGAATTCAAGGTGGCGAAGGCGCCCCCAAGGGCGACAGGAACGCCCCGCTCCCGCCAGGCGCGAGAGATGCGTTCGATTCGATCCGAATGCAGGGTGTATCCGGTGATGGCGACCAGATCCAAGTCCAGAGCCCAGTCTATGGACTGCAGGTTCTCGTCGCAGTAGAAATACTCCACATCCACGTCATCCGGGGTCAGTCCAATCAGGGTGGCCAGGGTATTGGAGGGCATCAGCGCCCGGGCACCGACCGCGTCAACCGTCCCCTTCATGCTCCAGAAACTGTCTGGATCTTTGGGGTTGATCAACAGGATTCTTTTTCGCGGCGATTTTCCAAAACAAAGTCTCTTCACGCTGGGCCTCCCAGATTGCAAGCAATATGACCCATCAGGCCAAGCAAAACAATTAGATCGAAGGAGCATGGCCAAATCGATAGCTCCTCCTTGCATCGGCTCTATTCTTCGTCACCATTGAGGCAACTTTCGGAAATCTGTGCTTGGCGATGTGGATCAAGCATTCGGTGCCAATTGGTCAGACGCTGTCTGACCAATTTCGGTAACGGGCCAGTGTCTGGGGTGTCCGGTGAATTGGTCTGGTATGACAAATGCGGGGATTGACAGGGGTGTCCTTGGCGGGGTTTGGTAGGGTGGATGTTTGAGGAGGGTTGATTGGGTCTTCGGCGTAAATTGGGTCTTCGGCTTTTGCGTCTTCGCTTTGTGCGGAAGGCCGTGGAAGAGCGGGCCGATTTGGAGATGTTTCGGCATCGGCCGGATCTTCGGCTTGCTATTGGCTTGGGCTTGTTGGCGATCAGCATGTTGCTGGGTTGGCCGGCCGTGGGGGTGATGACCGGCTTGGCGATTTACTTTGATGAGGCGATGATTGGGTTCATAGGCGGGCCGGCGATTTATGGGTTTTCCTGGATCATCTATCTTGCCGGCCTTTGGGTGGCGGGTAAGGAAGTGCTGCGTTATGCGGGGGCTTTTAATCGCTGGATGGCGCGCAGGGGCGTGGAAAAATTTCTGGGTCCCGAGGGGCTGCCGGAGTCTGTGGAAGAAAAGGCGACCCAGGGTTCTCAGGAGGACTTGAGATCTTGAAAACGCAGCTTGAATCGGGCCAGGTATTTTCGCAGGCGGTCGGCGTCGTTTGGTTTGGCCTTGCGTTGACGGCTTTGGGCGAAGAGTCGGCGGCCGGCTTCCGAAAGACTGGGGCTGCTTTGGCAGATTTTTAAGACCCCCGCGAGTTGGAAGCGATCGAATTCATCCAGTCCATCCGGTAGTTCCGCTTCGGCTTCTTTGGGTTCCTGGCCGGCTTTTACGGGTCCTTCGAAGGGGAAACGCAGCAGACGACCGCTGACGGATGGGATTTTGGCGTCGGGGGCCTGCGTGATGACCAGTCCACTCGCCTTGCCGGCGTTAATTAGGCTTGAAAGAAGCTGGGACTGGATTGTGGCCTGGCCCGTGTTGCCATGAACCCATGTTGATTTTATCTTGTCGGATAATGCCAGAAACTGATCATGGATGGCTTCTGAGCCTTCGGCCAATTCGACACGGTTTACTTTGGTGGCCGGACTTACTTTCCCGATGTCTTTCGATAGTCTTTTTGAGAGCTTGGCCTGGGTCGCCCCATGGAGGAGATAGAATCTTTGCACGGGCCAGTCCTTGTGCATGCACAAGGCCACGGTCGGGCGCCATCGATCCCATCTCTCCTTCTTTGGTGCCCAGTCTTGGGTCTCGCCGAGAAGTCCAATAATGATTGCCTTATCCATACGGATAAGGCTAGCTGGGATTATAACCCGGGTCAAGGTTTTCTTGGGACTGGAGTTTTAGTTTGAGCAGGTAGCCCCCCAGGCCGAGCGCTTTGATCTGGGCGTTTTGGTGGGTGGCCTGGATGGATCGCAGCAGGCGACCCTGGGCATCATAGCGCTTCAGATGCCAATTTTGTCCGTCAAAACGAATGTCTGTCACGCCGCCATCGACTTGCGTCCGGCAGGTGGCTTGCCCCGCCACCTGGCCGAAGCGGGTTTCCCCTCGGGGGGCCAACAACAACAACTCCACGTCATCCAACAAGCCCTTTGCGAAGTCTTTGTCTTCCATGGGACCGATGGCCCGATGGACCCGATCGCCTGATGGACTTCGTTCTGCATCCAGGAGGGTCAGCCCCTCCACGCTGAGCAAAACGGCCCGCAAATGCCGGCGGGCAGGAAAAACGAGGCTCACCCCAAGCATGGCGCTGTGTTGGTTCATGGGAAGTTCCGCCATGATTTGGTGCACAAGGCGCTGGGGCTGCTTGGGAAAAAGCGCCAGGCAACTTGCCCCAAGGCTTTCCGAATTCATGTCTGGCGCCAGGGGTTTTAGATTCGGCAGGTGGCTGCAAGATCCAAGGCCAAGGGCCAGGCAGAACAATAGGTATAGGCCGCGTCTGCGCATGCTTTGGCTTAAGGTTTTGAAAACAAACCCTTTTCTATGGGTTTGTCCGTCTGGATGTTGTGAAAAGTCAAGATGGTTTTAGACTTGGGGCCTTCAATGATTTCGACTTTTTCCAGTTGGCCCGGTTTTTCGGCCAGATGAAGAACAATACCCTGGATTATCTTGGCCATCTCCGGCGATTTGGGTGTCAGGCGAAGTCTTGGACTGGGCTCGGTTACAAGCTCGGTCGTAAAAACGCCGCTGTCTTCGTATCGACCGGAAAGCCAAAGCCGGATTTCTTCAAGGACCAGCCGCATCGCTTGGATCCGCTCGGCTGCGTCGGGCACCCAACGACCGTCTTTTCGATTGAAACGACTGGCTTTTTTGCCATGGAGGAGCAGAAGACTGGGCATGGGCTTTATGTATTCCCAGCGCAGGGCGTCGGGGGCCTGGTAGAGGAGGCGCCCCTGGGACAAGAGTGGATTGGCCAGGATGGCAAGCTGTTTTTCCTGGGTGAAGTCCGCCTGGATCGACTTGAGGGCGGCACCGGCCTTGCGCAGAGATTGGAAGTCTCCGCGCCAGTCTTTGTTGGACTGCGCCTGGGCTGATGGAGCGGCCAGCAGGAAAAGCAGCAGAATCGCCAACAAGGCGCGAGCGTCTTTCATGCCATGCCTCCGTTGACCCCGATGATTTGGCCCGTGACATAAGAGGCTGCGTCCGAGCAAAGAAAAGCCACGACTTTGGCCACCTCTTCCGGCTTGCCGAAGCGGTTCAAGGGGATGAGTTGTTTGATCATTTCCTTGGGTACCTCGGCCGTCATCTCCGTCTCGATCAGTCCAGGGGCCACGGCGTTGACCCGGATGCCGAGCCTGGCCACCTCGGCGGCCAAAGAGCGGGTTGCCCCGATGAGGCCGGCCTTGGCGGCCGAGTAGTTCACCTGACCCCGATTCGCCACCAGGCCCGAAACAGAGGCCATGGTGACGATTGAACCTCGTCGCTTTCGCATCATGCGCTTAAGTACCGGCCGGGTGACGTTGTAAAAACCATCAAGGCTGGTGCGGGTGACACGCTTCCAGGCTTCCGCTTTCATCATGGGGAAGAGTCCGTCATCGGTGACGCCGGCGTTGTTGACGAGGATCTCGATGGCTCCGATTTCCTCTTCTCGCTGGCTGAGTTCATCGATGGCGGTTTTCCAGGCCGACTCGTCTCTGACGTCGAGGGCCAGGATTTCTCCGGTGCCTCCTTCGGCCAGGACCCGCTCAAGGGTTTTTTCCGCATCTTCTTGCCGACTTAAGTAGTTGATGATCACATGGTGCCCTGCTTGGGCCAACTCGAGGCAAAGGGCTCGTCCGATGCCTCGCCCGCCGCCGGTGATCAATGCAGAGCTCTTTCTGTTGTCGTTCATGTTGTTGTCATTCATGGATTTTCCTCAATGGCGCCAGGAAAGTCATCCGGGCGGTATGACTGTAGCTCCACCTGTGCCAAAAGACGACCTTCATCATCCAGCACTTGGCCTTGGTAAACAGCGTAGTTTTCCACTTTGTATAGCAATTCTACATGGCTTTGAAGCCTGTCGCCCACCCGAAGCTGATCACATTGAATTTTGGTCTTGCGTACGCCGACCAGCAGGCCGCGACCGCCCATTTTTTCTTCATGCCGGCGTTGCCATCCAACCAGAACCGCGACGGACTGGGCCACCACCTCGATAAGCAGGACGGGATCGGCAAAGCCCCCCGCGGCACCTGGCCAATAAGGACGGACAAAGCTCTCCACCGTGGCCTGGTCGTCTTGACTGGTTAGCAGGCGCTCCACCAGGCGCATGGGCTTGCGATGGGGGATACAAGTCTCGATGATGTCCGTGTCTGCCAACATGCTGCTAGTTTCTTCCAATGGATCCACAGGTGTCAAGCTTGACTCATTTGGAGTGGGCTGGTAGGAAAACCGCATGAAGCTGCTTATTATCTATCCATCTTGGCCCAAGTTGCCTGGACAAACGCGTTTCGACCTACCTCCCCTGGGACCCATCCAGGCGGCGGCTTGCGTTGACGAGAGCTGGCAAGTCGAAGTCTGCGACGAAAATGTTCAGCCCGTGGACATGGACTCGGACTGTGATGTCTTGGGTCTATCCATCATGCTGACCTGTCAGGCGCCTCGTGCATACGAGTTGGCCCATGCCTTCCGGGCGCGCGGCAAGAAAGTCTTGATCGGGGGCCTGCATGTGGGCCTTTGCCCGGAAGAGGCAGCAGAGCACGCCGACAGCATCGTGGTGGGCGAAGCCGAGGGCTTGATCGAGCAAGCCTTGGCCGACTTTCAAACTGGACAGATGAAACCGGTTTACCGACGCGAGGGTTTTCCGGATATCGCCCAAGTGCCGCGTCCTCGGCGCGAGCTTTACGACAAGAAGAAATATTACAGCCACAAGGACTGGGAGCTGGTGGACCTCGTGGAAACCAGCCGGGGCTGTCGTTTCAATTGCTATCCCTGCTGTACGCCCTACCTGGGCGGTCGGCAGCATCGCATCAAGCCCATCGAATCAGTGCTGGCCGACGTGGATTCCTGTTCGGACCTGATGTTTATTGTGGACAACTCCTTGGAGCAAAACGTCGAGTACCAAAAGGAGTTGTTTCGCCGTCTGGCCGGCCACGGCAAGCATTGGGTCTCCCACCCGATCTCCTGTGATTCGGAGGTGCTCAAGCTGGCTCGGGAGGCGGGTTGTTGGTACGTCTACCATGCGGTTTACAACATTTCGGACAAGATCAAAGATCGCATCAAGATGTATCATGACCACGGCATCGGCGTGGAGGGTACCATCCTTTTGGGCCTTGATGATCACACGGAAGATTTCACCAAGCGCTTCATCGATTTTCTTCTGACCGTGGAACTGGATCTTGCCGAGTTCACAATACTGACGCCTTTTCCCCACACCGAGGCATACAACCACCTGGAGCGGGAGGGGCGTATTTTCGATCGGGACTGGCGGCACTACAACGCGGGTCACGTGGTGTATGAACCCAAGCAGATGAGCGTGGACACTCTGCAGCGTCTCTTCGATCAGGCCTGGGGTGACTTCTATCGGGATGAGTCCCAAGAGCTGAAGATGAGCAAACTGTTTCTGCAACTATTGCGCAGCATGCCCGGCCGGAAGCGCCGAGGCGAAAGCCAAGGTACACACTCATGAGCGACCTGATTCAGGAACTCAAACACAAGCTGGTCGAGACTTTGGATCTGCCCGATGTGGATCCGGAACAAATCAAAGACGATGAATCCCTGTTCGGCGAGGGCCTGGGATTGGACTCAATCGACGTGCTTGAGCTTGTGGTCATGATCGAGCAGGAATACGGCGTCAAAATCGACAACAAAGAGCTCGGTCAAAAGGTCATGATGTCTCTCGCCAGCCTGGCCGAGTATATCGAGTCGGTGCCCCGGGCGGTTTATGTCACCGGGCTGGGGGTGGCCGGTCCGACCGGACCGGACCTCGCGTCCTTGCGTCAGGCACTTGCCGAAGGCCGGGGTTGTTTTTCTAGATTGCCACAGTTCGCCGCTGGAAAGCGTGGGTCCAAACCCCTGGGCTACTCTGCTTGGCTGCAAGCAGACGAATTGTCTCGAACCCACGCACTGGCCCTGAGCGCGGCGCGGCAAGCCCTGCAGCATGCGGAGGTCCCGCCTGACGCCATTGTGCTCGGTGTGAGCACGGGCGGCATGCCCCGAAACGAAGAAGCCTTGATCTCTGATCCGGGTCTGCTGAATGATCACGCGACCGGCGGGGTTGCCTGGACCCTCGCGCGAGCGAGTCGTTGCCAGGGGCCCGTGTTGACCGTATCCACCGCTTGTTCTTCGGCGGCCGTGGCCATCAAGCTGGCTCTGGAAATGCTGCGTCGAGGCCTGGCAAACCAGGTTTTGGCCGGTGGCGCGGACGGCCTTTGTCGGATGACGCATTTTGGTTTTGACATGCTCCAATTGGTGGATGCCGAGGGAGCAAGGCCCTTGGACGAAAACAGGGCAGGCATGACCGTATCCGAAGCCGGAGCCATGCTCTTTTTGGAGGCGATGGATGCCGGGGCTGAGATTCCATCGAGGACCCTGGCCAAGTTGGCGGGCGCCGGCTTGTCCTGCGACGCCTACCATGCCACCGCGCCGCATCCGGAGGGGGACGGTGCCCTGAGTGCCATGCAGGCGGCGCTTGATGACGCGGGATTGCGGCCCGAACAGGTGGACTACGTAAACATGCACGGTACGGGCACGCCGGACAACGATCGGGCCGAAGCGCGGGCCTTTCTGCGGATGTTCGCCCAACATCCACCGGCGGTCTCTTCGACCAAGGGGGTGACCGGGCATCCTTTGGCCGCTGCCGGGGCCTTGGAGTCGGTGATCGCCATTGACGCCTTGCTGCGACAACAGGCACCGGCCAACGCGGGGCTCATTACAGTGGATCCCGCGCTGGGACTGGCCCCCCTCCTGGCGTCAAAGACCATGGACCTCTCGCAGGTGATGAGCAACTCCTTCGGTTTTGGCGGCAACAACGCCTCTTTGATCTGGGGCAAGATGGATACACCCCTCGGGACTCCCCCAGAGCGCAAAGCGGGCTTGCCTCGACTGTTTGTGAGGCATGCCACTGCTTTAACCGGGGCGGGTTTTGAAGAAGAAAGTCTTCGACGGATGCTGGCCGGCGAAGACTGCGCCGGTTGCTATGTTGGCGAAGCCCTGCTTGAGGGCATGCCGAAGCGAGCCCTGCGCCGCGTCAAGCGCATCGGCCGACTGGCCATGGGGCTGGGTCAGCGCTTGACCGCGGTCGATGGTGAGCTCGGGCCGGGGCAGATATTCGTGGGCACGGCCTGGGGTGCCCAGGGCGAGACCCATGATTTTCTCAAGCGCTTGTTCGATAACCCGGAGCGCCTGTCCAGCCCCACGGATTTCGTGGGCTCGGTGCACAACGCGCCAGCCGGGATGTTGGCCCTTCGCGCCGGTGCGCGGGGTGCCAACGTGACCATGACCGGAGGAGATGTGTCTTTCGAGCAGGCCCTGTATGCAGCCGGTCTGTTGATGCCCGATGTGGGCGAAACGCGGGCCTGGCTAATGGGCTTTGACGAAGGACATGAAATCCTGTCGTCCAGGCTGGACGCATCCGTGGCCGAGCGAGAGGGTGCCTTGGCCGATGGCGGTGGCGGGATGATCCTACAGCCCGAAATGGAGGGTGCCAGGGCATCCATCGAACTGCTGGGCCTGGTGGAGGGCGAGGCCTGGGAGGCTTTGTTCTCCGCCCTGCCCTGGTCTCGGTTTGGCGCCCTGTGGCTGAACATTCCCGCGGCGGAACGAGGCCTGGCGCAGCAACAGCTTGCGGTCTTGGCCGACGACCTGCCGCGATTTGAGACACGGAAGTGCTTGGGCGAGTTTGGATCGGCCTCGGCTGCTGCATGCGCCCTGGCGGTGGCTTGTCTGGGCATGGACCAAAGTCCCAGTTCGGCGGGGCCCGTGGCGCTGGAGGGGCGAGGTGTTCTACACTTGACCCTGGGTGCCCATGTGGCCGCGGTGGCCATCGAAGGCCTGTGCGACGAAGAGAGGGTTTGATGAAAATATTGCTGGTGGCGGCCAATCGCATCACGGAACCCTATCCGGTCTACCCCTTGGGCCTGGACCATGTGGCCGGCCACCTGGAGGATGAACACGAACTGCGGGTGGTGGATCTTTGTGCACAAGAAGACAACGACACCCTGATAGCGGGCTTGGCTGAGTTCCAGCCTGAGTTGGTGGGCATCTCGGTGCGCAACGTGGACAACCAGGACTTCAGTGACAGCAAGGACTTCATTCCCGATCTTTGCGAAGTGGTGCGATGCGTTCGACAGCATTCGGCGGCTCAAGTGGTTTTGGGCGGAAGCGGATTTACGATTTTCCCGGAAGCCTTGATTGAGGCCACCGGCGCGGATTGGGGTCTGGTTGGGGAAGGCGAGCGCCTTGGGTCCGTGCTGCACGCCATGAAGCGGGGTGAGAAAATAGCAGGTCTGGACGGTGTGGTCATGCCCGGCGAAACGGCTCGTATGCCGGAGCCCTGGCAGGGCAAACCACGGCGCACAAAGCCCGGCCGTTACATCAGTCTTGCGCCGTACCTGCCGCATGGGGGCATGTTTAATCTGCAAACCCAGCGAGGCTGCCCCTTCAACTGTAGCTATTGCACGTATCCCCGGATTGAGGGTCACCGCTTGCGTGCCATCGAAGCGAAGCAGGTGGCGACCTGGGCGATGGCCTTGCAAGAGGCCGGGGCCAAATACCTCTTTTTGGCGGATGCGGTTTTTAACGTGGATGAAGAGCATGGTTTGGCGGTGGCTGAAGCCATGCATGAGGCGGGCCTGCGCCTGCCTTGGGGTGCATTTTTTGCGCCCTTACGTCCCAAGCCGGATACATACGCCCGCCTGGCGGCAGCGGGTTGTACGCATGTCGAATTCGGCACCGATGCCCTGGCCGATGTGACCATGAAATCCTACGGCAAGCGTTTTTCGTATGAGGACGTTTTGGCCGCCCACAAGGCAGCCAAGGCGGCGGGCCTGCATGTGGCGCATTATTTGGTGCTCGGGGGACCGGGCGAAACAGAAGCCAGCATGGAACAAGCCCTGGCGCGGGCCGAGCATCTGGATGGCGCGGTGTTGATCTATTTTTGCGGGGTGCGGGTCTATCCCCATACCCGCTTGTTTGACCAAGCGCTTGCCGAGGGCTTGATAGACGCCGGCGACAACCTTATCAAGCCATGGTTTTTCCGCGCGCCCGGCATGGAGCCGGATGCCGTCATGTCCAGGGTGGCCGAGGCGGCCGCGGGCCGGCCCAACTGGGTTTTGGGATCGGGTGGACCGCAGGCGGCCAGGCTCATCAAGCGGCTTCACTCCCGGGGAAGGGTTGGCCCCTTGTGGGAACTGTTGGCCCGATAGAATGGGGAGGCTCGGCCCGGATTTTCCCCCTGGCCCCCATTCACTTCATTGGTTTGGCTTGTTTTCAGGTCGCCTTCGGTTTGGCTTTTGTCGATCCTCTGTGGTCTTTGATGCCGCTGTTTTGTTTGTTGCTTGTGCTCGGCGTGGCCCCCTTTTTTCCTCGGTGGCGTTTGTTTTCGCCCGTCATATCCAAGGGAAATGTCGAGCGCGGGGTGTTGTTGAGTTTTGATGATGGGCCGGATCCCGAAAGCACCCCGGCTTTGCTGCGTCTTTTAGAAGAACACCAGGCCAAGGCCTTGTTTTTTGTGGTGGGGAAAAAGGCTCAAGCGTACCCGGCGCTGATTCGGGCGATGGTGGATGCAGGTCACGCTTTGGGCAACCACAGTTGGGATCATGATCCCTGGCTGATGTTTCGCAGTCCGCAAAGCCTCGCCGTTTCCATCGACAAAACGCAAGAAGTACTCGAAGCCCAGGGCTTTGCGCCTCGTTTGTTTCGTCCACCGGCCTGGGTGGTGGGGCCGCGGCTTTGGCCGGTTTTGTTGCGTCGGGGCATGGTGTGCATGGTGGCTTCTTGTCGGGCCCTGGACTGGGGTAATCGACGCCTGAACGGTCTGGCAGAGCGCTTGCTGCGCAAGGTGCGTCCGGGGCAGATTTTGGCTCTGCATGATTGCGTCCCCCCCAGGGCCTCGCTGCAAAGCTGGTTGTCCGAGGTGGAGGCGCTTCTGAATGGGCTGGCTGGGCGGAAAATCACGACGGCTTCTCCTGATGCGTTTCTGGGGTTTTCGGCCTCCTGGGCTTCGGATTCGAAGCGTGACCCGATCGTGGGTTTCTACGACGGCATGGCGCAAGGCTACGACAGAGAACTGGAATCTTCCGGGCAGGGTCGGCTTCGACAAGCAGAAGAGGCGCGAGTTTTGGATGCCGTGGAAGGATTGGGGCTGGCTCCGGCGGCGCGGGTTCTGGACTGGGGCGCTGGCACGGGTCGCTTTGCTTTGAGCCTGTTGCGGCAAGGCCACAAGGTTCTGGCGATCGACCTTTCGCCGGCCATGCTGGCGCAGCTTGAGCGCAAGGCGAAGGCTGCCGATCTCGAGGGCCTCACCGTTCAAGTTGGCGGGGTGGAGGACCTGGGTGTCGATCCTGGGTTTGATTTGGTCTTGGCGTGCTCGGTCCTCGAGTACGTGACGGACTTAGAAAGCGCATTGACTCGGGCGGCCTCCCTTCTGCGCCCTGGTGGGCATTTGATTCTGACTTCGGCCCATCCCTCTTGCTGGCGCTTTTTTGTCCAGATCGGCAACGCCATGCGGCAAGGGCTGTGGTTGTCGGCAAGACCGAAGCGGCACTGGTCTCGTGTTTTGAAATCGGCGGGCCTAAAAACCCAGCGATTGGAGGACTTTGGACTGCCCGATATCCTGGGTCAGGGCATGGTGTTGTTGGCCGTGGCGCGCAGGCCAAACTGACCCCGAAGAGGGTGTATTTCCTTGAGTTTACTGGAGATGCTTTGAGGTTGACAGAATAGGGGTGATGTGCGAGCTTTTGGCACATCTTCGGATACGAGCATCCATAGCTGATTCAGGCGTTCCCAAATTTTTTGTAAACCCTTAGGAGGAAAAAAATGAGAAGCAAATGGCTCAAGATGTCGATGATGTTTGTCGTGGTCATCGCCCTGAGTGCCGCGGTCGGCGCCTGTGGTGGTGATGGAAATGAATGCGGTCCCGGCACGATGGAAATTGGTGATCAGTGCGTGCCTTTCTGCGCCGACAATGAATACTGGAATGGAACCGAATGCGTGGGCGCGGCCGCCTGCGCGGCCGGCACCGTTTTGAATGCCACCACCGGCGAGTGCGAGCCCGCCTGTGCGGATGGCACCTATTGGACCGGGACGGCCTGCGCCGACGTGCCGACTTGTGGAGACGGCACCCAGTTCAACGCCACCACCGGTGAGTGCGAACCGATCTGCACGACGGGTGAGTACTGGGACGGCACCGCCTGCGCGGTTTTGCCTGCCTGTCCGGTCGGTTATGATCTGAATGAGACCACCGGTGAATGCGAAGCGCTTTGCGCCCCAGGTACCTTCTGGGACACGACCACCGAGACCTGCCTGGACGCCTGCGGCGAAGGCACCGTCTTGAGCAACGGCGTTTGCTTGCCCTGGATCGACGTGGTCGAGTCCGATTCGATGGAGCCCGCCGAGAACAACGACGCCATGATGGGCGGCATGCCCGGCATGCTCACCCTGCCCGCCATGGACGCGAGCATGGTGCTCGAAGGCATCATCGACAGCCCCACGGACTTGGACGGCGACGGTTATGACGATGCCGACTACGACACCTGGTATTTCTCGGCCACGCAAGGCACCCGCCTGACCATCGAAGGCTGGGCCGACGGTGTGTTTAATGTTGCGACTTTGCTCATCGGCGCCAGCGAGGACGAGAGCAACTGGTGGTACCAGCGCTACGGCCTGACCCCGGACAGCCCGGAAAGCGAACGTGACTTTGTCATTCCCATGGACGGCGAGTACCTGCTTGCGGTCACCGACTTCAGCAACTTGACCGGCGATTTCCCCGTGGGCGGCCCTGAAATGGGTTACTTCGTCAACATCACCCAGGTTGCCAACCCGGCCCCCATCGCGGGCACGGTGGGAACCCCCCAAACCGGTTCGGTTTTCGACATCGATCAGGTCACCTACACCGGCACGGCGGGCGAACTCTGGGACGTCACCATCGATGCGATGTCCGCCGACGTCTATGGCATCATGCCGGTCTTCAACGCCAGCGGCGACTTCCTGCAGGAACTGGAGGGCGAGGTATGCGAGTGGTACGGTTGCTTTGACGCTTCACTGTCGGCAGGTCTGAAATTCACCATGCCCGTGCCCGCCGACGGTGGCTTCATGTTTACCGCTGACTATAGGTACCGCTCCGGCCTGGGTGGAGACTATGGCTTCACCGCCCAACCCAACCCGAATGTGGAAGTGTTGGACGTGAGCACCACAGCCGTGCACAACGAGGATCTGGTTTCTTCCGAAGGCGAAATCATCTACCAGATCGACGTGGTGGCCGGCAATCTGTACAACATCGCTTTTGAGAACCTGGGTGTTGATATGGTCGACGATCTCATCGCCACCCTGCACGACGTGGACTTCAACTACCTGCGCTTCGTGGACACCTATAATGAGGCACCCTGGGAGTTCAACATTTATGCCGAGGTTGATGCTCGCTACTTCATCCGAGTCTTCGACTATTCCGCGGATGAAGCACCCAGCGACTACACCTACGACCTGGTTGTTTCGTCCTGGCCCGTGGAAGACCTGGGTACCTTGGACTCCACCAACACGACCATCACTCGCGCGGGCGCGGGCCCCGTGGCAGCCGCCGGCGATGTGTTCTGGTTTGCGGCCACCGTGGATCAGACGGCCGAAATCACCGGCTCCTTTGCCCCGACCGTGGCCTGGAACCTGGATTTCGAAATTTACGACATAAACGTGCAGATGTTGGACATGTTTGCCGAGGCGGGTGACGGAGAAGCCGAGATCGTCGCGGGCATCGCCCCGGCCGGTACCTACTTGTTCCGTGCATATGAAAGCGGCATGGACGCGGGCGACTCGACTTACACCTTCGACATTGACTTCACCTACAATGAGGTGCCGCAAGAAGTCGAGTCCAACGACGACTTCAGCACGGCCAACGTCATGGAAGGCGACGCCATCATCGGTCTGGCCGAAGCCGACGGTATCGATTATTTTTCTTACACCGTGGCAGGCCAGGGCGTGCTCATGTTCGAGACCGGCCCCGGCGATGCGAATGGCGATACCGTCCTGTGGATGTATGACACCGACGGCACCACCGAATTGGCTTACAATGACGACTATGATGGCTATTACTCCTTTGTTGCTTCTGAAGTCGACGCCGGTACCTACTTCGCGGCTGTGGCACCATGGGGCGCCGAGACCAACTACGTGCTTTACGCTTACTTCGTCGAAGGTGCCTGTGTGCCCGGCAATTCCTACTGCGAAGACGGCGACAACGCCATGGTCTGCAATGACTTCGAAAACGGCTACGAGGCCGAGGCCTGTGACTTTGGTTGTGGCGATGTCGATGGCGTAGACCAGTGCATGCCGCCGGACTTCGCCGAAGTCGAGCCGAACAACGACTTCGCCGGCGCCAATGAGATCGTGCTGGACTTCGACGGATACGGCGATCTCCCGGAAGCGGACTATGATTACTACACCTTCACTTTGGCTTCTGACGCCATCGTGACCGCCGAGACCTATGATATCCCGGGTGGCGTGGGAGACACGGTGATGTACCTCTACGATGCCTCTGAGGCCGAACTCGTGACCAATGACGACGGCGGCGCCGGATTTTACAGCCTGATCGCCGGACAGTCTTTGACCGCGGGCACCTACTTTATCATGGTTCGTGGGTTTTACTCCGACTTCACTGGCGCGTATTCCACGGGTTACTATGGTCTGACCGTTGTGGCCGAAGTGGTCATCTGCACAGCGGATGCCACCCAGTGCAACACCGACGGCAATTTGGAAATCTGTAACGCTGTCGGCACCGCCTGGGACGTTACGGTTTGTAGCGATGGCTGCGAATCTGATGGGGGCAGTGGGTTCATGTGCGCCCTGCCCGCCAATGACGACTGCGCCGGTGCCGTTGAGGTCACCCCCAGCGGAGTGCAGGTTATCATGGGGGATACTTCGGTTATGACCGATACGATTGGTCAATCGGCAGCCGATGCGTACTATACCTTCACGCTGACCGCCGAGACGGATGTTGATATCCTCATGGAAGCCACAGGCTTCGACACCTATCTTCGCTTGTATAGTGGTGCATGTGGCAGTCTTGTAGCAGAGGGAACCAATGATGACTGCACCGGAACCAGGGATTCTTGCTTGTCGGTAACTTTGGCCGCCGGGACATACGTTGTGGTGGCGGAAGGTTATTATAGTTACTCTTTTGGAGTCTTCACGCTGACCATTACCTTCCCGACGCCTTCTTTGATCATCAGCGAGTACGTCGAGGGAACGAGCAACAACAAGGCGATTGAGTTCACCAATTTGACCAGCGCAGACATCGAACTTTCGAATTGCGAATGGGTGAATTACAACAATGGCAACGCCATCGACGACCCAAGCGGCGCCTTTGTTTTCGCGGCGGGGACCTTGGCACCTGGTGCAAGTTACGTCGTGTGCAATACCTCGGGCACAGTGTCTGGTGGCGGTGATATTCCCGACGCCTCCTGTGATGCGACAGGTAACGTGTATTTCAACGGTAATGATTCCGTTGTGCTTTACTGCGGCGGAGAGATCATCGACGTATTTGGTCAGGTGGGCCTTGATGAAGTTTGGGGTGATGGTACTGCTTATAGCACCCAAAACAACACCCTACGCCGTAACTGTGGTGTCATCCTTGGTGATACGATTCACGACGATGTCTTCGATCCCTCGGTGGAGTGGACCGGTGCAGGCGTAGATGCCTTTGGCGATCTGGGCGTTCATTGTCCTTGATCGTTTTTTGAACCTTTAGCACCCGACCGGGGTGGCCTTTGGGCCGCCCCGGTTTTTTTGTGGGTGAAGGGAGTCAGGTGCCGGTCTTTGCTTGACTATTTGCTGTCTTGGGGACAGGATGACTCCCTTGATGCGGTGTGTTTTGGCCGCGGTGGAGGCTTGTTGGTGATGGGTGATTTGATTGAACTTAAGTTGGGTGGAACCGAGCTGAGCGTGGACGACATTGTGGCCCTGGCCGAAGGTCGGGCTCGCTTGCGTTTGAGTCGGGATGTGGCCTTTGTTGAGCGGATGGAAGCTTCGCGGAAGGCCTTGCAGACGGCCATGGACAGTGGTGCCGCGATTTATGGCGTGACGACCGGTTTTGGTCGGGCCTGCGGCAAGCGCATTGAAGCGGAATCGACCCTGGAGATGACCCGCAACATGACGCGCTTTCATGGCTGCGGGGTGGGCGAGCCCTTGCCGGAGATCGAGGTGCGGGCGGCCATGGTTTGTCGGCTTCTGTCTCTTGCTCGCGGATACTCCGGCGTGGGCTTGGAGCTTTTGCAGGCTTTGGTGGACATGCTTAATGCCGGCGTGACCCCCCTGATTCCCAGTCAGGGTTCCGTGGGGGCCTCGGGTGATTTGACGCCGTTGAATTATCTGGTGGCGGTGATGATGGGCGAGCGAGAGGCTTTCTATCAGGGCCGGCGCATGGCCTCGGCCGAGGCCCTGGAGGCAGCAGAGCTCAAGCCATACGAGTTTCAACCCAAGGAAGTCCTGGCGGTGATGAACGGCACCAGCGTGATGACCGGCATCGCCGCTGTGGCTTGCGTCAGGGCCGAGCGATTGCTGGAGGCTGCTTCTTGCGGCGCGGCCCTGTGTGTTCATGCCCTGGCGGGTCATGCACACCACTTCGAAAAAGGCGTGTTTGAGGCCAAGCCCTTTCCGGGACAGGCTCGGGTGGCGGCCCGCTTGCGGGAACTTCTGACCGCCACGGGCCCGGTGGAAGAAAGCCAAGAGCCACAGTGGTTGCAGGATCCGTACTCTCTGCGCTGTACGCCTCAGGTGCTCGGCGTGCTGGCCGATGCGCTGGATTGGATGCGGCCCTGGATTGAATGTGAGGCCAACAGCGCCAACGACAATCCCTTGTTTGATCCTGAGTCGGGGGCGGTTTGGACGGCCGGTAATTTTTTCGGCGGGCATGTGGCCTTTGCCATGGACGGCCTGAAGGCCGCCTTGGCTCGCGTGGCGGATCTTGCCGACCGGCAGTTCGCCCTGCTGATCGATGTTCGTTTTTCCAGGGGCCTGCCCGCGGACCTGGTGCCGGAAGAGGCGGGAAACTTGCATCATGGCTTCAAGGCCATTCAGATTTTGACTTCATCTTTGGCCGTTGAGATGGCCAAGGACTGCATGCCGGCCGCGGTCTTTTCCCGCTCCACCGAATCCCACAACCAGGACACTGTGTCTTTGGGCACCATCGCCGCCCGGGACGCCTCGCGGCTTTGTCTGATGGGCGCGCGCTTGTTGGCCACGCATCTGCTGGCAGGCGCCCAAGCCGCGGAATTGCGAGGGGGGCTGGAACAGCGCCCCGCCCTGGCAGACTGCCTGCGCCGGATTCGCGAACACGCATCCTTCATGGTGGCGGACAGGGTGATGGACGCTGAGATCGAGGAGCTGGCCCAGCTTCTGCTGGAGCGGCGATCCTTTTTGGCGAATTGAAGTGGTGTTCAGGTGCGAGGGTGTATTGCAAACACAGCCGTTTCTGGCTTTTTAAAATTTTGGAGGAAAAAGATGAGAATCAAAGGGCTCAAGTTGTCGATAATGTTTGTCGTAGTCATTGCTTTAGGTGCCGCGGCAGGAGCCTGTGGTAGTGATGGGAATGATGGTAGTGATGGGAATGAATGCGCGCCCGGTACCGTGGAAGTCGACGGTCAGTGTGTGCCCTTCTGCTCTGGTACTGAATACTGGAATGGTAGTGAATGTGTCGCGGGTCTCGCCTGCGCGCCCGGTACAGTGGAAGTCGGCGGTCAGTGCGTGCCCTTCTGTTCCGATACCGAATACTGGAACGGCACCGACTGCGTGAGTGCGCCCGCCTGCGCGGCCGGCACCGTTTTGAACGCCACCACCGGCGAGTGCGAGCCCGCCTGTGCGGATGGCACCTATTGGACCGGGACGGCCTGCGCCGACCTGCCTACCTGTGGAGACGGCACGGAGTTCAACGTCGCCACCAGCGAATGCGAAGCGCTTTGCGCCCCGGGTACCTTCTGGGACACGACCACCGAGACTTGCCTTGACGCCTGCGGCGAAGGCACCGTCTTGAGCGACGGCGTTTGTTTGCCCTGGATCGACGTGGTCGAGTCCGATTCGGTGGAGCCCGCCGAGAACAACGACGCCATGATGGGCGGCATGCCCGGTATGCTGACCGTGCCCGCCATCGATGTGAGCACCGTGCTCGAAGGCATCATCGACAGCCCCACGGACTTGGACGGCGACGGCCATGACGATGCCGACTACGACACCTGGTATTTCTCGGCCACCCAGGGCACCCGCCTGCGCATCGAAGGCTGGGCCGATGGTGTTTTCAACGTGGCGACTTTGCTCATCGGGGCCAGCGAGGACGAGAGCAATTGGTGGTACCAGCGCTACGGCTTGAATCCGGACAGCCCGGAAAGCGAACGCGACTTTGTCATTCCCATGGACGGCGAGTACTTGCTTGCGGTCACCGACTTCAGCAACTTGACCGGCGACATCCCCGTGGGCGGCCCTGAAATGGGTTACTTCGTCAACATCACCCAGGTTCTCAACCCGGACCCCATTGCGGGCACGGCGGGTACCCCCCAAACCGGCTCGGCTTTCGACATTGATCAGGTCACCTACACCGGCACGGCAGGTGAACTCTGGGACGTGACCATTGACTCCTGGGGTGCCGACACCTACGGGATCATGGCGGTGCACAAGGCCAGTGGTGATTTCATGCAACAGCTGGAAGGCGTCGACTGTAGCGGCTCAGCCTGTCAACCCGAGGGGCTGACAGGGGGCTTGAAGTTCACCATGCCCATGGCCGACGACGGTGGCATTGTGTTTACCGCGGACTATAAGTATCGCTCCGGTTCGGGCGGTGATTATGGCTTCACCGTCCAGCCCAACCCGAATGTGGAAGTCCTGGATGTGGACGTGAGCATCGCCGTGCACAACGAGGATCTCCTGTCCTCCGAAGGCGAAATCATCTACCAGATCGATGTCGTGGGCGGCAATCTGTATCGCATCGCCTTTGAGAATCTGGGCACTGACGTGACCGCCAGCCTGTACGCTACCCTGCACGACTTTGATTTCAACATCCTGCGCGACGCGGACACCGAGTACGATGAGGCACCCTGGGAGTTCAACATCTACGCCGAAGTCGACGCTCGTTACTACATTCGCGTCATCGACAGGCACCAGGAAGCCGGTAGCGACTACACCTATGACTTGCGTGTTTCGTCCTGGATCGTGGAAAACCTGGGCACCCTGGACGCCATCAACACCAGCATCACACGCGCGGGCGCGGGCCCCGTGGCAGCCGCCGGTGATGAGTTCTGGTTTGTATCCACCGTGGATCAGGCCGCCGAAATCACCGGCACCTTCACCCCGACCGCGATCTGGAACCTGGATTTCGAGATCTACAACACCGACGTGCAGAGGATCGACCTGTTTGCCAGCGAGGGTGACGGCGAAGCCGAGACCCTCCGGGGCATCTCCGCGGCCGGCACCTACTTGTTCCGTGCATATGAAAGTGGCATGGACGCAGGTGATGCGACCTACACCTTCGACATCGACTTTACCTACGAGGAGGTTCGACAAGAAGTCGAGCCCAATGGCAGCGAAGCCGACGCTCAGGAAATCGTGCTTGACTATAATGGCGTCGGCGAGTTGGCGAATTTGGATTCTGAATTTGATGAGGACTATTACTCCTTTACGCTGACCGCGGATGTCGCGGTGACGGCCGAGACCTACCCGGAGCTAGGAGGCTCGGTCGACACCATGCTGTGGATCTACGCGCCCGGCTTCACCCCGGCGGATGATAACCCATTTTGCGATACCGCTGAATGCCTGGCCTACAACGACGATGGTGGCGAAGGTCTCTTCAGCCTCATTGATGGAGTGCTCTTGACGGCAGGCACTTACTACTTGCGCGTACGGACATTCGCTCTTGGCTCCAATGGGTATTACGGTCTGCGCGTGAGCGCGACAGAGGTCATCTGCAACTCGGGCGAGACCCGGTGCAGCACGGTTGACGTGAATATTTTGGAAACCTGTAACGCCGGCGGCACCGCCTGGGATGAGTCGACCTGTCTCCATGGATGCGACGACAGCAGCGGTACGGCCGTCTGCGGTTCGACCCCTGTGGACGAGACAGAGCCGAACGACGACTTGGCCAATGCCGATGTGATCAGCTTTCCATACTTTGGTTCTGGCCAGATCACCCTCAATGATATGGACTACTATATGTTCACCCTTCCGTCTGATGGCATCGTGGTTATCGAGACCGACGTCTTTGCCGACGATCCCGTGATCGTGGATACACGGCTTAGACTCTACGCGAGTGACGGGACCACCCAACTTGAATATGATGATGATGATGGCAATGGACGCTATAGCTATATCGAAATCAGTCTGACCGCCGGTGACTACTATGTGTTCATCAATGCCTGGAGTAGCCAAGTTGGCTTCTATACCCTGAGCGTCTCTTTTTAGCGTTTTGAGTTGGGCCAATTGGGAAAGAGCGAGCACACATGAATATGACTCTGCGACAAGCTCTCTCCGCGGGCAGCGGTCGTCTTCTCGCCTGGAGCGATGTCTTAGATGACATCAATGTTTTCCCGGTGGCCGATGGGGACACGGGGCGCAATTTGGTTTTGAGCTTGAGTCCTCTTCGGGATTCGGGGCAGAAGGAAGAAGGCCTGGTGGATCGCTTGTTGATGGAGGCCAGGGGCAATTCGGGCAACATCGCGGCGCGTTTTCTGTCGGGCCTTTTGGAAAAGGCCGACGACGGCAAGCTTCTGGATGGTGTTCAACTGGGTCGGCAGCGCGCTTGGCAGGCCGTGGCCAATCCCAAGCCGGGCACCATGTTGAGTCTTTTTGATAGCCTGGTTGAAGGCTTAGAAAGTTTGGGCGAGGTGGCCGAGGATCAGGAAGTCGCAGGTGCCTGGGCCGACGAGCTTTTGCAGCGGCTGGAAGACAACGTGGCCGCCAGTCGAGATTTATTGCCGGAACTTCGGCGGGCCGGCGTCGTGGATGCCGGGGCCCTTGGCATGTATTTGTTCTTCGACGGCTTTCTGTCTCGCTGGGTGGGTCACGAAGAGAATACGCGTTCCGTGCTGGGCCGTTTCGGTGATTCGCTTCACCTGGTGGCAGGGTATCAGGGGGTAGAGGATCAGGGTCATTGCGTGGATCTGGTCATGAAAGAGCAAGAATCCGAGACCGCCGACTGGACGACTTTGGGTGAGTCCGTGGTCACCCTTCGAGAGGGGGACTTGCTGAAGGTTCACTTGCACACCGATGACATCCAGGATCTCAAACAGCGCATCGAAGGCATGGGGGATTTGTTGCGTTTTCGATCGGACGATTTGTCTGCACAGACTCGGGCCTTTGAGGCCAGTTCGTTCAGAAAAGACATTCACCTGGTCACCGATGCGGCCGGTTCCGTGACTCGCGACGACGCGCGCCGCTTGGGTTTTTCTTTGCTCAACAGCTACGTTCTGGTCGGCGAACGGGCCGTGCCGGAGACCTACCTGGCACCGAATGAACTCTATTCGGCGATGGCCCGGGGCCTGTCCGTGTCCACCAGCCAGGCATCCGACTTCGAACGGCGGCAGCATTTGCACAAGGCCTTGGAGATGTACAAGCGTGTGGTCTATCTCTGTGTGGGCAGTGCGTTTACGGGCAACCACGACGCGGCAAAGCGCTTCAAGCGAGAACACGATCCGGAGGACCGCTTGCTGATCATCGACAGCCAGGCCGCCTCCGGGCGGTTGGGACTCATGGCCCTGGAGTTGGCCCAGCGGATGGAGCGCGGAGAAGAAGTCGATGCGCTCATCGAGCAGGCCCGGGGTCTTCGGGATCGATGTGTGGAGTTGATTTTCTTAGACCAACTTAAGTTTCTGGCCGCGGGGGGACGCTTGTCGAAGACCAGCGCTTTTTTTGGTGACTTGCTGAAGATTAAGCCCGTGGTCAGCCCGCTGGCGGAAGGCGCCAAGAAAGTCGGATCCTTGAGAAGACGGGACGAGCAGTTGCCCTTTGCCCTGGATCACTTGAGCAGCCTGTACGAGGAGGCGCGGCCGGGCAAGATGCTTTTGCAGTACAGCGATAACTTGAAGCGAGTGGAGCAAGAATTGGCACCAGGGTTTGAAAAAGTTTTCAAGGGTGTGAAGATTCAGCTGCAACCCTTGTCGTTAACTTCAGGAGCCCACATGGGTCCAGGTGCCTGGGCCGTCGCCTACTTGCCCGGCAGAAATGAGACGACATGAACAGGCGACGGGTCGTGGTCACGGGCATGGGCCTGCGTTCTCCCTTGGGATCGAGTCCGGATGCCATGATGGCCGCCCTGTTGGCGGGAAAAAGCGCCATCGTTCGCATGCCGGACTGGGATCACATTGAAAACCTGCGCACCGGCGTGGCCGGCCTCTGCCCCGAAGAGGTAGAGGCAGAAGAACTGCCTCGCAAGTTCCGGCGCTCCATGGGGCGGGTGGCCCTGTTGGCGGCCTTGGCCACGCGGGACGCCGTGGCGGACAGCGGCCTGGATCCATCCAGGGTGGCCAGTGATGCCTGCGGGGTGTCTTATGGCTCGACGGCGGGCTCATCCAGCGCCCTGGAGGGATTTTTGCGCCAGGTTTTCGACCAGCAAAGCTTGCTGGGCATGCAGTCCTCGACTTATCTGAAGTTCATGAGTCACACTTGTGCGGCGAACGTGGCCTTGATGTTCGGCACCAAGGGTCCGCTCATCGCCTCTTGTACGGCATGCACCTCGGGCTCTCAGGGGGTCGGCTTCGGCTATGAAGCCATCGTTTTGGGGCGTTCCGAGATCATGCTCTGCGGCGGCGCCGAAGAAATGCACTTCATGGACGCTGGTATCTTCGACATCATGCGAGCCACTTCAACCCGCTACAATGACGAACCGGAAAAAACGCCGCGACCTTTTGATGCGAGTCGGGACGGCCTGGTCGTGGGCGAGGGTGCCGGCAGCTTGGTGCTGGAAGAGTTTGAGCACGCGCGTGCCCGCGGGGCCCGAATTCACGCCGAGGTACTGGGCTACGGCACCAATTGCAACGGAGTCCACCTGACCAATTCATGCCCTGAAGGCATTGAGGGCGCCATCCGACGCGCCTTGAAGGATGCAGGCGTGCGGCCGAGCGACGTGGATTACATCAACGCCCACGCCACGGCCACCGATACGGGCGATGTCGCCGAAGCGCAGGCCACGAGAGGTATCTTCGGGGATCGGGTGCCCATCAGCGGCATCAAGGGGGGCATGGGGCACACCCTGGGCGCCAGCGGGGCCATCGAGTCCATCATCACCATCGGCATGATGCAGCGCGGGCTGGCGGTGCCGACCCTGAACCTCGAGCAAGTGGACCCCCGATGCGAGGGGCTCGATCACATCCAGGGGCAAGCCAGGACCTTTAATATGGACGTGGTGATGAACAACAATTTTGCATTTGGCGGTGTGAATACTTCTTTGATTTTTGGGCGGGCATGATGGGCGAAAAGACGGACGGAAGAGCGGTGGCGCAGCAGGTGACGGATGTGTTGCGGGACCGTTTTGACGGTGCCTTTCGCGATCTGTCGCCTGATGCGTCCTTGGCCTCACAGGGCTTGGATTCGGTGGATGTCCTGGATGCGCTGGCCGCCCTTGAGCAGCATTTTGGAATCGCTTTGGATACTGAAGATCTGGTGGGCATCGAATGCCTTCGGGATCTGGAGAATCTGGTCAACGCCAAGCTGAAAGGCCAGGCTTCGATTGAAAAAGAGGGGACTTGAGCTTTGGGCCGGGACTTTGCATTTGTGATTCCGGTGTACAATCACCCGCGAGGCCTGCGGGAATTGCTCGCCCGAGTCCTCGACCAAGACAAACGGGTTTTCGTTGTGGATGATGGCTCCGATGAGGAATGCGCCGAACTTTTACGGGGGGTCGAAGGCATCACCCTTCTGAGGCATGAGAAAAATAGAGGGAAGGGGGCGGCCATGAAGACCGGTTTTTTGGCTGCCGCTTCACATGCTGGCTGGGCGGTGACCCTGGATGCGGATGGGCAGCATGATCCCGCGGACGCCATCGCGCTCATGGAGGAAGCCACGAACGAACCTCGTGCCATCGTTGTCGGATGCCGTCGCGGCATGGATGGTGAGCACACCCCTTGGACGAGTCGCTTTGGCCGGGGTTTTTCCAACTTCTGGGTGAGCGCCGCGGGCGGGCCGAAGGTGCGCGACAGCCAGAGCGGCTTTCGTGTGTATCCCCTGCCCGAGGTGCTGAGCTTGGATGCACGGGCCGAGAGATTTCAGTGGGAGGTGGAGGTGTTGATCAAGGCCCGCTGGAAGGGCTTGCCCGTGCGTGAGCAAGAGGTGGGTGTGGTCTATCAGCCCAGGGGTGAACGCATTTCCCATTTTCGACCGTGGATGGATTTCTGGCGCAATTCGACTACTTTTACCAGGCTCATCACCCAACGCATCTTGTGGCCTCGCCGCATCAGGGCGCGACGTTTGTTGTTACCGCCACAAAGCCCCAAGGCTCGTGACGATGAGACGTCCAGGGTTTGAATTCGGTCGCTGGCTGACCCTTGTCCTGGTTCTCATTGGTGTGCCGGCTGCCTTTTGGTTGGGTTTTTCTCGCTTACAGGTGGACAGCGATGTGTTGGCTGCTTTGCCCGCGGGCGATCTTGCCATGGAGTCCGCGCGGCGGGTGCTTGACGCACACCCAGCTCTGGAGCAGGTGGTGGTGGACTTGGAGGTCGCGGATGGCTCCACCGAGCGTCTTTTCGAGGCCGCGGAAACTTGCAGCAAGCGCATGCGCGAAAGCGGTCTTTTTGCCAAAGTGGGACTGAATGAAGCGGCACAGGATTTTGCTGGATTCTTGGCGGATTTGCCCGCGCGTTTGCCCTTTATGTTCGATGAAAAAATGCTCGAACAAGATGTGGCGCCCCGATTGGATGCAGCGTTCATCCGCGGACGATTGTTGCGATCTTTGAATGAGATGGCCTCTTTGGATGGCGTGGGGCAGGCCGAACTCTTGGCCGCGGATCCCCTGGGCTTGCACGAGCTGGTATTTCAACGACTGGCCTCCTTGAGTCCGTCGCCCGGGGCCCGTATGCGCGCCGGCCACCTTTTGAGCGCGGATGGCAAGCATGTTTTGCTTCTGGCCGAACCCAAAGGACGAGGCACGGATACGGTCACGGCGCGTGGGATTGAATCTTTGTTTGTTCGCTTGAAGGCTGAGATCCCGGCCGAGATTCGCCTGCGAGCCATGGGTAGCTGGCGAGCGGCCCTGGACAACGAGCGCATGGCCAGAAGCGATACGGAGCGCGCCGTCTGGATCGCCACCATCGGCATCCTCTTGCTTCTCCTTTTGTGTTTCCCTCGGCCCTGGTTGGGCTTGCTTGCGCTTTTGCCGGCCTTTGCCGGGATCTCCGCGGCCATGCTTGTCTATTCCCTGTTTGAAGATCGCATCTCGGCCTTGGCCTTGGGTTTTGGCGGGGCCCTGGTGGCCATCACCGTGGATCACGGGATCGCTTTTTTGCGTTTTCTCGACGGGGGTGAGGTGAAAAGTGGCCGGGATGCGGCGCGGCGAGTTTGGAGTGTGGGGCTTTTCGCTACCTTGACCACGGTGGGCGCTTTTGCCGCGCTGACCTTGTCGGGTTTTTCTATCTTGGCCCAGGTTGGGATTCTCGCGGCCCTGGGTGTGGGTTTTGCTTTTGCCTTTGTTCATCTGGTGATGCCTCGGCTTTTGCCGAGGCCGCCGGCCGGCCGGAAAACAAGCCTGCTGCCCGTGGAGTCTTGGCTTGGCTGGGTCGGGGGGGGGAGGCGATTCTGGCCGGCCATGGTGCTCGTTTTGTTGGTCGGTGTTGGGCTTTCGGTTTTGGGACCGCCGGGGATGAAGGTGGATTTGCAGGGCATGAACTCGGTCAGTCCGGCCACTCGCGAAGCCGAGCAGGCCTTGGAAAAAACCTGGGGCCAGATGGGTCGAGGGCCTTCGTTGATGCTGGAAGCCGAGTCGTTGCCGGCCCTTTTGCTGGCGGGGTCTCGATTGGCACCCCTGTTGGAGCAGGCCGTCAAGAGCGAGCAGATAGAAGAAGTCCTGGGACCCTGGGATTTGGCACCAACCGGCGTGTTGGCCCAAGATCGACTTGCGGCCTGGCGCAAGTTTTTTTCTCCATCACGAAGGCTTGCGCTTATCGACAAGCTGGAAGGCATCGGTCTTGAGCTGGGTTTTGCTCGCGATGCCTTTGCACCTTTCATTGCTCGCCTGGAGCCGGATCGCGCGCCCGCGTTTTCCTTGCCCCCGGGTGTGCTGAAGGCCTTGGGTGTAGTCCAGGCCGAGGGTGCCTGGCGCTGGTTCGCCAACCTGCGACCGGCATCGTCCTACGATGGCTCGGTTTTGGTTCCTGTATTTGAGCGAGCCCAGGTGGCGGTTTTTGAGCCTGCCTTGTTTTCCGAGCGGCTGGGGGATTTGTTGGGGCGGACTTTCGAGAGCATGGTCTTGCTGGTGGCTTTGGCGGTGGTCATCTTGCTGGTCTTTTTGTTCATGGATTTATTGTTGGTGCTTACCACCATCTTGCCCCTGCTTTTTGCCGGATTGGCCAGCTTGCTGGGTTTGCGTCTTTTGGGCCATCCCTTGGACTTGCCTTCCCTCATGCTTGCGGTGGTGGTCTTGGGCATGGGCGTGGATTACGCCTTGTACCTGGTGCGCGGACAGCAGCGATTTTTTGAGCCTTCGCATCCGGCCATGGGGCCGGTGCGTGTGACGGTCCTGTTGGCCGGCGGCTCCACCCTGATCGGCATGCTCAGCCTCTTGAGCGCGGAGCATGCCGTGCCGCGTTCGGCGGGTGTAAGCATGGCGCTGGGAATCGGCTTTGCCTTGCTGGGCAGCTTTTTGATCTTGCCGCCTTTGCTCAATCGTCTTTTTTCGCCTGTGCCTTTTCCAAAGCAGCCCTTTGCGCTGTCTTCGGCCGACCACGCCCGAGCTTTGCGTCGGCGCTATCGACGATTGGAGCCGGGTTTTCGTTTCTTCGCCCGCTTCAAGCTTTCCGCCGATCCCATGTTTCCCAAGTTGGCTGAATGGTTGAGCGATGGGCAGAGGCTTTTGGACATCGGTTGCGGCCTGGGGGTGCCGGCCACTTGGTTGGCTCTTGCTCGACGGGATTTGCGCGTGGTGGGGATCGAGCCCGTGGCCGATCGGGCGCGGGTGGCAAGACGCGTCCTGGGGGAGCGTGGTCAAGTCCATGTTGCCGCGGCGCCGGATTTGTCGGCCGCCGATGGCCTTTTCGACCGGGTTATGATGCTGGACATGGTTCATTACCTGGACGAAACAGCTCTGGCCGAAACCCTGGCCGGGGTGGTCGAACGCCTGAAGCCCGAGGGCCGGATGATCCTGCGCGCGACTTTGCCGGAAGAAGGTCGTTTCCTGGAGCGAGGCATCGAGGCCCTGCGTATCAGGCTGCGGGGTGAGCGACATCATTGGCGCAGCCAAGAGACGCTGCTTGCCGCTTTGCAGTCCGCCGGCCTGAGGGTGGAACTCGTCGAGGCCTCGGCACCTGGTCGATGCGAGTGGTGGTTTGTGGCATCGCGGGGGGAGGCGGCCGAATGATAGGCTGGCTGTATCGTCTCTTGTCTATGTCCCGGGGGCTGGGTGTTTTGATAGTGGCCCTCTTCGCCTGGTTTGTGTCCACGTGGTATTTTGTTTTTTATCCGGGGCGGGTGAGGACAAGTCTGGCCCTCTATGCGGCCGCCTTTCCTGGGCGCGGGTGGTGGTCCAGGCTGGCCTTGACCTGGAGGCAGTTTCATAATTTTTCGTCTCTTTTTGCGGAAAGGATTCGACTCGGCCGAGGTGGCGTTTTTGAGACCGAACGCATTGGTTTCGAGCACGTGGAGCGCCTGGCCCATTCGGGCTCTGGGGGCATTTTGTTGATGAGCCACATGGGGGCCTGGGAAGCTGCGGCGCGGATTTTCAAGCGCCGAAAAATTCCCTTGATGCTGTTTATGGGACAGCGACAGCGAGAGCAGGTCGAAAAGATGCAAAAAGACGATCTGCGGGAGGGTGGCGTATCCCTGATTGTCGCTAGCGAGCAGGGAGGGAGCTCGCTGGATTCCTTGGAAGGTCTGAGTTTTCTGCGCAAGGGGGGGCTGATTTCTTTTGCCGGGGATCGCCTTTGGGCTGAAGGCCAGCGCTCGGTGGAGGTGGATTTTTTAGGGCACAAGGCCCTTGTGCCGGCCGGGCCTCATCTTTTCGCCCTGGCCTCGGGCGCGGAAATTTGTGTCTTTTTTGTGCTGCGATGCGGCCGACGGAAATATCGATTGGAGGCCATGGAGCCTTTTCGGGTTGAAGCCGCCTCCAGGGCGGACCGCTGGCCCGCCATTGAACGCTCAGCACAGGCCTACGCTCGAAATCTGGAAGACGTGCTTCGGCGGTATCCCAGCCAGTGGTATCACTTTGAGAATTTTGTCTTGCCAAAATCCTAGTCGAGATAGGCCCGCCTTGGGCCCAGGAGGAGGATCTCATGCGCTTCAATTTGGTCATCTTGGTGTTGATGGTTTCCCTGGTTGGTTTGGGGTGTTCCGGCCCGCAAATTCGGGGAGAAGGATGGGAATCCGGATTGGAGGGCGTGGATGCGAGCACGATGGAGCTTCTTCGTCATGCGGGAGATCGGGCCAGCCTGCTTGTGCTGCTAAGGCCCGAGCAATGGAAGGCGGCCCAGGCCGAACTGGCCTTGCGGCCCGAGTTGCTTTCCGGACTTGAGCGCTTGCTGGGTTTTGATGGGTCCCTCAGCAAAACAAGCGCGGCGTCGGGGATACCGGCGGCAGTCGGTCAGTGGATCGGATTGCTTAGCGGCAAGACTTTCGAGGCACCGAGTTCTTGGCCGGGATGGGACGACAAGAGGCCGATTGTGGCGGCCCTTTTCGAGGCGCAACCCGATCCGTCAGGCCTGGGTTTGGCCAATTTGCTTCCGGGCGCGGATCTCTTGAGGATGAAGCGCGTCGGGTTGCGGCATCGAATCCTGGTTCCCGCAGAAGACAGCAAAGCCTTGCTCGTCACCTTCAGGCTAATCCTTGTCTCCATCGGCTTGAAGCCGGAACCCCTGGCCGCTTCTTTTCCTGGACTCAAGGGTGGTGTTTTGTGTCCACTTCGCGACACCAACGATTTTGTGGCCCTGATTCCGGAAGACAGGTGGTTGCGAATTGAGCTGCTCATCGGCAATGACCCTGGTCTGGATACTGTCGACGGCGGGCCGAACCCCAGCCTGAAGACCTGGCGGGAGATTCTTGACCAAAATCCATCGGTGGACAGTCTGCCGAGCACCCCGGCTCTTCACTACTTGGCCTCTTCTCCTGATTTTCTTGGTGTGTATTTGCGCCCCTGGCTGCTTGAGAATTTGGCCATTCAGCAAGGCACCCAAATGGTGCAAAGCGTGATGCCCTACGCAGATCAAGTCGAGCGACCGGTACTCTGGGCCAAGGGTATGAGCGAGGTACATACGGCGAGCCTTGTCATGACGCCCCTGGGCGCCGAAGTGGACGACATCGTCATGGGTCTCTCTTTTCGAGACGGCATTCGCCTTCGCCAAGTGTCCAGCCTGACCCGACTGGGGGCGGAGATCTGTCGCGCCGGCAAGCAGGGCAGGATCATCTCCTATGATTTCCGTGAACTCCCCGCCCTGATGAAGATGTCCATCGCGCTCGATCTGGAAGCCATGGTGGACCGCGCTCAGGTGCCGGCCAATTTTGACAGCAAGGACCCTCTCAAGCTTATCCAGGCCATTCAGGAATGTGGTGCTTTTTGCCAGATCCACGCGCTCGCCAGACAGATTTTCGGCAGCCGCAAAGCCTTGAGGGGCATGGATCCCATACGGCTCCCAAAGAGTCTGAAAATCTCCTTGCTGAGCTTCAATCCGACGGCCCTGATGGCGCCGGATGGCGGAGCCTGGATGGAGCTCGCTATGGCCGCCGACCTGCCCAAGGGCTACGACAGCAGCTGGTTGAAAAAAGCCCTGGCTCATCTCAAGGATCGCTTCCAGGGAGACGAGAGATTCAGAACCAAGCTACTCATCGAGCCAGGCGAAAATCATGACACATTGTTATTGGGCATCAACACAGATCCCCACGAGGTGTTTGTCCGCCGGCAACAATTCGGTCCCGTCGCGCCCTTCGCGTTTCACTTAAGCCCAAGCAGATTACCGAAAAGCCACGGGGGCACATTTTTGGCCTTGGGTCAGGTGGAAAGCCGTGGAGCGCTTGGCGAGCGGGCGATAAAGGTGGAGACGACATTCCAACGTCCAGGTGAAAAGAAATCGGGTGAAAAGAAATCGCCCCCGTACCGATTTGCAAACTATGGAAATCTGGATTGGCCCTCCCCCGGCTTACGGTATGCTCAGTCCAAGGGCTCTGCTTGCCTGGTCGAAGTCAAGCGGGCGATGATTCTTGCCTTGAGCGCGCTGTCCTATGCCGACTCCCTCGAGAAACACAGCCTTCTGGTCAAAGCAATCGAAGAAATTCGTCCGCAACTCGACTGCGGCCTCAAAGACCCACTTTCCAAGGCAAGGGCAGCCCGTATTGACGAAGAGCTGACCTGGTTCCTGGCGCAACTAAAGCAAGCCCCTCTGGATCCCCCGGAGCAGCCCGCGGCCGACTCGGAACTTTAAGGCCCCGGTTTGCATATATCAGCAGGATCATGAGATCCTTCGGGCACTTCATTCGTAGAAAGTACCTATGGGTACTCAATTCCGGGAGGCGTCATGAGAGCCATGCGAACTTCTTTGTCGTTGATTTCAATCGTTATGTTCTTGGTTTCGTTGAGCGCTTGCGAGCGAGAAAAGAGCGCGGATGCCTTAGCGGGCACCGAAGGGGGTAAACCCAGTGCTGCGGTTGCGCCTGATTCGGCGGCCCGGCCCCAGGAAGAAGCCCAGAAAATGTCGGTTCTGAGCGAGTCAAAAGTGGAAATGCTGTCTGTGCGCAGAAAAGAAGCCAGGCCCAAGAAGTCTCGTGCCCTGGCGGGTGGAGCGCCTTCGATGCCGATGCCCGCAGTCGGCAGCGGGATGATAGCCAAGGACAAGGATGGCGACGGCACGGAGCAGTATGTGGATCATGGAGTTCGGCAGTGGGAAGACGCATCGAAGGATGCCTTGTCTACCTTCAGCATCGATGTGGACACGGCCTCATACACCATCGCCCGGCGCAAGCTGCGCGAAGGGCACCTGCCGCCCGCGTCTTCGGTGCGAACCGAAGAATTCATCAATTACTTTACCTACAATTATGCGCCACCGACCAATGCGGCTTTTAGCGTGTCTTTGGAGGCCACGCCATCTCCCTTTGAGAAGAATCTGACCCTGCTTCGCGTGGGCATCAAGGGACGCGAGGTGACCGCCAAAACGCGCAAACCCGTGCATTTGACTTTCTTGGTGGATATTTCCGGCTCCATGACCTCTCGCGACAAGATGGGTTTGGTGAAACAGAGTCTTCGATTTTTGCTCGATCAGCTCCAGGATGGTGACACGGTGGCTTTGTGTACCTATGCCGGTGCGGTGCGTGAAGTGCTGCCGCCTACGCCCATGGAGCAACGCGCAAAGATCCACGCTGCTTTGGAGAACCTGAAAACGGGCGGTTCGACAGCCATGGGCTCGGGCTTGCAGCTGGCTTACAAGCTTGCTTACACGAATTTCAAGGGCAATTCGGTTAACCGCGTCATCGTTTGTTCCGACGGCGACGCCAACGTGGGTCGCACCGAGCATGGAAGCATCTTGGACTCGATCAAGCATTACGCCGAAGAGGGCGTGACCTTGTCCACCATTGGCTTCGGCATGGGTAACTACAAAGACCATCGCATGGAGCAATTGGCCAACAAGGGCAACGGCAACTACTTTTACATCGATACCATCGACCAGGCGAAGCGCATCTTCGGTGAGAAAATGATGGGCACCCTGCAGGTCATCGCCAAGGACGTGAAAATCCAAGTCGAGTTCGATCCCAAGGCCGTCAAGAAGTACCGCCTGGTGGGTTACGAAAATCGTGATATCGCCGACAAAGATTTCCGGAATGACAAAGTGGATGCGGGCGAGATCGGCGCCGGCCACACGGTCACGGCCTTGTACGAGGTGGACGTGACCAATCCAAAAGTGGCCTGGGCCACGGTGCGCGTGCGCTGGAAGAAGCCCCAGGGCGTCAAGGCCGCGGAAAAGGCCTTCCCCATCAATCCGTCCTTGATGAAAAAGAGTTTTGAAGAAACAGGACCGGATTTCAAGCGGGCCGTGTCGGCCGCCGCCTTGGCCGAAAACCTGCGCAAAAGCCCCTTCGCGGAAAGTTGGACCATGGCGAAGGCCCGTGCCTTGGCCCAAAAGGCCCTGAGCCGAGAGAACAAAGAAGAGCTTGAACTCATCGAGCTCATCGACAAATCCGCCACCCTCATGGGCAAAAAGCCCTGAGTTTGGCCTAAGGAGCGGACATGAAAAACAAACGCGCATGGTTATGGATGATGGTGGGACCGGCTGTACTGCTCTTGGCCGGGGTTGTTTGGGCCGCCGATACGGGCACCATCACAGGCCAGGTGTTGGTCGACGGCAAGAAGGGAGCCGGGGTGTCGGTCACCTGTGAAGGGCCATTGGGGCAGGCAGGGCACAAGGTTCGAAGAACCGCAAGCGACGCAAAGGGGGCATTTCGTTTTGAAGGATTGGCCCCCGGCAATTACCGCCTGGAAGCCATCAAAAGTAAGTGTTCGACAAAGAGGCTTTCGGTTAGGCTTGTCGATGGAAAGAGTTTGCGCGTACAAATCAAGTTGACCACGTTACCCATTACCGGCGCCCTCTCTTCGGACGATGTGATGATGGAAAAATCGGTGGACCGAGAGGAAGCCCCCATGGCGGGCTTGGCCGCGGGTGCTACAGCCCCGGTGAGCGCGACCAAAAGCAGTCCCCACAAGCGTTATCGCCGCAGCAAGGCGAAGAAGGGCAGGGGACGTCGCGGCCCGCCGCCGCCATCGCGTCGTCCGCCCCCGCGTCCACGGCCGATTGTAAAGAAGCCCCCCAGCGTGGCCGTTGCCACGAGCGTAGAGGCGAAGGGGACGGAGCAGTATGTGGATCATGGCGTGCGCCAATGGGTGGACGCGAGCAAGGACAAGCTGTCGACTTTCTCAATCGACGTGGACACGGCTTCTTACACCATCGCTCGGCGTAAGCTCAGAGAGGGGCGTTTGCCGCCCGCGGCCTCCGTGCGCACCGAAGAGTTCATCAACTACTTCACCTACAACTACCCCGCGCCGAAGCGGGACGCCTTTCGGGTTTCCTTAGAGGCAACCCCCTCGCCTTTCGAGAAGAACTTGACCCTGCTTCGGGTGGGCATCAAGGGTCGCGAGGTCACGAACAAGACACGAAAAAAAGTGCACCTGACCTTCCTGGTGGACACCTCCGGATCCATGCGCTCACGCGACAAGGCGGGCCTGGTGAAAAAGAGCCTGCGCTATCTCTTGGATCAGCTTGCGCCGGGCGACACGGTGGCGTTGTGTACCTACGCGGGTTCCGTGCGTGAGGTTTTGCCTCCGACCCCGATACGACAGAAGGCCAAAATCCACAAGGCCATTGAGAACCTGGCCTCTGGTGGCTCCACTGCTATGTCCTCGGGACTGACCTTGGCTTACAAGTTGGCCTACAAGAACTTCAAGGGTAACTCGGTCAACCGCATCATCGTCTGTTCCGACGGCGACGCGAATGTGGGTCGCACCAAGCACGGCGACATGCTCAAGTCCATCAAGCATTACGCGGAAGAGGGCATTACCTTGTCGACCATCGGCTTCGGCATGGGCAACTACAAAGACCATCGCATGGAGCAGTTGGCCAACAAGGGCAACGGCAACTACTACTATATGGACAGCTTCGAACAGGCCAAGCGGGTCTTCGGCGAGAAGATGATGGGCACCTTGCAGGTCATCGCCAAGGACGTAAAGATCCAGGTCGAGTTCGATCCCAAGGCGGTCAAAAAGTATCGGCTGGTGGGTTATGAAAATCGTGACATCGCCGACAAGGATTTCCGCAACGACAAGGTGGACGCGGGCGAGATCGGTGCCGGGCATACGGTCACGGCTCTTTATGAAGTCGACGTGACCAATCCCCGAGCGGCCTGGGCCACGGTGCGGGTGCGCTGGAAGAAGCCCCAGGGCGTCAAAGCCTCCGAGCGGGCCTTCCCCCTCAAAAGCGGCATGAAGAAGACAAGCTTCGACAAGACCGGAGCCGACTTCAAGCGCGCAGTGGCGGCGGCCGCTCTGGCCGAGAATCTGCGTAAGAGCCCCTTCGCCGAAAGCTGGACCATGGCCAAGGCGCGCAGGTTGGCGCAAAAAGCCCTCAAGAAAGAAAACAAGGAAGAGCTGGAATTGCTGGAGCTCATCAAAAAGTCCGTCGTTCTGATGGGCGGCAAGTAGGTCGACACCTTTACGGGTGGCAAGGAGGCCTAACTTGCGGCGGCACGTCCGCCGTTGTGGGGAGCAGGATACCTTGATCAGGCGAGCTCGATATCGACTGAGTCAGACGCAGTGTTTCCGCCGGCTGAAGCCTTGACTTCGATGGTGCAGGATGCGGCGTCCGGCGTTGTGAACGAGGCTTCATAGTAGTTGGCCACGCGTGTCATCGGCTGGAATGGGCCTTGGTCGATGGAGAAGAGAACGTCTTCTGGCTCGGTGGGCGCAAAGACACCCGCCCGCAGGATTTGGTTCGACGAGGCTCTTGGCAGTGGAGTCGCGAGCGGGTTTTCGATCCCGACCGCGGGGTTTGCAGGTCTGGTGATCATCACGACCGGCCAATCGATCGAGAGCGACGCAGGCTCTCCAAGCAGAGGAACGTTCTTCGTCACGGGCCCATCGTCCAGAGCAAAGAGACTGAAGGCGGCGTGGGTCGTCAGCGTGCCTGAGCTTGGATTGCCCAGCGTGGAGGCCTGGCTGATCAGGGTTTGCTCATACCAGTAGTCGAGCGCCATATGGACGTGCCCGTAAAGATAGGTGATGGCACCGGTTTCGGCGATCAGTCGCTCGAGATGCGCGTCTGTGCCCCACAGCTGAAGTCCGTTGGGTGTATCTAAGGGGTGGTGGCCGAGGATTAAGGTTTCGCGTGGGACACGCCCGTCATTGGCGATTTCCGCCAGGATCTCGTCGACCTGGCTCTCTTGAAGATACCCGGTCGCGTCTTGCGCCGGATTCTCGGCGCTCACGGTGTTCAGCGCAATGATACGAACAAGATCGCTTCCGGCACCGAGGTGGTACAGACCGTAGGTGCCGTGACCGTTGCGACCGGCGAGGCTGTAGACGAGATAGTTCGCAAGCTTGCGGTCGAGCAGGGAGTCGTGATTGCCCGGGGTCTCGATGTAAGTCTCGGCGTCGAGCCCTCTTTCATCGACCATCGCCTGGTAGGTTTCCCATGAGCCAAGGTTGTTGCCAACCTCGATCAGGTCGCCGGTCACCAGGACAGCCAGGGCACCGCAGGCCGGAATCGCCTCATCCAGAAAGAGGGTGAAGGCCGGCTCGGCAAAGCTTCCCGAGTCGATATGCACGTCGGAGGCGTGAATGAAAAAGAGCGGTGGCGGCAAACCCGGTTCGACCGAGGCGTCAGGCGCTCCGTCAGACCCAGCGTCAGACCCAGCGTCAGACCCAGCGTCAGACCCAGCGTCAAGCCCAGCGTCAAGCCCCGCATCAAGTCCAGCGTCGAGTCCTGCGTCAGACCCTGCGTCGAGTCCTGCGTCAGATCCTGCGTCAGATCCTGCGTCAAGTCCTGCGTCAGATCCTGCGTCAACTCCTGCGTCAACTCCTGCGTCGAGCCCAGCGTCAGGGCCATCGCCCACGCCGGAGTTGCAGGAGCTGCCGAGCAGGGCACCGACAAGCCCGGCCCCTCCGAGCTGGAGGAGATCTCGTCGCGTGAGTTCGATCAGGGTTTTGGTCTTCGGCGACTGGTCATTTTTTCGTTTGATTGCCACGTTGGGCTCCGATTTATTGACCGTATCATTTTTTCAAGAAGAGTACGAGGGCGGAGGACCGCGTGAGTGCCAATCGAAAATGGGGTCTCGATTAGCAAGCCCCAAAGGGGCGGAATAACTTAGCCCAGGGCATCGCCCTGGGCCCGGGGCGCGTGTGGCGGGCGCGTGTGGCGGGCGCGTGTGGCGGGCGCGTATGGCGGGCGCGTGTGGCGGGCGCGTGTGGCGGGCGCGTGTGGCGGGCGCGTGTGGCGATCCTCATTCCAAATTTGTGATACCTTAGCCGCATGAGCGTCCGCATCGATGAACAAGGCCTCTGGCTCGGAGACAATGTTCAACCCTTGATCTCGGGCTCGGTGCAGTACTGGCGCGCGGAGCCGGAGCACTGGCCGCGGATTTTGGATCAAGTTTGCGAGATGGGCCTGAAGCTCATCGAGACTTATGCTCCCTGGTCCGTTCATGAGCTCTCCCGCGGACGATACGACTTTTCCGGTGCCAGGGACTTGGGCCGTTTTCTGGATTTGGCCCATGAGCGCGGCTTGGGGGTTTGGCTCAGGCCGGGCCCTCACATCAACGCCGAGCTCACCGGTTTTGGTTACCCCGAGCGCATTTTGGCTGATTCGGAAATTCAGGCCCGGGGTCCCGAGGGTCATCCGATCTGGATTCCTGCACCGCCACGGATGTTTCCGGCACCGAGTTTGGCGGCTGAGAAACTTTACGCCGAGTTTCGCATGTACCTGCAGGCCCTGGCGGAGATTGTGCGCCCGAGGCAGTACCCGGCGGGCCCCCTGGTCCTCTTGCAGGCCGACAACGAGACCCATTTTTTCTTCCGAAGTGGGGCCTTCGATCAGGACTATTCGGAAGCGGCCTTGGCTGCCTATCGTCTCTTTCTGCGACGCAAGCATGGCGGCCTGGCCGAGATCGAGCGGGCCCATGGGCAAGTTTATGGGGCTTTCGATGCCCTGCGCCCGCCTACTTCTTTTCGTATCGAGAAGATGGATGAACTGCCTCGGTTTTTGGATTGGACGGCGTTTCGAGAACATCTTATTCGAAGATCTGTTTTTCGCGTGGCGGCCATGATGCGAGAGGTCGGCCTGCGTTTGCCTCTCACCCACAACCTGCCCCCAGGCGCGCCGCGCTCGCCCCTGGACCTTGGCTCTTTGGAAAAAGATCTGGATCTGGTGGGGATGGATTTTTATTACAACCGGCATCAACACCGGGCCTTCAAGGCCCGTTGCTTGGATTTGGTGGGTCGCAGTCGTTACCCAACCGCCCCTGAGTTTGCCTCGGGCGGTCAGCTGGCCTGGCCGCCAAGCGCCATCGATGATCAGGTGTTTTTGAGCTTGGGTGCCTTGATGCACGGAGTGCGGGGTTTTAATTTTTACATGCTGGTGGAAAGGGACCGATGGGCTGGAGCACCCATTTTGCGGGATGGCGAAGTGGACCCGGAACGACGAGATTGGCTGCGGCGCTGGTTGCGGATTCGCCTGGGTCTCGGCGAACAGAGTTCGCAACACGACGTTGTGTTGTTGAGCACTCCGCTGGCCGAGCGAGTCGAGGCATTGAGCCAGGCTCTGGAACCCTTGCCGTCAGGAATTCTGTCCCTGCTGGGGGCCGGGTCGGGTTCGGATTGTATGGCCTGGAAGGCTGATGGAGTGCATGCGCCGGCCAGGGATTTTGTTCGGGCACGGGAGCATTTCTTCGATGCGCTTTGTGTAGCCCGGCTTTCATTTTTGCAGTCGGACATTGTGCGGGGTCTGGACCCCACCCGTTTTCGTGTGGCCTGCTTGCCCGCGGCCGAAATCATGGAGCGAGACACGGCCTTGGCCCTGTTGGCATACGTGCGTGCGGGCGGCTGGCTGGTTTTGGGTCCGCGTCTGCCTCGACGGGATTCGGCAGGACAAGGCATGACCGTCCTGGCCGAAGCCTGTCTGCAACCCGAAAGCTGGGGCAAAGGGCAGATACGGCACTGGCCTGATTTGTTGGAGAGCCCGAATCTGGCCGAGCGCTTGTCTGCCTTGGCCCAAGAAGCGGGATGCCTAAGCCAACCCGATCCGCACTGCCCCGAGCTGGAGACGGCTTTGTGTTCGGGCACACAAGGGCGCTGTCTCTGGTTGGCTAACCCCGGCGATGAACCCAGGGAGGCCTTGGTGGATTTACCGGGCGCGGCGGTGGCTTTGGACCTGTGGCAACAACGCGTCTTGCGAATCCAGGATGGCAAGTTGCGTATTGAGGTGCCGGCCTGGTCCGTGCGCCTGATCCGCTTAGAGGATGCGACATGATCTCAGCGGACATTCAGGTGCTGGATATGCATCCGGAGCATTGGGCTCGTTTGTTGCGCTCGTTGACACCGCCGGGGGGCCTGGGTTCGTGGGCGCTTATACTGGAAGAAGAGGGCTCGGTGATCCATGCGGTGAGCTCCTTGAGAGATTTATCCCACCTACTCGGCAGGTCCAGCCTTGATGCCGCAAGCCTGCGCGCTGAGTTGGGCATGGACCGGATCTTGATCCTTGAGCATGGGGCCCTTCGGCGCATCCTGAAAAAGGCGGATGCCGATCTGGCCCTGGGCCAGGATTTCGTAGAGCAGCTGTTGAAGATCTGGGGGGCTATCCGAAATGAGCGTGGGCGCGGGCTGAGGATGGATCCCCCAACACCGCCGGGGCCCTTGCCTCCCTTCTTCTTGCTGGAGGGCTTGTTCCATCACCTCTGGCCTGATGACACGAGCCTTGTCCTCTATGTGGTGGATGAAGTTCTGGAGCGAACCTTCACTTCCCTGGTGCTGCGAAAACGCAAAGGCCAGCTTGATCTCATCACCAGCGATCGCTGCCTGGGTGAGCATGGATTGCGCGCAGACGACTGGCGCCGAGATAGGGGACGAAGCCTGGAGCTCATCAGTCGCCAGATTGCGCCCTGCCACGCCGCTTGCTTTTGTTCCCTGGAGGCCTGGCGGATTTTTCTTAAGCGCCCCATCGGCTCGGGGGCCCTGGCCAGGCAGCAAGCCCTGGAGAACTGGATCATGGAGCCCTTGCCATGGATCTGGGGCGCGGGATTGACCACCTTCAGCCGCGGGCTGCGGATTCTGGAATGGCTCAAGGATCAAACCTGATTCATAAAAACTATTTTTGAAGTTTTGTACTACAGTCAATTCTAAGCACGAAATAGAAGCTCGACAGGATGAGCAGGCTTACTGCGATGAAGACGGGGGTGTAGCCGAGGATTAGGATCAGGACCCCGGCTACCAGCGGAAAGATTGTGGTGAGGATGTTGCCGGCCCCGGAGATGCCTGTGTAGATGGCTCGGTTTTCGTCGGTGGAGATTTCCAGCAAAATGCCCTCGATGGCGGTTTTGTAAGTTGCCATGAAGATGCCCGCGAATACGAAAATGGATTGATAGGCCAGAGTTGAGTCTCGAAAAAGCAAGCTTGCGATGGGCATGGAGGCGGCCAAGATCAGGCTGATCATCAAGAGATACTTATATTTAAATCGCCGCGCGAATTTCAACAGGAGCAGACTGGCACCCAGCATGCCCAGGGTTTTTAGCAACAAGAAATTACCGATGAGGGAATAAGATAGGCCGAAGCTTTCTTTTGCCAGATAGATGATGAAAGGAAGGGTGCTCAAACCCAGACCCAAGCTGTTGATCAGTAAGAGATAGTATTTCAGGTTCTTGTTGTTTTTGACCTCGGCGGGGATCATCGTCAGAAATTTCAGCAAGGTCTTTTTTTCCGCGGTTTGGGTCGGCTCCTCTTTCAGGCGCCAAAAGCCAAGGGATGCGACAAACAGCAGGGCCGCGGCCAGGGCGAACAAAAAGGCGTAGTTGTTGGGGAAGTCCAACATGACCAGCAATTCGCGCGCGACCAGGGCTGAGACGAAGACACCTGCGCTGAAAACGACCTGCTTGGCGGAAAAAAAGGTTTTTCGCGCGGGTCCCTTGATGGACTTGCCCACAATGTCCACGTAGGAAATGTTGGCGAAGGCTCCGCTGAAGGAAAACTGAGAAATGAAGACAAAGATGAACAGAATCAAAAGCCCTTGAGCCAGTGAGTCTGAATAAAAGAACAGAATAGCCAAGGCAAAGAGCGCGATGATTCGCAGGTTGATGCCCCAGAGTAAGAAATTCTTCTTTCTTGGCTTGTGAGAGATCAGCCCGGCAAAGAAGAGCTGAAACAAACTGGATCCACCCAGCATGATGGCGGTCATGAAGCCTAAGTGAATCTCGTTGCCGCCGGCCTTGATGAGCATGGAGGGGATGATGGTGTCCACGTCCATGAAGTTGGAAGCCAGGGCCAAAAAGGCCGCATGCCAGAGCAGGGGGGCAAAGTTGCTGTTTCTGGGGGGTGGGCTGGAGATCATCTGGACGAGGAGAGGATTTCGGACAGAGCCCCCATGGCGACGCTGGCCTTTTCTTGGATGAAGACATCTGTGATGTCGTTTGTGTACTTGGATGGATTGATGTTGATCTCGATTATTTTGACGCCATTGTTTTTGGCGATAATGGGGATGATGGAAGCCGGCATGATCTCTCCGGTGGTACCGATGACCAAGAATGCCCCGGCACGTTCGACTTCCGCAAAGGAATTGTTGTGGGCATCTTTTGGGATCGGTTCACCGAAAAAAACAAAATCTGGCTTGAGCACCCCATCGCAGTCTTTGCAGCGTGGTGGCAAGTTTTCCAGATCAAGAGAGGAGGCCTGCAGGTGGGCACCACATCGAGTGCAAATCAAAGTTTGCGAGGTGCCATGGAATTCGATGACCGATCTGCTCCCCGCGGCCTGATGAAGGTTGTCGATGTTCTGTGTGATGATCCCGTCAAGCCATCCTCTTGATTCCAAGTCCGCAAGCTTTCTATGTGCTTCGTTGGGCGCGGCCTTGCCGAAAAAGTCGTAGAAGATTTCTTTGATTTTCTTCCAGGAATCCAGGGGGTACTTATGAAAGTATTCAATGTCGAGAAAAATTGGATTGTGTTTGGACCACAGTCCACCTTCTCCGCGAAATGGGGGGATGCCGCTTGCTACGGAAATTCCTGCTCCAGTGAAGGCAATATTGCGTCTCGATGCACGGAGGATCTGGGCGGCTTGTTCGTAGATTTTTGTATTCGAGGGTGTCATTTTTTCTTGGCCAGCAAGAGTCGAACATAGTTTTTAAACCAGAAGTGCTCTTCGAATTCTTCGAATCCGTGGGTACCCAGAATATTTTTCCAGTCTCGCTCGATGAAGTCGAAGGCGTATTTGCATTCGATGGCCTTGAAGGGGAGTCGGTACCCGATCGGCATTTTTGCGAGTGAGAACTCAGCGAAATCGAGGATGCACAAGATGCCGCCGGGCTTCAGGTTGTTGTAGATGTTTTTGATGATTTGCGAGCGGACCTCATGGGGGAAGCCGTGCAGCACAAAACTCATCCAGGCCTTGTCGTAGGGGGTATCCAGGGAAAAGGGGACGTCGGCCCGCTGATGACGGAATTTAACATTGGGCAAATCCCGGCAGTTCTTCTTGTATTGCTTTTCCATGATGGGCGAGATGTCGAGACCCAGGATATGGCCATCCCCGTTCAGATGTTGATGCATCAGGCGGGTGTTTCGGCCCGTGCCGCAGCCCAAATCGAGAATACAGTCCTTGGGTTGGATGCCCATCTTGGCCACGGTGGAGCGGATGAATTTGGGATAGAGACCCAGGGACATGACATTCATGATCAAGTCATAGTGGCGGGCCACAAGACCCTGCACTTCGACGCCGGAGTCTGGATAAATTTTGCTCATGTTTTCACCTCGGTCGCTTCCCGGCCTGTTTGAGTAGAGCACAAGCATGCGAAAATATCCATATGACGTTTTGGTGGGTGGCCTGGGAGCGACAAGCTGTGTAGAATCTGCGAGATCTTGAAACGATTCCGTCTGTTGGATCGAATGGCTGGAGGAAAAGAATGGCTGGAGGAAGAAGATGAGAGAGCGAATTGTATTCTTGGTGGCCTTTATGACTTTGCTGCCCCTGGCTGCCGATGGCGGGGTGGAGAGGATTCAACCGTACGAAATCTTTACCGGGGATCCTGTGCATGTGCCGAGGCGAGATCTGAAAGAGTTGCTGGACAGATATGGTCCCGCGTTTTTTGACCTCGCTAAAGAGACCCCTCGGGAGTCTAAGGGTGGGCACCTTTTCCTAAGGGATTTGGTTCCGGCCACTCGTCATCCCGACGCGAGGAAACTGCTGCTCAAGTATCTTGATGATCCGGGAACTCTGGACACCAGCAGGGCAGGATCGATTCGTATCGCGGCGGTTCAAGGGCTGATGCACTTGCCTTATGATGAAGCCACCGCGATGATCCTTGTGGGCTATTTGAATAGCAAGCACCGCAGACTAAGAGAGGCAACGGCCAATGCCCTGCTGAAGCGCAACGGGCCGAAAATCGCCAAGCCCCTAATCGCATATTCCAAAGCCAATCGCGGAGCCAGGGATCACAAGGTGCGGCGAGTCCTTGCTCGCATCGGCACCCCCGAGGCCCTTGAGCACTTACGGGAGGTGATGAAAAAAAACAAGCAATACATGGGCTGGTACGGAAAGCTGGCCTTGGAATTGGTCCGATTCAAGCGCAAAGGGTTTTTGCCCATTTGGCTGGCAAAACTCGAAAGAGTGGCTGAGAAATCGGGTTCTTGCGACAATGGATTGATTAGAGCGCTAGGTGACCTGGGGGATCGGCGAGCGACCGATGTCCTCATGCGCATCGTCAAAAAGCGAAATTTTCGGCATCGATTTTGGGCCGCCTATTCCTTGGGCTTCCTGGAGGATAAGCGGGCTTTGCCAGTATTGCAGGAGGCTTTTGCCGAGGAAAAAGGTGTTCCTGCGTCCCCGGTCTATGAAAACAAGTCTGTATTGGCTTACGCCATGGCTGTTCTTGGGGATCCCGAGGGAAAGGCATACCTGCTGAAGCAGGAAAAGCAGGAAGATCCGAAGCAACGCATGTACGCCTGGGTCTTTCTTCTGCGTCTCACGAAGGATCCGGTTTACGCCCACAAGATCAGGGCGGCGTATCGCAAGTATGTAGCGATCAAGACCGGTTGCCCCAGATACAATAATGATCTGGTGGTTGATGCCATCGCCGAGCATCCGAAGAGAGAAGTACGGGTCCTGTTGGCCGAGTTTGCCGAATATCGGAATGCCAATAGGATAGCTTATGCTGCCAAGCGGCGCCTTGAGCTGCTTTCCATGGAGGAGCAGGTCCAGTATATCGTCCAGGTTTTTATGACGGCGGATTGGAATGTATGCACCCAGAAGACACTGCAGCTTCTGACCATGCCCCTGGATCCCTTCCCTTTGTTTGCCCGGATATTGAAAAAGGGGGAACTGCCGGCCCGGGTGCGCGCGGCGCGAATCCTGGGCTTGTTTAAACCCAGGGCCTATCGCAAGGAGCTTCTGCAGGCGACGAAAGATCCGGCGTGGCAGGTGGCTTTTGAGGCCGGGTTGCACTTGAGCAGGAGAAAGGGCGACGGGTTTTTTCCCAAGGCCATGCCTTCTCTTCGGGAAGAAAAGCGCAAGCTGTGGGCTTACGCGCCGACGAAGGCAGGTATGGGGTTTTATCCACCGTCCCAAAAGACTGGACATCCTCGCCGGGGACAACATGTATTTCATCTGGCGGAAATGCCGGATGGGCGGATTGCATTGGCGGCTTCGGGGGGACTACATTTTTTCGACGGCATGCAGTGGCAGGTTTTGGGAAAACAGGACGGGCTTTGTTCGGACGTGGTTTTTGATGTGGCCTTGTCGGGAAAAAATTTGTTGGTCTTGGGGCCGCAGGGTCTTGCCGAGCAGAGCAAAGGGAAGTTTGTTTGCCATCGGGCGGACCGGGAAACCTATCGCCTGCTGGTTTCCGGAAAGAGGGTTTTCATAGGCAGCGAAAAGGGCGTGTTGGAGTACAGGCGCGGCGTATACAAGCAACTGCCCGGGCTGGATAAGCCCGTGGGCGCTCTTTTTCGGGATCGAGAAGGGGATCTCTGGGTGAGCTTGGCATGGAATGAGTTCTTTCATCATGCTCCTTCGGGTGCACCCTTGCTCCAGCAGACAAAAAAGGGGTGGATAAAACACGGAGAGCCTTTCGTTGCTTTTTATGGAAAAAGCAGAAGCCTTACGGATCCCCTCACGCCAGTGTTGATCTATGACCTGAATATGGATGCCGAGGGGCGTCTTTTGGTGGCAAGCACCTTTGGTTTGTTGCGCAAAGAGAAGCAGAAAGGGCGGTGGAGCAATCTGAGCAATCAAGGGGGGCAACACCCCTGGACGGCGGTGAGGAGCATCGAGGTAGGACCTGAAGGAGAGATATATGCCGGGGGACCCGGTTTTTTGGATGTGCTTAGAAAGGAAAAGTGGACTCGCGTCTCTTATGACCGGAGGGATTCAGGGAGCGGCTTAGTCAGAGACCTTCGCCAGGAACAAAACAAGTCCGCAGCCATCGACCTCCTGCTGGATAAACGGGGTGGTATGTGGATGATCCGAAATAGCCTGGCTTCCATTTCTGTCTGGAAGCGCAATGAGACAATTGCTGGGCAGCTCCAGAAGACGAAAAAGTTTTTGACCGGGCGAGTCTTGCGCTTATTGGATAATGATTCCGAGAGAATGGCCTTGCCCCCGGAGACCATGATTTCCTCCGTCATCGGAGGGCTGACGATTCAGAATCCGGACAAGGACATGCGCTTGCCCAATCGGACCAGAAGGTTCAAGAAGGGAGAGGTACAGGCCTTGCCCTCGAGTGGGGCCATGATATCGGCGGTGGCCAAGGACCCCTGGGATTATTCGTCCGTCAAGTATCGCTTCAAACTTGACCAGCGAGAATGGACCGAGTGGAGCGAAAAAACCACCCTGTTCACGCCCGCGGATATGGCCGAGGGTCTTCACGTAGTGCTGGTTCAATCCAAGGACGAGCAAGGCAACTTGGATCCAACGCCGGCTGAGCTGCGTTTTCAGCTCAGGCCCAGGGACATCGCGCTGGTTAAGATTCACAATGGAGACTTCCAGCGAATCTTTCCGTCCCAAACCGAGCGATACAAAAAGGTGGGCCTTGGCAAGGTGGAGGTGGAGAACCGAACCAACCTGCCCCTGGAAATGGATCTGCAATTGGACATCGAGGGCCTGACCGAACCGACTCGCACGCGGGTCAAGTTGGCGGCAGGCGAGAAGCGCTGGTTTTCCGTGAATGCCTCTTTGTTGGACAAGGCTTTGAGTAATACCGGGCAGCGCACGGTGCAGGCCCTGGTCACCGCGGAGTTTTTGCACAACGACGTTAAGCGCACGGCCAAGCAGAGCTTTCCCGTCGTGCTTTTGGAGGGCAAGGCCTTCGAATGGGACAAGCCGGAGCGCATCGGTGCCTTTATCAATGGACAGGATCCCATGGTGGCGCAGTTCGCCGCCGCGTTATTCCGTGAGTTTTCGGCCAAGCATGCTGACCTGGCCAAGCCCAGCCATCCCCTGCACAGGCATCTGCTGGCCCTCTATGCGTTCAACGCCCTGAACGATTTGGGCATCCGCTACAAACCGGACAGCAAGCGTCCTTTCGCAAGCGTCAAGAAAGGCGCGTTGGACACGGTCAATTTCCCGGCTCAGACCCTGGCGCGCAAGGTCGGCGATTGTGATGACTTGACCGTTTTGTACAGCTCCGTGCTTGAGGCGCTGAATGTGCCGACGGCCGTGGTGCCGGTCAGCGGTCATGTTTTCATGATGTACAACACGGGCGTGTTGGCGGAAAACCGGGCCTCCTTCCCCGTGGAGTTGAAAAAGACCGTAATCCATCAAGATGAACTCTGGGTGCCGGTGGAGACCACCATGTTGGGCAAGGCCAAGGGATTCGCCCAGGCATGGAGCAAGGGTGCCGAGAATTACCACGGAAAGTACAAGGTGCGCGGGAAGCAGTGGGTGGAGGTGGCCACGGCTTGGCTGGATAACCCGCCTGCGAGCCTGCCGCAAAGGGCCGGCGTGAAAATGCCCGCCCTGCGTTTGGCCAAGGCGAACAAGGAGGCCAAGTCCTTGCTGGCGGCCTACGTAAAGCAGGTCGAAAAGCAAGCCGGAACGGGCACGGGCCACGACGCGCTTATCAAGAAGGGCTCCATGTTGGCCAAGAGCGGCATGTTCGGCGAGGCGCTGAAGGCTTACGAAGCCGCAGCCAAGCTTAAGGAGAGCTACAAATCCATATACGGATTGGCCACGGCCCAGGCCGGAACGGGCGAGATGTTGATGGCCCTTGTGAGTTTCCAAAAGGCACGGGGCAAGGCGAAGGGCAACAAGGCTCGCTTCGCATGCGAGCTGGCCATCGCCCAGTGTTACAAAGTAAACGGCAACGTGAAGAAGTCCCGCAGGCACCTGAAGGTGGCCCTGAAGCTAAACCCGGCAGCTCGCTTCGATGGGCGCTATCGGTCCCTGGTTGGGTACCTGGAGAGCGACGCGGAGACCAAGGCGGCTGGCGACGAAGAAACGCCGCCCTTCTTCCAGAATATTCTCAGCGGTTTGTGAGTTTGAAGCTCAGCCCGCCTTTGCTTGAATGGCCGGTGAGTTCGTACTGGGCACCCAGGTAAGTGCGCAGGAGGGATTCGAATTGCTCCGGGGCTTCTTCCAGAGAGACCTTGAAACGACAGTGGGTGGAGCCGCTTTTGATGAGTTTGGCTTGGTACCCCGCCTTTTTGAAGAAGGTCGTGATTTTCAACAAGGGCATGGGTGTCAGTCCCTTTTTCCATGAGAATCTAACGTTCAGCCTCTTCTTGGGCCATTTGTGGCGTGATTTGAGTTTATCTTGGTTTTTCACCTTGCCCAGGAAGGGGGCCATTTTTTTTGTTAGCTCCAGACATCCATCGCTCCAGGCGCTGCGCTGGCTGGCCTTGCTTTTGCCTTGCGCCTTGAATCGCTTGGAGTGGCGGACTCTTCGGATCTTGGCTTGCATGGTACAGATATGCTCACGCGCCGTCATGCGCGTATGGGAAAGCTGGTTGCAGGCACCGCTGGTGGTAATGACCAAGTCGGCCGTGGTTGGATCCTCCTTGGCGATCAAGCGGTATCCTCTTTCTTGCAGCATTCCCTGTAGGCGTATCTTGCAAGGGATGGACTCCAACTCACGAACGACCCTGCCCAGGCCGGTGCCATAAATTTTGACGGTTCTGAGTTTGGGTTCGGCCTTCGAGCCTACAGGCCATGCCAACAAGATGGTCATCAAAAAAGCGAAGCGCTTCACCGGAATCCCTCCTGGAAAAGTTCACGAGTCTGGTCCGATTCTATATCCATTTGGCCTGGATGGCCAAGGGGTGTGTTTTCTGCTAAAATCATCGGCCATGTCTGAGCAAAACAAAAACCAGATCGACACTGATTCAATCCTGGTTCGCTGCTGGGTGGATCGAGGGCGTGAAGCGGTGATCACCCAGGCCGATTTCGCTGCCATGTTTCGGGCGCATCGCACCCACGCAGCGCGGTGGCAAGACGTACGGGGTTCTGATGAGCTGCACTTGTTGGATCTGGCATTGGCTGCAGCGACCTTGCACTTGGCGGCCCTGCCGCCGGACGAATTTGTCGCCTGGACTCTCAATTTGCACGATCCCCCATTGAATCTCTTTGTCTCCGGCGACAACACGGGCTTCCGGGTTACGGGTCGAGCCTATCTTAGCCATGTGCGTACCGCCGGTCACGGGCGTTTGTATTTCGAGAGTCAACGGCCCAGGAGGGAGGTTCAGCGCTCGGTTTTGGATGTCGAAGGGCGGGATGTTCTAAACATTTACGAGCAGTTTTTTCACCGTTCGGTTCAGCTCCCCACAAGGCTGATTGATTTGGGGGGGACGAACGTGGCCTTCGTGCAGGGCCTGCCAAGAGTTGATCGAGACTGGTTGGCCAATCTTGACGCGGCTCAGGTCGCAGCGCTCCTGGCGGGCGGGACGCTGGAGAACGTGGAAGAGCGCCACTATCGTTTCGCCTGCAGCTGCAATCAAGAGACCATCTTGAAGGTCGTGCGGGGCATGTTTCTAGATAAGGCCGAGGAGCTTTTCGAGGATGACGACAAAGTAGAGACCCTTTGTCCCCGCTGCGGGCGAAAATGGTGGATTTCCCGTGATGAATTTGATGAAGGTCGCGTAGGCAGCGCCTGATTTTCTGGGTTACTTAATGTAAACAGTCTTGATGTTGACGAACTCGCGGATGCCGAAGGCGGCCAGTTCTCGGCCGTAGCCCGATTCTTTGATGCCGCCGAAGGGCAGGCGCGGATCCGAGCGAACAAAGGCGTTGACGAAACAACTGCCGGCCTCGATTCGATCCCGGGCGATGGCTTCGGCGCGTTCTTGATTTTTAGAAAACACGCAGGCACCAAGACCGAAGATGGAATCGTTGGCTACTCGAATGGCTTCTTCTTCATCGGTCACGGGGATGATGGCCGCCACCGGACCGAAGAGTTCTTCTCGGTTGGCCGGGTTGTCGACTTTCACGTCGGTGAGCACCGTGGGTGGATAGAAGGCACCTGGGCCCTTGGGGATTTCACCACCCAGGAGCAGTCTGGCTCCTTGGGCAAGGGCCCGCTGTACTTGATCATGCAGTTCGTCACGCAGATCGATGCGCGCCTGCGGGCCCAGGTCCGTGTTTTCCAGCATCGGATCGCCCATCTTCTTGTCGCGCATCAGTTTGATGAAGCCTTGTTCAAATTCTTCTCGAACGGACTCCACAACGATGAAGCGCTTGGCGGCGATGCAGCTTTGGCCTCCATTGATCATGCGAGAGGTGACGCAGGCGGGCAGGGCCAGCTCCAGATCCGCATCTTCCAGGATCAAATAGGGATCGCTGCCGCCCAGTTCCAGAACCGTCTTTTTAAGCATCGAACCGGCCTTGGCCGCTACGGCACGGCCCGCGGGCGTAGAGCCGGTCAAGGTCACGGCTTTGACGTGGGGATGCTCGATGATGGCATCCACTTGTTTTGAGCCAACAAGGAGCGTCTTGAAAACATCATCGGGCAGGCCGGCCGCGAGAAAGCTGTCTTCGATGGCCAAAGCCGAACCGGGCACGTTGCTGGCATGCTTGAGCAAGCCTGCGTTGCCGGCCATGAGCGCCGGGGCGGCAAAGCGCAACACCTGCCAAAAGGGAAAGTTCCAGGGCATCACGGCCAGCACGATGCCCATCGGCTTGTAGGCAACGTAAGACTTGTGGGCGTCGGTGGCGATGAGATCGGACTCGAGTTGGCCTTCGGCGTGTTCAGCGTAGTAGTCGCAAACCCAGGCGCTTTTTTCTACCTCGCTTCGACCTTCGGCAAGGGGCTTGCCCATCTCAAGGCACATGAGTCGAGCGTATTCATCTGCCCTGGAGCGCAAAACCTCGGCCGTCTTGTGCAAGATTTTGGTGCGCCGTGAAAAGTCGGTCTCCCGCCATGCAAGCCAGGCCTGGTGGGTTTTTTCGATCTGGGCCTCGACCTCTTCCGGGCTGGGCTCCGGGTATTCCTTGATGAGCTGACAGTTGACGGGGTTGATGGACTGCATGGATTGGCTTTCAGGCGATGGGCATGGTGATGGTTTGGTTTGGGGTCCAGTTTTTGGGTTCGCTGTATTCGGTGTCGAATTCGTCGCGTTCGACGACGAGGGCGCGGCCTGTGTGTGGGCCGTCGGGGCAGAAGCCTGAGTGGGGCGATTGGACGAGTACGGGTTTGCCTGGCTCCAAGGGTAGCTCGATGAGTTGGCGATCTTTGGCGATCAGCAAGGTGAGTTTGCCTTCGAGCAGTACGAACAATTCGGGGCAGTTGTGTTTTTCGAGTTCGATGCACTCTTCGGCGGAGCGTTCCGAGGGGCTGTAGATGCCCGCTCGCCAGTGTCCTCGATCGCCGCAGAGTACTTGCCAGATTACGTCTGGTCGTACGTCCATGGCTGAGTCCATTTCGACGCCGGGAAAGGAGGGATGTCTCGTTTTTACGGTTCTCATGGTTTTGCCTTTCACTGATTTAGTATTTCATCAGCACGGAGATCTCGCCCATGAGCACCGGCTCGGTGGCGGAGAGGTCGATGTTGTTCGTCAGGGCGGCGGCGGCGGCACCCGGAATCAGGCAGCCGAAGGCCAACTGTACCCAGGCCATGTCGTGAAAACGCGCCGTGGCCATGAGGTCCATTTCAAAACCCAGAAAAGTATTGTCCAGGGCATTGCTGGGTTTGAGCACGTTGGCCGAGGCCAGAACCAGGCTGACGTCCAGATCTTCTTCCACCTTCCATGTGGCTTTCAGATCGGCGACGAACAGGCCGGCCCGGTTGGTGAAGAAGCCACCCTGGTAAGACGAGAAGCCTTCGTCGTAGTTATCGTACCAGTCGCGAATTTCATCCTCGGTCAACATCAGGGTCGCCGAATTGTTTTTGCCGGAGGCCGCGAAGGCATAGTTCATGTCGTTGTCCGGATGGGCATCGTCTGCACTCAGGACCAAGAGGTTGAGATCCAGTTTGGAGGGCCAAAGCTTGAAGTGATCGGTGATGTCCCAGCGCAGGTGGCTTTGTCCGGCCCAGGCCAAGAGCGTCTGGATGCGTCCGTCGGGGGTTTGGCCCTCGGCCTGGCCGTGCTGAAGCATGGCGTCTATGCTCAAGAAGAGATCGTCTTCCCCGGCTTCCACGTGGAGGCTGGGCACGATGAGCCAGCGCTCTTGTCCGCTCAGGTGACTGTCATAGAGAGCATGGAAAGCAGCGCTGCCGCTCCAGCCGTGGGCGATGACGGTGTCCCAGCGGGCACCATAAACCCAAATGTCGCGCACGAAGTTGTTGTCCGTGACGTCAATGCCCTCGTGGGTCGAGTCCGGCAATTGGCCCATGAAGATGCCCACCCGATTTTCCGAGTCCATGCCGACCCAGAACTGGGCCGTGCCGATCCAGTGGTTGAGAAAGAGGCCGGTGGGATCCTTGAACCGACCGTAGCCGATCTTGTAGCCGACGTCGTCTCCGGATTCGCCGGAGCCCCAGAGCTCCCGGTGTTTCATCATGAAGATGTCGGTCGCCAAGGGATCTCGCTGATCCGGATCTTGCATGGACCAGTAGCTCAGGCCCAATTCGGCCTCATAGTAAACCCGAAGGTGCTTGGTCAGATGCCAGGTGAAGCCCGGCTTCAGCACCGTAGCGAAGGCACCCACTTCCTGGCCCTCTTCGTTGAAGCTGTATTCGGAACCATCGAAGTCCGAGTCCGAGCGCATGAGAAAGAGATTCTGCAACTCCACGGTGAAGCTCACGCCCTTTCGTCTGTGTTCTCGCTTCGCGTCTTGGGGCTCAGTCAAGGTTTGGGCCCAAAGGCTGCCAATGTCTACGGCCAGCAGGCACAGGGCCATCAAAAAAGCCAATTGCGTACGCATGGTTTATCTCCCTAAGGGGGACGTTGTTGCGTTATTCTCGTTATTCATGAATAACGAGAATAACGCAACAACGTCCCCCTCTCCAAGTGTCTGGATTTTTTTGGCTCTGGGCCTTGTGGCCGCCAGTCAGTCGGGCAACATTATTCGTATTGGGGATGCGCATCCCGTGGCCATCGCGGCCTGGCGTCTTTTGTTGGCAAGCCTGTTGTTGGCGCCCTTGGCCGGTCGGCGACTTTGGGAACTGTGGACTTTGGGTTGTCGGGAGAAGGCCTTGTTGGTCTTGGCCGGCGTGGCTTTGGCCCTGCATTTTTTTGCGTGGATCACCGCCGTGCAGTGGACCTCGGTGGCCAATGCGGCCATTTTTTTCGCCATCAACCCGGTGCTGACCGCCACGGCCGCCTGGCTTATTTATGGAGAGCGGGCATCCTGGCGGCTGGGCATCGCCATCGCCGTGGGTCTGGGGGGCGTGGTCATCATCGGCGTAGACGATCTGGATTTTTCCAGCGCTGCTCTGGCCGGCGACGCCATGGCGCTTCTGTGTTCGGTTCTCTTCACGGTTTACTTTTTGGCTGGCAAGGGGCTCAGGAGCAAGATAGACAACCGGGCTTATGTCACGGGCATTTATGGTATCGCGGCTCTTTTGTCGTTCGGGGTGTTGTTGGTCATGGGTTTGCCCCTGGTGGACTACTCGGAGCAAACTTGGTTGTGTTTTGTTCTCATGGCCCTGGTGCCCACCATGATCGGCCATACTTCGTTCAATCATGCTTTGCGCTATATCAAGGCCGGACGGATCTCCGCCTTGACCTTGAGTGAGCCGCTCATGGCCGCGGTCGTTGCCTATTATTCATGGGGCGAGAGCATGCGACCGGCGGCAATTTTTGGATATGGTCTCATCGTTTTTTCGGTTTTTGTGCAGTTGTCCGACGGCGTGGGCGATAAAAGTGGTAAGAATCAGACAGCCGGGGACGAGGAGGCTTGAAATCATGTGCATGCGAGTTTTTTTTGTCCTGTGGATGGTTGCTTTGCCGGCGGCACTTTCCGCCCAAACCATCTGTGTTGATCCGGGCCACGGTGGAGACGATCCGGGGGCCGTGAGTTGCGGGCTGAATGAAAAAGATATCAATTTGGACACGGGCCTGCGCCTTCGTGATTTGTTGCAAGGGGCCGGTTTTACCGCGCTCATGACCCGGGATACGGACGTGTTCATCCCCTTGGCCGGTCGCGCGGACTATGCCAACTCCAACGGAGCGGACCGCTTTGTCAGCATTCATGCCAACGCCAATGACGGCACCCCGGCCACCGGCACCGAGACCTATTGCGCCACCAACGCCGCCAGCAACGCCATTGATTTGCGGGACAAGATCCAGGCCGAAATGATCATTGCCTGGGGTCTTGCCGACAGGGGAGGCAAGACCGCCAACTTCACCGTGTTGACGGCCACGGCCATGCCGGCCACCCTGAGCGAGATGGGCTTCGTGAACAACTGCGCGGTGGACGCCACCTATCTATCCAGTCCCGAGCACCTGCAGGAGGCTGCTGCGGCCCATCTGCGAGCCATCCAGTTGCATTATGGACAGAACCCAACGGACACCGGCACGGCCCGGGGCGCTGTTTTTGAAGATCAAGGCCAGGGCGCGGACGACATGAGCATCCGGCTGGCCGGTGCCCAGGTCATTGTGTTGGAGACCGAGGATTCGGCTTTGGCCGAGGGCGTCGAGGCCCTGTGGTCTTTCACCCTGCCGCCCGGCGCTTACACCCTGCAAGCCAGCCTGGTCGGCTATCAGACCAACTCGCGAAATTGCCAGGTGGCGGCCAATGCCACGGCCTGGTGTTCTGTCGGCCTATTCCCCGAGCAGGGGCAAGAGGATGCTGGTGTGGATGCTGGTGTGGATGCCGGTGCGGATGCTGGTGTGGATGCCGGTGCGGATGCCGGAGAAGACGACGCCGGGCAGGAAGATGGCGATGGCACGGACGGCGGGCACGGCATGGAGCCGGAGGACGGTTGCGATTGCGCTTCGGGGGGTGGTTCTTCAAGTCTTTTGGTCGGGATGATGCTTCTGGCCGGCCTGGGTTTTTGGGCGGGTCGGCGTCGTCTGGCCATCGCCGCCATCTTTTTTGCCAGCCTGACAAGCATACAGGCCAAGGCCGGAGACCTGGAAATCCAGGACGCGACACCCCTGCGGAAAGGGGCTTTCACCGCACCCGTGCTCTCGCCGGACGGACGGCAGCTTCTCTTCGCGAGCCCGGGCCTTGATGCGCTTTTCCTGGTGAGGCTCGATGATGAAAAGCCGCAACCTCGTCTCTTGGCCCGCGGCCCGCGTGTGGGCTTCAAGCCAGCATGGAGCGCGGACGGCCGGCGGGTGGTCTTGCGCGACCCCAAGCGACCTTTTGCGGCCAAGCCCTCTTGGATCGATCTGAATGGCGAACAGCTTGGCCAAGCGCCGCTTGCTTGGCCCCTGCGGGTTGAACAGGTCGATGATGCCATTTGGATGGTCGGTCCTCTGGGTCGCCAGCGCCTGGATCCCGGCCGGGATCGCTATTTCGCTCCGCGTTTGTCTCCCCATGGGCGCTATCTGATCTTTGAGGGATTGGTGAGCGGTTTGCATTTGTTGCGCATTAAGGACGGGCGCTTGTTTTCCTTGGGAGCCGGGCACCATCCGGCTTTCGGTGGCCCGGATGACGGTTTGCTTGTCTTTGATCAAAGCCGCGACGACGGGCATCGCATCATGGCCGGGGGGCTGTTTGTGTGTAGCCTGAGCGACACAGACCCAAGCTGTCAGCCCTTGACCCATGGCACGCCGTCTATCGAACAGCATCCCAGTTTGTCGGCGGACGGACTTCGTTTGAGCTATGTGACGGAAGATGGACAGTTATGGCTGGCCAGGCTTGCGAAAACGAGAAAATAGAACCTCAGGATTTTTCCAGACGAAAACGAGTCAGCGAAGGGTCGGTCAGCGAGGTGCTCACGGCCACGGCGTAGCTCGCCAGGGCGGGCCGACCCGGTCCCGGCTCCACCAACACAACCATTCGGTCTCCGTGGACCGCCGGGGAGACCAGCCGGGCGTCGAACATGCCCTCGTCGATTCGATCGATTTGCTGATCGCTGATGCGCTCGCCGTCCGGCAACCTCACTCTGATCTTGCCGTTGGGATTGACCGGCTCAGCCTCGGCTTGTTTTTCTCCCAGCATCAGGGCCTTGCGCAGCAGACCTTGGCGGCTTCGCTCGGCGCTGGACAGATCTGAGCCGGAGCGCACCTGTAACTCCACGAATTCCTTGGTGATGGCGGAAAGGTTCACTGGACGGACCTCCTTTCCCCC